>JBKGZI010000532.1:0-3690 GCA_046545675.1 Persicimonas sp.
CTGGGGGTGCGCCTCGCCGAGTCGGCCGGGGGCGACTCGGCTGGGCTTACCCCCAGTTATGGTCTGGTTTCGTGGTCGGATGAGCGTGCGGGTGGTTCGTCTTTATCGCGATCGGCCCGGGCGTGGTTTCGTGCGGGATCCGAACCATAACTGTGGGTAAGCCACCACCGGGTGCGCCGTAGGCGCGACCGGTGGGGCGCACCCACAGAGAGCCTCGGACACCCGCCACGTTCATTGATTCCATAGATCCTTTTGCCATTGAATGCGTTTATACTCCCGACGTCTCAATGAATGCCCCCGCGTTGGGCATTTGCGACGGTCTCCACTATGCTCCGCATATTCGACGTTCATCCGACGAGCACTACGCCATGAGAAGTCACCGATTTTGGTTGGTCCTTTTGTCTGCAGCGATACTTTTGGCAGGCTGCAGCGACAAGAAAAACGGCCGCGACGACGATACACACGCGGCGGCCGACGCCGATGGGGAGTTTGCGATGGAGCACGACGACGGCGAAGAAGGCCTGCGATTTAGCCTGCGCGAGGCCGAAGAACCCGACGAGGACGCCGTGCGCCCGCGCACCGTCACCGGCGAGCCGTTGGGCGAGCGGGAGACCGCCACGCTGCTCGGCCGGCTCCCCGCGCTGCCCGACGAGGACGAGGCGCAGACCGAATTCGCCTTCCGCAAACGCTCCAAGCCCGCGCCGCGCACCGGCGAGACCGTCGAGACGGCCTTTCCGCCGGAACAACAGCGTGAGCTGACCGAGGCCGATGACGACGCCCCCTTCGAGGTTGCCCGCTTCGCACCGGAGGGCGAAATCCCGCTCGCCCCGAAGCTCAGCGTGTCGTTCTCGAAGCCGGTCGTCGCCGTCAGCGGCCAGGAAGACGCCGCCAAGACTCAGCCCGCCTCCATCGAACCCGACGTGCCGGGAAGCTGGCGCTGGGTGGGAACCCGCACCGCACTCTTCGAGCCCGATGGCGAGCGTTTCCCGATGGCCACAGATTATACGGTGAGCGTGCCCAAAGAGCTCGAATCGGCTCGAGGCGATCGCCTCGAAGAAGCCGTCGAGTGGACCTTCGAGACGCCGGCCCTCGAGATCAGCCGCGCCTACCCGAGCGGCCAGCTCCACGAGCGCGCCCCGGTGCTCTTCCTGGAGTTTAATCAGCGGGTCGAGCCCGCTGAGCTCGTCGACCATATCGTTCTTCGCGCCGACGGCCGTGATCTGGGCGTAAGATTGGCCACCGACGACCAGATCGCAGCCGACGAGACCGTGCGCAGTCTCGTCGACCGAGCCCGGGAGGACCACTGGATTGCGCTTCGGCCGGCAGACGCGTTTCCGCCGGCGACGGACGTGCAGCTCGGGCTCGCAAAAGGCGCGCCGTCGGCCGAGGGCCCCAAGCGCACCGGGTCCGAGCAACTCGAGTCGTTTCGCACCTACGAAAAGCTTCGCCTCGAGCGCCACAGTTGCCCTGCTGAGCGGCCCTGCCAACCGCTGACCAATTGGTACACCTCCTTCAACAATCCGCTCGACGAGGACGCCTTCAGCCCCGACATGATCCGCGTCGAGCCCGAGCTGGGCGACTTCGACGCCGAGGTGCGCCACTCGCAGCTGTATATTCGCGGACAAAGCCAGCCGCGAACGACCTACGAGGTCACCTTCGACGCGGCTATCCAGGACAAGCTCGGCCAGACGCTCGGCGAGGATGTCACCCGCACATTTCACGTCGGCAAGGCCCCGCCCAGGCTCGGCTCGTCGGCGGGCGTTCTGACGGTGCTCGACCCGGCCGCCGACGGCCGCTTCCCGGTCTTTAGCGTCAACCACGAGAGCATGCGCGTTCGCGCCTTCGAGGTCGAGCCGAGCGACTGGCACGCCTATCTCAGCTATCTGCAGAACCGCTACCGCGACGAGTCGGCCCGCCCGCCGGGCAAAAACGTGCTCGACACCGAGGTCGACATCGACGCCGAGGCAGATCAATTCACCCAGACCGGCGTCGATCTGAACGAGGCGCTCGACGACAATGGCCACGGCCAGCTCGTGGTGGTCATCGAGCCGACCGACACCGAAGACAAATCGTCGCGCCGGCGCGGACACAACGCAGTGGTGACCTGGTTGCAGGGAACCGACATCGCGCTAGACGCGTTCTCCAGCCGCGACCGCCTCCTCACCTGGACCTCGGCGCTCGACGACGGCGCCCCGCTCGAGGACGTCGAGGTATCCCTTCTCCAGGGCGACGACGCCTCCAGTGACGCCTCCGGCCTCGCCGAGCTCGAGCTTCCCGACAAGGCCTCCGACCAGCGTGGACAGATTCTGGTCGCCCAGGGTGACGACGACATCGCCATCTTGCCGGAGTCGTTTTCGATGTGGGGTGGAGGCCGCTCGAATTGGGTCCAGCGAGACGTCGCCCTGACGGTGTTGTGGCATGTCTTCGACGACCGCGGCATCTACAAGCCAGGCGAGACGGTCCATATCAAGGGCTGGGCGCGCCGGTCGCGGGTGGGACAGACCCCGAAGCTGGACGCCGTGGCCTTCGAGCGCGTCAAATACCAGGTCCGGGGCCCACGCGGGAACACCCTCGCCGAGGGTACCACCGTCCTGAGTGATGCGGGCGGCTTCGACTTCGAGATCGACCTGCCCGACGACGTCAATCTGGGCTCCGCCCATATCTCGCTGAGCCCCACCGATTCCGATATCAACGGTCAAACCGGCCACAGCTTCCAGATCCAGGAGTTTCGCCGACCCGAATTCGAGGTCGACGTCACAAAGCAGGCCGGCCCGCACGTCGTCGGCCAAAAGACCACACTGGGCGCCGAGGCGAGCTACTACGCCGGCGGCGGCCTGGCCGGCGCGCCGGTCAACTGGACGGTCACCAGCCGCACCGGCCAATACACCCCGCCCAACCGCGACGACTATATCTTCGGGCGCTGGCAGCCCTGGTGGATCCCCTCCCCCGGCGGAGACTCGCGCTCGGAGAGCTTCTCCGGACATACCGACGCCGCCGGAAAGCACCACCTCGAGGTGAGCTTCGACTCCGCCCGGCCGCCGTTGCCGTCGGTGGTCGAGGCGAGTTCGGCGGTCACCGACGTCAACCGCCAGACCTGGAGCGCGGACACCTCGATGCTCGTCCACCCCTCGCAGGCCTACGTCGGCCTTCGCACAAAGCGAAACTTCGTCGAGCGCGGAGAGCCCTTCGACGTGGAGGCCATCGTCGCCGACATCGACGGCGACCTGGTCGCCCAGCGGCCCGTCGAGGTGAGCGCGATGCGCCTGGAGTGGCGCATGAAAAACGGAAAGTGGCAGGAGGTCGAGTCCGACCAGACGACCTGCGATCTGACCTCGGCCGACGAGGCCAAAAGCTGCACGTTCACCCCCGAAAAAGGTGGCACCTGGCGGCTTCGCGCCGTGGTGCGCGACGAGCGCGGCCGGCCGAATATGACCGAGATGAAGGTGTGGGTCGCCGGCGGCCAGATGCCGCCGAACCGACGCGCCGAAAAACAAGAAGTCGAGCTCATCCCCGACAAAGAAACCTACGAAGCCGGCGACACCGCCGAGATCCTCGTCCAGGCGCCGTTTGCCGACGCCGAGGCGCTGTTGACGATTCGCCAAAACGGCGTCGTCTCCAAGGAGCGCTTCACCATCGACGGCCAATCTCACACCCTCGAGATTCCGCTCGAGGAGGCCCACTACCCGAACG
>JBKGZI010000533.1:0-3684 GCA_046545675.1 Persicimonas sp.
CCGCTCCGTCGGCGCCGAACGTGGTCCATGCTGCGACCTCATGGACACGCTACGGCGGGAGACAGAGCTCCCGCGGCGAGGACGGAGCCTGCGCGCCCCAACCTCATCCATCGCGGCGGTTATTTTCTTAAACTTCCAGCGGCGCCGCTCGAGGGGGGTATGGCGCGTAGACCCGGGGGTGAGCGCAAGGGCGTAGCCCGAGCGCTCCCCCCCGGCTACAGGGCCTCGACTCCGCTTCGCTTCGTCTCGGCGCGGCGCCAAACAACGGCGCCTTGAGAGGCAACAATCCTCCAACCTGAGTCTATCCGCATAGACCAGCAGTCGCTCCGTTACAGCTATTTGTCTGTCTTCTTTGGCTCTTCGTCGGGCCGCTCATAAACGCTCAACAACGGGACGCCGTCGATGCTGACGACGTGGGCGGGGGCGTAGGTGCCGAAGCTCTTCCACATGCGTGACAGCGGCCAGGCGAACGCGCGCTGGTGGTGGAAGAGCGCGTATTGGCTCGAATATTTGGAGGCCGGTCGGATGTCGCCGCGCACGAGATCGTCGCGCCGGTACATGCTCCAGGCGTAGCCGACGGTATTGTGGGTCCACACGCCGGACCTCTTGGGGGCGTTCTCGTTGAGCCAGGGTAGCGCCTGCCGGGAGGAATAGCCCCAGAATTGACGCATCATCTGGGCGTCGGCCGCGCCGCGATACGAGCCGATGAGTTCGTTATAATAGCTGGTGCCAAAGGGGTGGTTGTAGCCGGTGGCGTAGACCGCCGGGCCGAGCACCGACAGGCTCAGCAGCGCCCCGAGCGCCCAGCCAACGCCTGTGAGTCGCGCTTTTCCGGATATCTCCTCTAGCGTCTGGGCGAGCGCGTATGTCCCGTGGCGCCAGGCCAGCGCCACCCCGGCGCCGGCGAAGATCGCCAGAAACGGCATCGCCGTCATCCAATGCTTGGTGCCGCCGAAGATCGGTGTCTCCGGCATACCGATCAGCGCGATCGGAAAGACGAAGTTGATGGCCAACAAAAGCCCGGTGCCCTTGGGGTCGAAGCCGTCCTGGGCGTCGCGGGTGGCGGGCAGTCGCCGCTCGCGAAGCGCCGCAAGCCAGCGGCGGCCCCAGTCGGCCAGCCGCCACTGGCGCGCGGCCGCCCACAGCCCCATCACGAAGGCAAAGAGGATCGTCGCCGGCACCGTCACCGCCGTCATCACCCACGGAAAAGATATCGGAAACGGCGGCTTGTTCAGCCGCTCACCGAAGTGCCACACGAAATAGTGGACGTGCTTGAGGTGGAAGTTGAGATACCACTGCACGCGGTCCCAGGTGTCGAACCAATGCCTGGGCCACAGCGCGTAGAAGAGAATGGGCCCGATGATCGCCATCGCCACGAACGCCCACGGCAGCGGCGGCAGCCGCAGTCGGATGCCGAATTCGTCGCGCTCGATGCCAAAGCCTCGCCAGTTGACCGCCAGCCAGTGCAGCCCGAGCACCGGCGGGATGAAGAAGGCGTTGAGCTTGGCCGACAGAGCCAGCCCCCACAACACGCCGGTGGCCAGCGCCCACCACTTGCTCTCGTAGCTTCGCCAATACGCGTAGATCACCATGATCCACAGCGCGGTCACGGGCACGTCGAAGACGGTCAGGTGGGCGTGGAAGAAGAAGCGCGGCTGGAATAAAAGCGCGCCTGCGGCGACCAGGCCGGCCAGGCGCCCGAACGTCTGGCGCCCGAAGAGGTAGGTCACCACCACCGCCAATGACCCGAAGACCGCCCCGGGAAGCCGCATGGCCTCCGAGGCGCTCAGCCAGGCGAGTTGGTCGTGGAAGAGCTTGTGGCTCAGCGCGAAGAGCGTCTTGACCAGCACCGGGTGCTCTTTGTTGTAGCCCCAATGCTTGTCAATATTCGATTTGGAGAAGCTCTCGGCCAGGTTGCCGGCGAGCAGGTTGTCCCACAGCGCCTCGAACCAGCCGATATAGTCGTAGGCCGCCTTGAAGTAAAAGCCCTCGTCGCGGGTAAAGCCCATGTCCATCGTCGCCATGAGCAAGGCGAGCGTGGCCACGAAGACCATGACGCCGATGACCGTGTCGTTGCGGTCGAGCGGGTGCGGGCGCCAAAAAGTAGGGCGATGAGTCGTCACTTGGTTGCTCTAGCTATGCGGGTTGGATGCGATAAGTCTGCTCACCAGAGGACGCTGGCGCGCACTCTGGCGAGGCTCTGCGCCTCGTCGGAGCCGCCCGAGGCGTCGTCGAACGCCTCGCCGGGAAAGAAGATACCGTATTCGCCCTTGAGTTCCAGCGTAAGTCTGTCGGTGGGCATATATCGGTAGCGCAGCGCGGCGTCGAGCTCCATGCCGAGGTCGTCGGAGGCCGGAGTGCGCCCGTTGGGGCCGGCGAGTTGGCCGCCGCCCTCGAAGCTCAGGTAGGGATCGGCGATCGGTTGGTCGGCCTTGGCCCACAGGAAGTTGACGCCGGCCAAAAAGCCGTCCGGATCACCGTAGAGCACGCCCGGGCTCAGATACCAAGCGTTCTCGACGCCGCCGTCGTTGACCAGCCCGCCCAGGCCTTTGGGCGGCTGGCCACTGCGGGCCGGGTCGTCGACGCGGTCGACGCTCGCCCGGGTGACCGCGGGCAGGTAGTGGTCGAAGAGCACCAGGCCGACGTCATAATTGGGATCAAAGCGAAAGCGATACAGGGTGTCGTCGCTGGCGTTGGCGTCGCCCGAGGCCATGCCGGCGAGCAACTGCAGGCCAACCTGGGCCGGCTCGTAGCGCACTTCGAACTCGCTCGCCGCGCCCAGGCCGAGCACCGAGACCGGCTCGGCGCTGCCTTCGGTGAGCGTGCGGTCGGTGCTGCCGGTTAGCAGCGCGCCCTCGGCGGCCGCTCGCACACGCCAGTCGTCTGCGACCACAAAGCTGTGGTCGGCGTAGAGATCGACGGCGAAGACCTCCAAAAAGTCCCCGTCCCGGTCGCTCTGATTGCGATAGACCAAGTAGGTGCCGCCCTTGGTGGCCTCGGTATCGTAGAGCGCGGCGACGATCCCCTGGTAGGCGCGATCGCCGGCCAAGAAATCGGCGTTTTCGTCACGCCAGACCGTATCGCCGCCCACGGCCAGGTAAATATCCCGGGCGACGGGGCTGTCGATCAGCGGGCGAAGCGGCGCCGTGGCGAAGACCGCGCGCACCACTCGATCGCCGCCGAAGTTCTGGTTGAACAGCCCCTCGCGGTCGGCCGCGCCGCTGTTGGCGAGGATCCCCAGCCCCCACTGGCTGGTCTGCAGGCCGGCGCTGAGCTGGCCCACGGGCGATGTCCACTTTCCGTAGAATTGGCGCGGCTCGACGATTCGGCTGGGCTCGAAGGGGTCTCGGCCCGCGCCGGTGCCGGTGTCGGCCTCGTGGGGGATCGCCGCCGGTTGGTCCCCGGCGAGCTGGCCGGCCAGCAGGTCGACCTCGGCGATCATGCCCAGATCGTCGTCGCCGATGTCGAGCCGTGCGCGCAAATATTGGCGAAGCGCGCTGCGCCCGTCGACATCGTCCTCGAAGCTCGGCGTGTCGGCGCGATCGCCCCAGACCCGATAATGGAGCTGCAGGGTGCGATCATCGTCCTCGTCGGCGGTGCGCTCGTCGGATGTGTGCTCGTCGGCGGTGCGCTCGTCGGTTGCAGCCTCGGCCTCGGCCGGTTCGACGGCCGTGGCGATCGAGG
>JBKGZI010000534.1:0-3670 GCA_046545675.1 Persicimonas sp.
CGTCTCGGGTTGGCTGAGAGGGTCGTGCAAGCCGGCGCACTGGGCTGTAGCGTGCTTGTCACCCATTCTTGTGCGCCGTACAGATCAGCCGGCGGTTCAGTCGACAGGCGCTGGCTCGGGGGAAGCCGGCTGGGCGGGCTGGTCGGCGGCCGACAGAGGAAGCGCGATCGTGAAGGTCGTGCCTTCGCCGGGCTCGCTGACCAGGTCGATCGTGCCGTCGACCTGCGTGACGGCTCCATAGACGGTGGCCAGGCCCAGACCCGTACCTCGGTCCTTGGCCTTGGTGGTGAAGAACGGCTCGAAGACGCGAGAGGCGGTCTCTTCGTCCATGCCCCTTCCGGTATCGGAGACCTCGAGGATCGCCTGTGCCGCACCCACGTCGACCCGAGTCGAGACGTGAATCGTTCCTTTTCCTCGAATCGCGTCACGCGCGTTCAAGACCAGGTTCATGACAATCCGCTCGACCTGTGTGGGGTCCATGTAGACCAGGTCATCTTTGCCTCGTGCGTTGATCTCCAAGGAGATGTTGTCGTTGACAAAGTGACCGAGCATATCGGCGAGCTGGGCGACGCTCTTTGAGAGACTGAGGAGTTTGGGCTCGATGTCCTCGTTTCGGCTAAACGCCAGGAGCTGGCCGGTGATGGCGGCGGCTTTCTTGGCGGAGTCCAAGATGATCTGGACATCTTCGTAGGCCAGGCTGTCGTCGTCGATCTCCGACAGCGCCAGCTCGGCGTTGGAGGTGATCACCGTCAGGAGATTATTGAAGTCGTGCGCGACGCCGCTGGCCAACAGACCGGCGGTCTCGAGGCGCTGGGTCACCTGCAGTTTTTGTTGGAGCTGGACTTGTTCGGTTATGTCCTCGATATGCAAAAGCACGGTGCCGGGCTCGAGAAATCCGCACGTGATGACGAGTGTCCTGGTCGAGTCACCGCTGAAGATGGGCGTACGAACTTCGACGCGTTTGCGCTTCTCGGTCTCGAAGCATTCCTCGACCATCTGTCGTATCGGATGATCCGAGGCGTATAGGTCGTCGAGCTTGGTTCCCTTCGGCGATGGCCTCGTCGGCGCGACCATCTCGATGGCGGCGTCGTTCATCGATTCCAGGGCCGGGCCTCGGTCGGTGGCCCGCCACACGGCAGTCGCGATGGGCAGACCTTGAATGATGCGCTTTGCGCGGGCCTCGCTTTGGGCCAGGTGTCGCTGATTCTCGCGAAGCTCGTCGTTGCGCTCGTCGAGATGTCGTGTGCGCATCGCGACCTGACGCCGGAGCACCACGATCGCGAGCGCGGCCACGAGTAGCACGCCGAGTCCGCCCCAGAGGACATAGACCAGCCAAGGGGAAGCGCGCTCGGGGGTGGGCCCGCCGGTCCATTTGCGCAACGCGGAGTAATACACCGACAGCTCATCGCGCTGCCATTGGTTCAGATATCGGTCGATCGCCGCTAATTGATCGGCCTGAGATCCTTTCGGGGCGGCAAAGAAGAGGTGGGACGGCCGTATGACGATGGGTGTCGCAGCCAAGTCGTACTCGCCGGCCGAAGCGTCTCCATGAAAGCCACTGGTGACGGCCCCGTCGGCTTTCCCATCCGCCACGCGTGCGAAGGCATCGTCGAAGGAATCGGTGACCACCAACTCCATCTTGTCGTCGAGGAGGTTGTTTTTGGTGCGCAGTTCGTCTTGTTGAACCGAGCCTTCGAGCACCGCCATTCGCTTACCAGCTAGATCAGAGAGCCGCTCGAATTGGGCGCTTGAGGGGGCGTAGACGCGCGAAAAGCTATCGACCACGGCGACGTCATGAAAATCGAATCGTCGCGCCCGCTCGGGGGACAGGGCGACGTCGGGCATGAGATCGAGCTGGCCGCTGTCGAGCATCTCGAGGCACTGTTTCCAGTGGCAGTCGACGTATTCGATGGCCCAGCCCTCTTCGGCCGACATCGCCTCCAAGATCTCGACGAAGAAGCCGGCCGGATGGCCGCGATGATCACGGAAGAGCTTGGGCTTGTTTTGATACAAGCCCACACGGAGAGACTGCTCCTCGGCGTTCTGAGCGTGCAGTTCGGTGGAGGCAGCGCCGATCGCCACCACGATGCTCAGCGCGAGCACCTTCGACATGCGCGTATATGTCACCATGCCCCGACTATAGATGAGGTGCGGGGGAAAAAGAAGGGCGCGAGGCTCAGACGGTGGGCCAACATCGTCCTTGGCACCATGTTGCGGCACCGTGTTGCGTCGGAATGTCGAGGTGTATCGTGGGGTTGCTTTGTAGACTCCGGAAGCCATCGCACTTGCTAAAGTGGTCCGCGCGCGTTCTCCTGATCGACGAAGCCGTTGTGCGTCTGCACCCGAGAGAGAGATGTCGTCAGATCCCGAACAGAGAGCTGCTTATCTACGCGGTGCCGGCAAGTTGGCCGTGGACGCCATCTTGGGGATCACCGATCTGGTCGAGCATCTGCATCGGACGGTGACCACCTTCGGCGGACTCTTCGCCGGGGAGCAGCGCCATCGAACGACCGGGATGACCGGGTTTGTGTACTCGAATATTCGGGCGATCACGACGTTGTTGGGCGGCGGACTCGACGCTGCGCTGGCACGCGCGGCTGCGGAGGCCGAGGAGGCCGGAGAGGAGCCGACGCGCAGCCGCGAGATGATGATCGCGGTGCTCAACGGCGTGTTGGGAGACCACCTCGTCGCCAGCGACAACCCGTTGGCCATCCCCATGCAGCTTCGCCAGAACGGCGAGGTTGTGTCGGCCGATCCCGCGCTGCGCGAGGCCATGGCTCAGGCCGGGGGCCGGGTCTTATTGATGCTGCACGGCTCGAGTTGCGACGATCTGCAGTGGAATTGGAAGGGCCATAACCACGGAGCCGCCCTGGCCGACGAGTTGGGGTATGTCCCGCTGTACCTGCGCTATAATTCGGGGCGGCATATCTCCGACAACGGCGCCGAGCTGGCCGACCTGCTCGAGGCGTTCGTCGCCGAACTCCCCGAGCTCGAAGAGTTGACGTTCCTGGCCCATAGCATGGGCGGATTGGTGGCTCGCAGCGCGTGTCACTACGCAGAGCGAGCCGGCCACCACTGGCGCGAGCGCCTGCGAAAGCTGGTCTGCCTGGCCACGCCCCATCACGGAGCGCTCCTGGAGCGCTCCGGCAATTGGGTCGACAATCTCCTGCAGATCAGCCCGTATAGCGCGCCGTTCGCCCGGCTGGGCAAGATCCGAAGCGCCGGGGTCACCGACCTGCGCTACGGCAATGTGGTCCACGAAGACTGGCAAGGACACGAGCGCTTCGAGCGGTCGCCCGATCGGCGCCACCCGGTGCCGCTGCCCGACGGCGTGGATTGCTATACCGTGGCGGCGACGACCGGCGAGGCGGCCGGCCACATCACCGACCACGTGATCGGCGACGGGCTCGTGCAGTTGGACAGTGCGCTGGGACGCCACGAGGACCCCGAACTCGACCTCGCCTTCCCCGACTCCCATCAGCTCGTCGTCCGCGGCACCAGCCACCTCGACGTCCTCTGCGATCCGCGGGTCTACGAAGCGATCAAGGGTTGGTTAAGTACAAGCGCGTAGTAAGTCTTGTGGATAACGAGAAGCTCGAGACACTCGATGCGTCATCTTGGTTCTTGGTTCTTGGTTCTTGGTTCTTGGTTCTTGGTTCTTGGTTCTTGG
>JBKGZI010000535.1:0-3668 GCA_046545675.1 Persicimonas sp.
AACAGGAGCGACGCCGTCCCTGGCGTCGAAAACAGGAGCGACGCCGTCCCTGGCGTCGAAAACAGGAGCGACGCCGTCCCTGGCGCCAAAAACAGGAGCGACGCCGTCCCTGGCGTCGAAGCAGTTGGCTGTCTGCGTCTTCGTGCCTTCGACATGACCGAGCTCGAAGCCCTCTTCGACGGCCCGGAGCCGATCTTCCGGCTGCGCAGCGAGGGCGCGCGCCAATTGTGGCTGCGCACCGGCGGGGTGGCCCGCGCGATCGTGCGCGAGATCAACCTGTGGGTGCGCCACGGGCTGGCGCATTTTCGCGGCGAGAAGGTCGTCGTGCCGCCCCAGCAGCTCGAGCGGCTGCGCCGCGGCCTGCAATTGCAGGCATCGGCCCCGCCGGCGGCCGCCTTCGACGACGACCCCCAGATGCGCGCGCTGCTCGTCTGGTTCAAGCTCGCCGGCCCCAACGCGCGCCCCGAGCACCTCGCCCCGATCATGGGGCTCGCCCGCTGGGAGCTCGAGGCCAAGATCGAGGAGCTCTGCGAGCGCGGCGTGACCACCCGCGCCCCCGACGGCCGCGTGGTCACCACCGTCGACGCCATGGCCACCAGCCCCTATTCGGCCGACAAGATCGAACAGGTCCACCGCCGCCTGGCCGACGCCCTCGACCCCGGCACCCCCGGCCGGCTGCTGCACCTGCTGCGCATCGGCCAGGCCGACGAGGTCATCGCCGAGGCCCGCGCCGCCGCCCGCCACCACGACGGCCGCGGCGAGGCCGGCCTGGCCATCGCCGCGCTCAGCGAGGGCATGGCGGTCTGCCGACAATCCAATGACCCCAACGCCGCCTACTCGCTGCTCGCCGACTGGGCAAAGGTGGCGCTGTCGACAGAGGAGACCGCGCGCATCGAGGAGCTCTTGTACGCCATCGAGCGGGCCGACCGGGGCCGGAATATCCGCCTCGAGCGACTCCAAGAACTGGTCGACTTGGCGCGGGTGGCTTGCCAGCGGGCCGATAAAGACGTCTTCGAGCGGCTTAGTCGTATGGAGCCTTTTCGGGATTGGGAGTTGGAGCTTCAGAGACAGATGTATCGAATGAGAATAGGCGTGAGACGGTCGCCGGCGATGCTCGAGGCGGTGCTCGATGACGTCGAGTGTTGGGTCGAACGCGAAGGCGTAGGGCAGGAGGCTCGTGGTAGTTTCATCAGTTGGCAGGGGATGCTCGCGTATCAGGAGGGGGAGTTTCTGCGGGCTTCGAAGCTCTATTTGGAGGCCGCTCAGATCAAGTGTCGGCCAGCCGCCCGTCTATCGTCCGACATCAATGCCGTGACGGCGCTATTGGATGGCCTCGCTTATGAGCAGGCGCTCGAGCATATTGAACGAGCGCTCGCCAATGCGGAGGTGCTCCATCAACATCACTATCAAGCTCACTGTCACTACGTGATTCGAAGTCTCAAATACCGTCTGGGGGAGCGGCTGGAGCCAGTTGGCGAGCTTGGCACAGCATTGGAGATGTTGGGGTCTGCCGAATTGACTGCTCGAATGTCGATGATAGAAGCTGCCAATGCTTATCGGAGGGAGCAACTTAGAGATTGTGAGAGATTCGCGCAGGAGTCCATCGAAGCTTATCGCGCGGCTGGACTCGATCTAGGCAAAATGCTTATGCAGGCTTTGACGCTGCAGTGCACAGGCAAGGGTGATTCTGCCACGATCAAACGCCTCACCGATTTTGCCGTAAATTGCCCGGCCCCACGGATTGGTATTCAAATCCTGGGGTTGCTCATCGGCGCAGGTGGAAGCGAGTGCGAGGAATTCATAAAGCCACTGCGGGCACTCGCGGAGAAGGTGCCCGAAGAGCAGTGGCATAAGCGTCTGGAGGTCATTAGCATCGACGAGGCGCTCGCGGCTGCAGAGCGATGCGCGAGCGCCTCATCGACGGAGTGAGCGGTCAGACTTTCCAGTCGTAATAGGTTTCTTCGGCGCGATAGGTGTCGACTTTGTCGCCGAACTCGCCGTTTTCGACCGCCCATTTATAGAATTCTTCCGGTGATTCCTCAGGCGCTTTGATCCTCGTGAACGACAATTCACTGTCGATTTTATCGAGCGGCAGCGGCGGCTTCACTCCGGCGCGCATGACGAAGTGGGAGTTATAGAACTTCTTTTCATCGTCGAATGTGACCAGAAGGTAACCCATTAGCTCGAATGATCCCCCCGGCTCCCGAAAGCGGATTGCGGACGGCCCCGGACCTACCTCAGTAACCTTCTGCGAATTATCTTCACTCATCATTTATCCCCTTTAGACATTTAGTAATAATCGAGCGCCTATCGCTCGAGGCGTAGTTTGGCCCGGCGGATGGAGACGGTCAATTTTTTCGGGTGGATTATGTCTGCATTCCCGGACGATCGCAGCATCGGTGTCATTAGATACTTGCTTGTGCGGGGCGCGCTGGAGCACGGGAACGCAGTAACACGGGAACACGGGAAGGCTGGAACACGGGAAGGCTGGAGCACGGAACCATTGGATCCGCGGCACCGCGGGAGAGCACACTGGACACCTCTGTAGCACTGTCACGACCATGTTGAGGCATGGCTGCTTGGCGTCGGGGAGGAGAGCCGTGCTCCAGAGGCGCTCCGTGTGCTCGTCCGTGTCCCCGTGGATCCAGAGCTACCGTGCTTCAGTGCTCCCCGTGCTGCCGCGCTTCAGTGCTCCAGTGCTCCAGAGATCCCGCGCCTCCGCAAACTCAGCGCCTCCACGCTCACTCTTCTTTCGTCGCCAACATATGAAACATCTCGTCACGCAACGCCCGCGCCTTTTGAGCCAGCTCGGCGTCCGGCGCGTCTTCTTCTTCCTGCATCTCCTCCAACTCGGCCAACGCCCGCTCGAGCGCCTTGAGCGCCTTGCGAAAATGCTTGCGCGGGTCGAGGGGCTTCTTCTCGCGCTTGTGCTCGGGGATGGCTTCCTTGAACTCGCGGCGCAGTGAATAGGCCGAGCGCTTACCGTCGAGGGCCTCTTGTTTGAGCTCGTCGTAGGCCTGGCGGGGCAGCTTGTCGCGCTGGACGTTCTCGTAGCCCTTGGCGAGCTGGTCGACCAGGTCGATGTCGGGGACGGGGCGGGCGCCGGCGTCGTGGCCGGAGACGTTCGAGTCGGCCGAGGCGAGCAGCTCGGGGGCCTCGTCCTCGAGCCATTGGAAGCCGTTTCGGATCTTGCGGATCTCGCCGCGGGTCAACTGCAGCTCCTCTTTGCAATAGGCTTTCAGGCTCTTGTAATCCCACTCCTCCCACAGCTCGTCGTCCTCGACGGTCTTGAGGTGGCGGGCCATCTCGACCCAACTGCCCTTGAAGTCCAGCGCCGCGGCCAGCGCGCGGTGGCGGGGGGAGTCGGGCTCGACGGTGTTGAGGAGTCGGGTGATGCGTTCGGTGGGGGTGAGTTCGGTGGTGTCCGTCATGATGTGGTCTCGGGCTTCGTTGGGCGTTTGGGTTGTTGAGGTGTTCTTGGTTCTTGGTTCTTGGTTCTTGGTTCTTGGTTTCTTGATGGGGTTGGTCGTTCGTTGGTGGTGTTATCGGAGGTTTGGCGTGATGGCAACTGATGTGCGGGGAAGCGCGGCGTATCATTGGACTGACGGCATCTTGCCTTTTCATCATACACATCTCGATGATTGACGCGCTGTTGCCTTTCAAGGCGC
>JBKGZI010000536.1:0-3613 GCA_046545675.1 Persicimonas sp.
GTGGAGGGCTCGTCGAGGATGTACAGCGTATCGCCGGTGGCGATCTTGGCCAGCTCGCGGGACAGCTTGATGCGCTGGGCTTCGCCGCCCGACAGGGTCGGCGAGGGCTGGCCGAGCTGGATATAGTGCAGGCCGACGTCGAGCAGCGTCTGCAGGATCCGCGAGATCTTGGGGTGCTTGTCGAAGAGCTCGGCGGCCTCGGCGATGGTCATATTGAGCACGTCGTTGATACTGTGGCCGCGGTATTTGACCCGCAGCGTGGTCGGATCGAAGCGCCTGCCGAGGCATTCGTCGCAGGGGACGTAAACATCGGCCAAAAAGCTCATCTCGACGGTCTGCACGCCCTGGCCCTTGCACGCCTCGCAGCGGCCCTGCTTGACGTTGAAGCTAAACCGGCCCTTGTCGAAGCCGTACATGCGCGACTCGGGCAGGTTGGCAAAGAGCGCGCGGATGTGGTCGAAGGCCTTGGTATAGGTCGCCGGGTTGCTGCGCGGGGTGCGCCCGATCGGCGACTGATCGATCTTGATGATCTTGTCGAAGAGTTCGAGGCCCTCGATCTCCTCGTGAGAGCCCACGCTGCGGTGCTTGAAGTAGACGTGGCGGGCAATCGCCGGGTAGAGCGTCTCGTTGACCAGCGAGCTCTTGCCCGCCCCCGACACACCGGTCACGCAGGTGAACGTGCCCGTGGGAAAGCGCGCGTCGAAGCCCTTGAGGTTGTTGTGACGAGCGCCTCGGATCCAGAAGCTCGGCGTGTCGATGGTGCGCCGCTCGTCGGGCACCGCGATCTCTTTGCGGCCGGCCAGATAATCGGCGGTCAGCGATCCGGTCGACTCGCGGACCTCCTCGGGGGTGCCCATGGCGACGATATGGCCGCCGTCTCGGCCGGCGCCGGGGCCGAAGTCGACGATCAAATCGGCGTGCTCCATGGTGTCGCGGTCGTGCTCGACGACGATCACCGAGTTGCCCTGGTCGCGAAGCGACTGCAGGGTCTCCAGCAGCCTGCGGTGGTCGCGCGCGTGCAGGCCGATCGACGGCTCATCGAGCACGTACAGGATGCCGGAGAGTTCGCTGCCGAGTTGGCTGGCCAGCCGGATGCGCTGAGCTTCGCCGCCCGACAGCGTCGTGGCCGCTCGGCCCAGCGACAGGTAATTCAGTCCCACGTCGAGCAAAAACCCCAGCCGCTCGCGAATCTCGTGGAGCAACTCGGTGCCGATGGTCGCCTCGCGGCCCTCGAGCTCGACGTCGTCGAAGAAGTCGCGCGCCCGCTGGATGTCCATCTGGCCGACGTCGGCCAGCGAGTGGTCCCGGAACATCACCGCGCGGCTCTCCGGCCGAAGCCTCGGGCCGTGGCCGGTGGGGCAGGGCGCCGGCTCGAGAAACTCGGCGAAGAACTCCCGGGTGCTCTTTTTGCGGGCCTTTTTATGGGCCTTCGCCACGAAGGGCACCACGCCCGCGAAGCCCTTATAGCTGTTCTTTTGGGCCTCTTCGGGGCCGACGCGCACGATCTTCTTCTCGTCGCTGGTCAACTCCGACCAGGGCCGATCGAGGTCGATCTCGCGGGCCTTGGCGGTCGTCTCGAGCAGCTTCCACACCGAGGCGACGCTGTCCTTATGCTTGAAGCGCTCGCCGCGGTCGCTCGACGGGATCGGGCCGATGGCCTCGACGGCGCCGTCTGCGATCGACTTCGAGGCGTCGATGACCAGCGACTCGGGGTCGACCTGTGGCGTGGTGCCGATGCCCTGGCAGTCCGAGCACATGCCCACCGGGCTGTTAAACGAGAAGCTCTGGTGGGTCAGCTCCGGAAACGCGATGCCGCAGTGCGTGCAGGCGCGCTCGGTGCTGTACAGCCGCTCACGGTCATCGTCGGGCGTGGCGATGATGCAGCGGTTGTCGCCAGTGGACAGGGCGAGCTCGACGCTGTCGCTGATCCGCTGCTGCTTGCCCTCGCGGGCGATCAGGCGGTCGATGACCACGTCGATGTCGTGGCGTGTGTGCAGGTCGAGCTTGTCGATATCTTCGATCAGCTGGATCTCACCGTCGATGCGCGCCCGGGTAAAACCCTCCTTGCGCAGATCTTCGAAGAGCTCGCGGTATTCGCCTTTGCGGTTGCGCACGATCGGCGCGTAGACCAGAAACCGCGTGCCCTCCTCGAGCGACAGCACGCTGCCGATGATCGCCTCGCGGGACATCGAGGTGATCGGGCGCTCGCATTGATGACAATGCTGCTGGCCAAGTCGAGCGTAGAGCACGCGCAGGTGGTCGTGCAGCTCGGTCACCGTGCCCACGGTGCTGCGCGGGTTATTGGTCGAGGTTTTTTGTTCGATCGAGATCGTCGGGCTCAACCCGGCGATCAGATCGAAGTCGGGCTTTTCGATCTGGCCCAGAAATTGGCGCGCGTAGGTCGACAGACTCTCCACATATCTGCGCCGCCCCTCGGCGTAGATGGTGTCGAAGGCCAGGCTCGACTTGCCCGAGCCGCTCGGGCCGGTAAAGACCACCAGCCGACGCTTTGGCAGCACCAGATCGAGGTTTTGTAGGTTGTGCTCGCGCGCGCCGTGGACCACGATCGCGCCTTTGGTGAAGACGCGCTCGCCATAGGTGGCGTTCGCAGGATCTTTGAAGCTCGGTTGGGCTGTCATAGGCGGAGAGCACTGCAGGAGATACTTCGGCGGCCGAATTGCCTTCGCGCCTCGAATGAACGGGCGCGGCGCGCGGAGTATTTCAGTCTCGAGCAGCGTAGACAAGCCAGAGAGCTGGATAGTCAAAAAAGCCGCTGCAATATCCAACTCTCTTACTTTCTCTCTAACTCTCTCTTCGAGGCCTCGCAGACAGCGAGACGACGAAGGGCGGACTAGAGGCAGGTCTGCGGGGTGCAAGTGGTCGTGCAATCGTCGCTGCCCCCGCAGTCTTGCGTGCAGAGCCCGCCATTGCAGTCAAACTCACAAGTCGCGTTTGTGCTGCATGTTTGTGAACAGGTCGAGCCGGGGCATTGGGCGGTGCAATCTGAACCGTCCTCACACGACTGCGAGCATCCCGAACCTTCACAGACCATGGTGCACGTGGCTCCGTCCTCGCAGGTTTGATCGCAGCTCCCCCCTGCGCAACTCATCGTGCAGGTCTCGCCGTTTTGGCAGGTCTGTGAGCACCCTCCCTGGGCGCAGTCGAATTCTTGGTCTGCTCCCGAACACGCCGCCGTCGAGCCATCCTCGGCACAGCTTTTGCCCGATGCAGCGCAGTCCTCACCGTCCTCCCAGACACCGGAGGTACATGTCTGAACGGTGGCACCATCACATCTCTGTTCTCCGTCTGTGCAGTCATCGGTGCCGGTGTCGTCGGTGCCGGTGTCGTCGGTGCCGGTATCCTCGGAGCCGGTATCCTCGGAGCCGGTGTCGTCGGTGCCGGTGTCGTCGGTGCCGGTGTCGTCGGTGCCGGTGTCACCAGCGTCCGCTGTTCCGTTATTCGTGTCGTTATTGTCATTTCCAAAGCAGGTCGACACGACCGTCGTGCAATCGGTACCCGAAAAACCCTGCTCTGATTTGCATGTGTCAAACAAGCCACACGCGTCACCGACTCCCGTCGAGGCAGCACCCTCGAAATCGTTGCACGCATCCGT
>JBKGZI010000537.1:0-3591 GCA_046545675.1 Persicimonas sp.
CCTGGCGTCGTAGCGTGTTTCAACCGGAGCGACGCCGTCCCTGGCGTCGTAGCGTTTTTTAGCCCCCTCGTACGTCAATTGCCGCAGGCGGTCGGCCGAGGTCATCCCGCCGGGGAGCTCCTCGGACGGATACCGGTAGCGAAGCTCGTCCATCGAGAACGTGCAGCGATCGGAGATCTCGCGGGTGCGGGCGATGAACTCGGGATGGTCGGGGAAGAGCTTTCGGAACGCGTGCGGATCTTTGAGCGCGTGCTCGGCGTTGGGCTTGAGGCGCCGGCCGGCGGCGTCGAGGGTTACGCCGTGGCGAACACAGGTCAGCAGGTCTTGTAAGGGGCGGCGATCTTCGGTGTGGTAGAGCACCTCATTGGCCGCGGCGACGGGGATCTCCCACCGGGCGGCGCGCTGCAGGAGCCGGGCCTCGGTGGCGATCTCCTCGGCGCGTCGGTGGCGCGCGCATATCGCGTAGAGCCGGTCGCCGAAGGCATCCCGGAGCTCGCCCGCCACCTCCGCGGGCGCCTCCTCGGCGACCAACAGCGAGCGCTCCCCGCCCCACAGCGCCAGCAGATCGCCGGCGTGCTCGCAGACCTCCCGCCAGGTGACCACCGAGTCGCCCTTCTCGCAGCGAAGCCGGCCGGTGGTGATCAGCCGGCACAGGTTGGCGTAGCCGGCGCGAGTCTGCGCGAGCAGCACGATCGTCGAGCGGTCATCGAGGGCCAGCTCGTGGGGCGCCACGGTCATCTCGGCGCCGATGATCAGCTCGATGCCGAGCTTTTTGGCCTCCACATGCGCCTGCACGACTCCGTACACCCCGTCGCGATCGGTCAGCGCGAGGGCCTCGACCCCAAGCGCGTGACACGCCTCGACGTATTCGAAGGGGTGGCTGGCGCCCTCGAGGAAGGAGAAATTCGATTTGCACCAGATGGGTACGTACATGGCTATCGACACCCAAAAGCGACCAAAGGGAGCTTCGCAACGCGTAGTTTAGCGTTGCACGGGTAGCCCGGGCCGACTGGAGCGTTAGCGAAAGGAGCCCCGGGAGGGTCCACAAAAACCCGAGACGTAATTTCTTTGGCTATCGCACCTCCACCCCCGGCTCCCTTCGGTCGGCGGGGGCTACCATTGCGCCCTTGAAAAGCAGGGCGCGGAGCTCCCGTTGGTCGCTCTTGGATCGGCTCCCTTCGGTCGCTCTTGGATCGCATCATTCGATCCCCCCATGGCGAAACCACCGCCCGCGCCTCGCGTCCCAATAGATCCATTGGACCTCGCCATTTTCGTCCTCGACGAAGTGGTAGTGGCGGTCGACGCCGCCGGCCCACCAGCCGCCGGAGACCACGAAGGGGCCGGCGCTGTCGTTTGAAAAAGGCCCGGCGATCGGCCCTGAGAGCGATTCAGGCCGGCGGCGGATGCGCCGGATCAGCGGGCGTATGTCGGGCTCGCGCGGCTCAGCCTCCTCGAGGCGCTCGAGCGGCTGCCACTCGAAGCGGGCCTCGGGCAGGTGGCCGTCTCGGAGGCGAGCGCGCACCACCGCGCTGTCGCCGAATTCGGCGCGAAGCCTGGCCAGCGCGCGGTTGGCGGCGCCCAGGTCGCGGCCCTTGGCGGCGACGAACATCCTGATCTGCTCCTGGCGTGCGCGGGTGGTGTGGGCGGTCAGCTCGACCTCGACGACGCCCGCGCTCAGCTCCAGCGATTCGAGCCGCAGCCGGATGAGCTCCAACACCTGGGCCTCGTCGACGGTCGGCTCGGCCGGGCGCACGCCGAAGCGCGCTGCGCCCGCGCCGCGCTCGAAGATAAAGATGATCTCCAGGCTCACGAGCTTGTCCTGGCGGCGGTCGAGCTCGACCAAAAGCGGGTGCAGGTAGCGCTTGAGCCAGAAGACCAGCCGGGTCGAGTTGCGCTCCGGGCTGCCCAGCTCGAGGTGCTCGGCGGGGGCGTCGTCGGGCGAATAGGGCACCAGCGGCATCTTCAGATCGCCGCGGGCTCGTCGGTAGAGCTGCAGGGCCTGCTGGCCGAAGCGTCTGTGTACGCCGTCTGGCGGGAGTTTTAGGAAGTCGCCGACCGTGCGAATACCGAGTTTATTGAGCGCGTCGCGAAATTTCGGGTCGACGTGCAGCGCCTCGAGCGGCACCCGGCGCACCAGCAGATCTTGCTCGTCGGGCTCGCCCAAGATCAGCAGTCCGCCGCGCTTGGCCCGGGCGATGGCCCAGGTGCCGAATCGGCCGAAGCCGACCACGATCGTGGTATAAAAGCCCTCGCGCTCCAAAAGCTCCTCGGCGACGGCCTTCGCCCAGCTCTCGAAGCTGCCGAAGAGCCGCTCGAAGCCAGCCGCGTCGAGCCAGAAGATGCCCGGCTGATCGTCGGCCGCCTCCACATGCGGGGTATAATCGAGCAGTCTCTTGGCGACCGCCTCGATGCTGGCGGCGAGCTCGCCAGATTCGACGCAGCCGGCCTCGAGATCGTGCTTCAGAGACAGCGCCTCCCCGTAGCGCATGCCGGGCAAGATCCGCGCACGCCGCGCGTATTTATTGACCCATTCGACCGTGCCGCCGGGCTCGTCTTTGTCGACGACGACCACCGGATCTGTCTTCCACTTGGGATGTCTGCGCAACAGGAGCTGCAGCGGCAGATCGATCAGGTTAACGCAAGCCAGGCGGTCCACAGCATACCTCCTCGTGGCTCCATCCCGGCCCGCGCTGTTTGTCGCGCACCACCTCCACTCGACACTCGAAGCGATCCTCGTCGACGCGCCGGCGGCCGGCGACGGCGCGAAGTGACACCAGCGGGCAGATCGCCGGGGCGTCCTCGGGGCGATCGGTCAGGCATAAGAGCGCCGTATCGTGCTCCTCGGCCCATTTGAGAAGTCGGCGCATCAGCGGCGTGGGCGGCGGTGCGGCACCGCCCAGATCGAGCACCACCAGCCCGAAGCCCCCCGACCGGGCCAGCTTGTCGGCGGCGCGCGCCGCTTTGTGGCCATCGGCAACCCGCACCACCGCCAGCGCCCCCAGGTCGATGCCGCCGCGGGCCACGTCGGGCGGGTAAAACGACGACGCGTCGCTGGACTCAGCAGCATGCACCCAGGCCACCGGCTCGGCCTGCATCTGCGCCTGCCACACCAGCCCCATCGCCACCGTCAGCGCCGATCCCGCCCGCCCGGCCGACAACTCGACCAGGCGGCCGGCCAGCTCCTCGCGCCCCCACCGCGCAGCCTGCTCGCCCCGGCGCTTCTGGCGCTCATCGAGCAAGCTCGCCGCGCGAACGACGCCACCAAATTTATCGAGATCAAGGGCAGCTCTAGGCATGGTGCTCCAAACAATATTTTATAAACTTTTCGTTTGATCTTTCGGGGCCGATCCATTCAGATCGCTCGGCTGCAAGCTGAACTAATGTATAGGTTGAATGTACTGTACAGGTGTTCAGTAGTCAATGTTTCGGGAGGGAGGATCTTTGGGCGGGGTAGGGTCGGGTTGGCGCAAACCTCTCATCTCGCCCATCCACGCGATGCCCATCTACGCGATGGCAAAAACGCGTATTGATCCCGCCGCAGGTTCGATCAATGATTGCGACGCGAGGCGTATGTCGTCCAGATCGGTGTGC
>JBKGZI010000538.1:0-3562 GCA_046545675.1 Persicimonas sp.
CGTCGAAGCCAAACCGGAGCGACGCCGTCCCTGGCGTCGAAGCCAAACCGGAGCGGCGCGGTTGCAATAGCGATGGGATGGGCTATAGGTAAGAGATGGGAATGGACGCCTCCGAGCGTTCGTTTCCAACACGCAAAAATGACCGGGTCGTAACCATAGTGAGGTAGATAGATGCGCCGCCAAATTCAGAAAGTCATCGACGAAGAGATCAATCCGATGGTCGCCAGCCACGGCGGCGAGATCGCGATGGTCGATTATTTCGAAAAGAATCTCTATATCGAGATGAGCGGCGGCTGCCAGGGTTGCGCCGCCTCGACCGCCACGCTCAAGCAGGGCATCGAGCAGATCGTCAAGAAGCATTTCCCCGAGGACGTCAAAGAGATCATCGACGTCACCGATCATAGCTCGGGCAGCAATCCGTATTATTCGGAAGGCTCGGCGAGTCCATTTGCTTGAGGGTTTGTCGCCTGGGGGCTGCTACCCAGCAGTCCCCATCACTCCTCCGGCATCTCCTCGAATACCTCATCGACAATCGTCACGTCCGGTCCCGGATAGACGATCTGAGCAACCTCCCAGAATTGATCTTCTTCGAGTGCCTGGTCGCGCGCTTCGTAGAGGAGCATGTCTCCGACGTAGATGCGCGCGGTGGCCAGGCTGGTGCCGAAGCCGGCGTCGTCGACGTAGTGGACGCCCGTGCGAAAGGCCAGGTTCGCCTCCGGGGTGGCGTGGGTGATGCGCTCGATGCCGGCGCCGTTGGTGACGTCGGCGTCGAGCTCGGGCGATTCGTCGGGGCGGTTTGGCCGGCTCCAATCCGGGTTGGGATTGCCGGAGAATACGTCCCAGGGCGCCTGGCCCCAGCGGCCGCTGGGGTGCAGATAGTGTACGTCGAGGTTCGCGCCGACCTCGTCGACCGGGTCGGGGTCTGCCGGCGCGTACCAGTCCAGCTCTACTCGAAGCTCGCGCGACTCGTGCCGGGCGATCACGTCCACGCGGTCCGCGCCGTGGCAGCTGGTCTCGCCCTCGTCGTCCCACACCTGCAGCTCGAAGGCGTAGCGGCCCGGCCGGTCGATATGAAATTGCGCGTCGCGCGCGTTCTCGTCGGGCCGGATGCGCTGGCTGGAGCCATACGGTTTGTCGACGATGCTCCACTGATATGTCTCGATGTCGCCGTCGGGGTCGGTGCTCGCCCGTCCGGATAATTCGATGGACTGCTCGAGGGCGGCGTCGAGGCTCCTCACAAATGGCGCGCCCTCAGACAGGCGGGCGCCGGCCGTGGCGATGGGGCAGTCGTTCTCGTCGGTCTGGCGGTACAGCCCGATGCGAATGCTGCGCCGATCGGGGACGTTCGTCTCGATGAGCAACTCCCCGGCGTTCCACTCCTGGCGCGCGCCATCATAGATGAGCTCGACGCTGGCCGACTCCCCCGGGGCGACGAGCGCCGAATATTCGGGCAGTCGGGCGGGCAGCGACTCCTGGCGTACATAAAACGCCCCGCCGCCGTCGTGCACCAGGCGCACGGCGCGAATGGCCAACGAGGAGTCCGCGCTGCAATTGCGCAGGGTCACCTCTTTGGTGACCGGCTCGTTGGTGCCGCGCGGCGTAAAATACAGATACTCGCCGCTGGTGACCTCGACACACGGCGGGCTGCCGTCGGCCGACATCGGAATGTGAAACTCCCCGCGCGGGTCGTTCGACTCGATGAAGATATGCCCGCTGACGGGGGTTGTGGTCTCGGTTTCGTACCAGGCCCGGATATCGAAGGAGTCGCCGGGGCCGAGCGGGTTCGGGATGGCGGCCGGGTCGGACAGCCACGTGTCGGTGCTCTCGTCCGAGTAGGTCAGCTCGAAGGCGTCACCGCCGGTGTGGCCGACGCCGTCGATGACCAGCGGCGCGTCGCCCACGTTTCGGACCGTCGTTTTGAGCCACGAGCGCCGCCAGCTGGGGTCGGCGTCATCGATGCGCTCGAATACCAGACTCGCCGGCTGCGCGGCGATGCGCGGCTGCGGGTCCACCGGAACATCGGGGCCGGTATCCGGGCCGCCGTCGGGTGCGGCCGGCGGCTCGACGCAGGCGCCGATCGTCTCGCTGCAGATCCGGCCGTCGCGGCAATCCTGGTCGCTGGTGCAACTCGCATTGCCGGGCAATTCGACGCAGCCCGAGCCGAGCATCGCCACAGCCGCGAGCGCGGCCAAAATGACTGGGATAAATATACTTCGATTCGTCACCGGTCGGTCTCCCATGGTCGGCGATTTACGGCGAATCCGGAAATCCATTGGTCAGTGCATCGACTTCAGTGATGGTCGCTCCCCGGTCCTCGATATCCGCGACGTGCCAGAAGTAGCCGGTGCCCGGAATATACTCATTTCTCTTTTCGTACGCGAGTTGTCCGTGCACGTAGATCTGCACCGTGGCATAGCTGGCTCCCAGGCCCGAGTCGCTGTAGTAGTACGCGCCCACGCTGTATTTTACGTCCTCGAGCCCGCTATGGGTGATCGATTCGGGGCCGGCGCCGTTGGTATCATCGATTTCCAGGCTCGGGTCGCCCTCGTCCCCGGAGAGCCCCCAATCCACCGTGGAGTTTCGCCAAAAGACATCCCATGGATCCGCATTCCATCTGCCGTTTTCGTGCAGGTAATGCAGGTCCATATCTGAGCCAAATTCATCTGTTTGGATGGGATCGTTGGGGGTAATCCACAGGAGCGTGATGACGAGATCGGCGTCGAGGGTCGCGAGGATCGTCAGGTTGGTGCTGCTCTCGCAAATCGCCGCGCCGGAGGTGTCGTAGACGGTTAATTGGATGCGGTAGGCGCCGGACCGATCCACAAAGAGTCTAGTGGACTCGGAGGTGTTGTCGGGCGTCAGCCGCTGTGTCGAGCCAGGCCGCTCGAGGATGGTCCACTCATAGTGGGTGATATTGCCGCTGCTCTGGCCGGCGCTGAGCACGATAGTCTCCTCCGGATGAGTAAGGATCGTCGACCGATACCAGTCGTCCTCACCGGCGATACTCGCCCGAATGCGCGGGACCGGACAATCGGCCGCATCGGGCGGCTCGGCAGCCTCGGCGTCGGCGCCGACGTCGAGCTCGGGCGCATCGGGGGCCTCGTCGCTGTCAGTCGCCGCGTCCCCGCGGTCGGCATCGGGCCGGCTATCTGCGTCGGGGACTTGTTCTGTGTCGGGCGCATCGGAGGCGTTGGAGGCATCCGGATTGGCCGGAGCGCTTCTCAAGGGCAATATGCACTGGCCCGACGTATTGCAGACGCGGTCGCCCTTGCACTCGAGATCGGTCGTGCAGCCGCCTTCGTCCGAGCTCGTACATCCCGCTACGAATGAAACCAGTAAGACGAGCGTCGGTAGCCACAGGAGATAGCGGATTTGCACGGAAATTCCCTCGTCAGCGCGTATTCGAAATATCTCTTGCCTGCCGTCGGCGCGCCCGGCTGACCAAGAGTTTATACGGGCGAGGGGATTGTTCTGGTGAAAAAACTCGTCTTACGAGCGTAGAGCGCGGTGCCGGAAGACCCCGGCGCGGTTTATCCCGCCGGTGAACAAGCTTGGGTGAGCT
>JBKGZI010000539.1:0-3561 GCA_046545675.1 Persicimonas sp.
CGCTCATTTCCTGCACATCGGTCAACGAAGGCAACGCCAGCTCAGAACGACCAACCCACATTGACGTTGATCATCGGATGCAGATCCTGGTCGGGCGCCGGCTCTTCGAGTTCTTCGTGGGTCTCGGCATCGGCGAGCATATCGAAGCCGTCGTAGCGCAGCCCGGCCTGGACATCCAAGGTAAGCCCCATCTCGGCGGCGACTTTGTAGCCAACCATCGGGCCGATGGCCAGGCCACGGCCGGTGCCCTCGGTGATCTCGCTGAAGAGGCCGGTCGTCTCGACGGGCACGTCGCGAAACAGCGCGTCCAAGCCCAGGTGCAGCCCGTGATCGAAGCCGCCCAGCGCGTAGTAGCGCGCCTGGCCGCCGGCCTCCCAGGCGTCGTGGGTCAGCGCGTTGCCCTCGGCGTCCTCACCCTCGGTATACGAACCAAAACCGAACGTCCCGGCGATCGACCACTGGTCGTCGGCCTTGAACTCACCGGTCAGCCGGACCATCGGGCTGAGCAGCCGAAGCGGCGAGAAGGTCACCGACATCTTGCGGGTCTGCTCCTTGGCCGTGGCGACGCTGCCCACCCCGCCCTTGGCGGCAAACGCCGAGGCGGCGCTGGTGGTCACGAAGACGACGGCAAGCGCGGCGAGCATGATTCGAGTGCAATTTTTCATCGTCAATTCTCCGGTTGGTGGTTCGAGATCTATCTTTTATCACGCATTTGGACACACAGCGAATGGGAACGCGGCGAACGCGACGGCCACTCCGACGGGCTTAGCCACTGCAGTTGGTGCGCTCGTTTACAAGACGCGCGCACCCGGCGATTCATTCAAACGCGATGTCAACTTGCTTCGCGACGGCCGCTGGCGCTAACGTCTACTGGCCTGAGTAGAGGCGATTTATTCCGTCGAGGGTGATGTGATGAGAGCTTTGAAGATATGGGGAGTGCTGGCCGTCCTGGCGCTTGTTTTGGGCGGCTGCGGCAACCCGGACGTCGAGGAGGGCGACCGGTTTTTGGTGCTCGATTGGAACGCCGATCAGCGCCAATATGAGGTCGTCGAGTCGACCATCGAGACGCTCGATGACGTCGAGGCGGTCGACGGCGAGGTCGCCTACCTGCGAGGCGGCGGCGACATCATCGCCGGGACCTCGGAGCCGCAGACCGAAGCGGACTACAAGGAGGCGCTCCTCATCGAGGGCGACGAGACCCCGCAGGCACGCTACGAGCGCGAAGACGGCGCGGTCAAGGGGCTGGATTTCCACAGCTTTCTGATGTTCACGCTCTATCACCACCTGGAGAAGTCTGTAGATTATTTCCAGAGCATCGGCGTGGGCGAAGACACCGTCGGCCGCATCCCCGTGTACTATTCGCCGACGTTGTCGTTCATCATTCCGGTCAATCTTTTGACCGATAACGCCGCCTATGCGTTCACCCTCGACGCTTTTTTGATCCCGCCGCAGGTTCTGCTCGAGGAGATCCCGCTGGCGGCCAACCGCGGCGTGATCGTCCACGAATATAGCCACGCGGTGGTCAACCGGCTCGTCCACGAGGACGCGCGCGCCCCGGCCTACCTGCTCGACGACTGGCCCGACGCGGCCGCCAACCGTATGGCGGCGCTCGACGAGGGGGTCGCCGACATCTTCGGAGCGCTGGCCACCGGCGAGCCCAACTTCATCGGCCCGTCGATCTCCGAGGAGCTCTTCGATATCGACCGAGACCTGTCCAAGCAGCGAGTTTACGACGAGGCGTTACTCGATGAGGTCGACACGACGCCGCAATCATCGTTCAACCCCTACGCCCTCGGCACGGTCGTCGCCTCGACGGTGTGGGCGCTGCGCGACGACGTCGACGACGACGAGGCGTTGGGCCGCGCCGTCGCCGACACGCTGCGCGACCTGTCCGGCCCGGAGCCCACATTTCGGATGGCCGATTTCTTCAACAAACTCTGGGACAACCTCCCGTCGCACGTCCAAGACGCGGCGTGTGATATCTTCACCGATCGACTCGCCGCCATCTCGCAGGAGTTGCAATGCGCGCAATAATCACCATCGCTGCGCTGGCCGTCTTCGCCCTGCCGCTGCCGTCCTATGCTCAGGAGACCTCCGACGACGACTCGGATGTCGCGGCCTCCGACGAGGAGCCTGCCGAGGACGAGGGAAATCGAGAGGACGACGCAGACCAGCCCGACCGTGGCGAGGCGATACGAAAGGGATGGGCCGCCGTCTTTGCCCCGCCTGGCGAGCATCTCTGGGAGGTCGAGCTGGCCTGGGGCGCGATGTTCTGGGAGACGGCCTTCGGCGGCTCGGAGACCGAAGATCTCTATAGACTTCGCGCGCGCCGATACCTTCGGGACCCGCTGGCGGTCTCGCTGGGGGTCGATTTCACTCGGCAGGCGCCCGAGACCGGCACGCTCGAGTTCACCCAGCAGCGCACGACGCTTCTGGCCTCGGTGGACCTCCACCACTGGTTTGGCCGCTGGCTGCTGGGCGCAAGCGCCGAGGCCGGCCCGCAGTGGAACCGGCGCACCATCGACGACGCCACCGGCGAGGTCGACACCAGCAATCGCTTCGAACCGGCGCTCGGACTCGTCGGCCGCGCCGGCGTCTCGATCTTTGGGACCGCCAGCCTGAGCCTCGAGGGCGGGCTTCGCTGGTATCCCAAACGCCTCGACAAGCTCTTCGTCGTGCAATTGGGATGGCTGCTGTAGTCCGCTGTGCCCTGGATAACGGGGTGAAAATGCCCCCGTTAAATTTTCTTTGAATATATTGCGTTTAATAGCGTCTCATCTTATATAGTAGCTATAAGCACCCCTTATTGAACTTGGTTCAGGTGGCCACGGTGGCCAAAGGGGGGGAGTCATTGGATTTGTTTTATCAGGAGTTTTTCCATGCGCCGTATTTTAACTTTTTCCCTGCTCATCGCCGTAGCGCTCGCATTTGGCTCGGGCTGTTTCTCGTATTCCACCCTCCATACCGCCAAGCCGGTCGAGCAAGGCAAAACGGAGATGACCCTCGCCCCCGGTTACTTCGGCGGTGGCGTCTCCAATGAAGCCTCGGGAGACATTCCCACGGCCGAATTTGCCGCTCGACACGGCTTGACGCCGGATCTAGATGTCGGCGCCAAGGTCTTTCCCGTGGGCGTGGCTTTCGACGCTAACTACGCGTTTATCAACACACCTGACTTTGCGGTGTCTGCCAACCCCTACGTCAGTGTGACCCGTCTCTCCAGTGGTACCGGCAGCGTCACCTGGGGCTTCGCGTTGCTCAACATTCTGGCCGACGTGGTCAGCACCGATATGGCGACCGTGACCGTGGGCGCCAAGCCTGGCTTCTTGTACGGATTTGGTAGCGGCGACACTGCCGGGAGCAGCACCGGCGCCTGGATGGGCGGCATGGCGGGCGTCAAATTGCACTTGACCGACACCTTCGCGCTGATGCCCAACTTCGACATCATGACTCCGATCGACGGATTCGGCGACACATTCCTGTACAACTTCGGCGTCGCGGTCAGCTACTGATCGCCTGTCGCCTGACGAAGCACAACCATAACAAAAAGCCGCAGCGGCGACC
>JBKGZI010000540.1:0-3545 GCA_046545675.1 Persicimonas sp.
TCGGGTGTCCCTACCCCTATCGAAGGGCCGCACCAAGACGTTCCGATTGCACTCGCCGAGCTCTTGCAAATCGCAAGGGGTTTCACTAAGACATATCATCAATAACTAAGAACTGAAGCGCAATTCAGGAAAAGAGTGTGTTTTTTCATGGGTTTGCGCCTGATCCTCAATTGATGAGAGTAGAGCAAATGCGACGACTGAATCTCAAGTGGTTGATCGCCCTGGTCGGGGCGTTCGGATTGATGGCAGCCGGCTGCGGTGACGACACCGCCAGCGGCCAGAGCGCCGGAGTCGGTGAGAGTTGCGAGCAGAGCGACGATTGCGCCGACGGACTGGCCTGCGTCGACGGTGTCTGCGAGACGGACACCGACGGCGATGGCATCCCCGATGATGTGGATAATTGCCCGGAGGTCGCCAACCCGGACCAAGCAGACGCCGACGGTGACGGCATCGGCGACGCCTGTGACGATACCGACGACACTGACGAGCCCGGAGATGAAGGTGACGCGTGCGAGGACAACGCCGATTGCGCCGGTTCGCTGGTGTGCATCGATGACGTGTGCGCCTCCGACGCCGACGGCGACGGGGTGCCCGACGCCGACGACAACTGCCCCGACACACCCAACCCCGACCAGGCCGACGCTGACGGCGACGGTGTGGGCGACGCCTGTGCAGAAGGCGGCGGTGGCGTCGGAGACGACTGCCAGGGAAGCGTCGATTGCGCCGATGGCCTGGTGTGCATCGACGACGTCTGCGCCTCGGACCGCGACGGCGACGGCATTCCCGACGCCGACGACAACTGCCCCGACACACCCAACCCCAGCCAGGACGACCTCGACGGTGACGGCGTCGGCGACGCCTGCGACGACGACACCGACGGCGACGGCATCCTCGACGACGGCGACGGAAGCGGCGATCCGGACGACAACCCCTGCGAAGATGGCGAGACGACCGACTGCGACGACAACTGCCCGACGGTCCAAAACCCCGATCAGTCCGATATCGACCAGGACGGCACCGGCGATCTGTGCGACTCCGACACCACCCGCCGCGACGGCCGGCCCTACGATGACACCTGCTCGTTCGACTTCACCACCAACGAGCTCGACCCCCAGGTCGAGTGGAGCCTGACGATCACCAGCAACGATCCGTACCCGGATCGCGACCAGGTGATGACCACGCCGATGGTCGCCAACCTCAACGACGACAACGGCGACGGCGTCGTCGATGAAAATGACATCCCCGACGTGATCTTTACGACCTTCCAGACCAATCAAGATGACGATGGTTGGGACCAACTCCACTATGGAGTCCTGCGCGCCGCCTCGGGCGACGGCTCCGGCTTGCTGTGGAGCGTGGGCTTCGATGAGCTGGCCCAGCTCTCCGAGATCAGCTCCACCTATACCGCCGGCGGTAGCCCGGACCTCGAGAGGCTCGGGATCCAGCCGGCCGGCAGCGTCGCCGTGGGCGATATCGACGACGACGGATCGGTCGAGATCGTCGCCGGTCTGTGGCACGACCAGACCGCCACCGGCGGGATGGTGGCCATCAACGCCGATGGCACGCCCGAGTGGGTGACCAGCGCGACCGACACCGACGGCGTCAAACTTCCCCATCAATTCGAATCCTGGTGGGGCGGACCGTCCATCGCCAATATCGACGGCCTGGGAACTCCCGAGATCGTTATCGGGTCGATGGTCTTCGACAGCAACGGCGAGCTGCTCTTCGACGGTGCCGACATCGACACGCTGGTCGGCGATCCCGGCAAGGGGATCAACTGGGCGGGCGGCACCCCCGGCACCTATGGTGGCACGCTCAGCGCGGTGGCCGATCTCGACATGGAGCTCGGCTCGAACAGTCTATACACTATGGAGATCGTGACAGGCACGACCGCCTATACCCACGGCGGAGACATCTTGTGGGAGGCCGATTCCTCGCTGCCCGACGGTTTTGTGGCGCTGGCCGACTTCGACGGCAACTCGACCCCCGAAGTCGTCGTCTCCGCCAACGGTACCGTGCGCATCCAAGAGGGACTCACCGGTGAGGTCGTCTGGGGTCCGGTGGCCGTCGAGGGCTACGACGGAAGCGCCGACGGCGGCCGCATCGGACCGCCGACGATCGCCGACTTTGACGGCGACGGCTCCACCGGTGACCCCGATCTCGAGATCGGCGTCGCCGGCGCCAACCAATACGTGGCGCTGGACATCGACGCGAGCACCTTTGACGCCTCCAACCCGCCGGTGCCCTCCTTCGACTCGGTCAAGTTGTGGGCCGCGCCCACCCAGGACGACTCGAGCAATATGACCGGCTCGAGCCTATTCGACTTCCAGGGCGACGGAACAGCCGAGGTGGTCTACGCCGACGAGACCACCCTGTGGGTCTTCGACGGCACCACCGGCGCCGAGCGCTTCAGCCAGCCCAACTCCTCGTTCACTGCGCTGGAGTATCCGATCGTCGCTGACGTCGACAACGACGGAAACGCCGAGATCATCGTGGGCAGCAACGACTTCGAATGCGGCGACCAGCTCGACTGCGCCGGCAATAGCTCGACGGGGATCAAGGTCCTGGGCGACCGCAACGATAGTTGGGTGGCCACCCGGCGCATCTGGAACCAGCACACCTACCACATCGGCAACGTCGAGGAGGATGGCACCATCCCCGACCAAGAGTGGGACAACTGGCTTGTGTCGAATACCTATCGGCTCAACGAGCTCACCGAGATCCCGCCGCAGGCCGCTCCCGACCTCATCGGCGAGGAGCCGCAAGTCGCCGGCGAGTCGTGCGACGTCGACGTCCAACTGTGGGTGACCAACGCCGGCGCGGTGCGCGTGGGCTCGGGCTTGCCGGTGAGCTTCTACGCCGTCGACTCCAACGGAGATCGCACCTTCCTGGATGGTGCGCGCACGCAGATGCCTCTGGAGCCGGGTGAGTCCGAGCGCGTCGACGCCCAGTTGACCCTGCCCAGCGACGGCACCTGGGAGATCGAGGCCGTCGTCGACGACTCCAACGGCACCGGCGAGAGCACCGAGAACGAGTGCAATGAGGATAATAACTCGCTGATCGTGGGCGATGGGTTGGTTTGTAGCTGATGGCTGGGTGGCTGATGGTTGGTGGGGCGCGTGGGTTGGCAGCCAAATGCCCTCCCCGTCTTTGCAGTTCAAAGATGGGGAGGATTAAGGAGGGGCCCCACCTTGATCCTCCCCTGCGCTGCGCTCCGAGCGGGGAGGGGCCCACCGACTTGCCCATCGGTGATGCTCACCCCACGCGCCCTACAACCTTGTCACAACTGCCTTCAAAAGCTACAACATGCTGACACTCAACGGCATGTTGGAGAACTCACGATGAATCAACGATTTAGGCCGGTCGCTAAGCGCCTGTTCCGGGCGCTCGCCTGGATCACCCTCGTCTTTTGCGTCTTTGTCGTCGTCACCGGCACGATCGTCGGCATGGGCGGGGATAGCGTTGCTCAAGAAGACGAGCAACAGGTTGCCGAGCAGCAGGTCGCCGAGCAGCAAGTCGACCGCGCCGCCGACCAGGCGCGCCAG
>JBKGZI010000541.1:0-3538 GCA_046545675.1 Persicimonas sp.
GTATGCAGGGGTGCGAATGGATCTAAAGAGGGCTGCGGTGGAGCGGATCTTCGGGGGTGGCGACGACTGATCTGCTGTGGGGCATCCCACGCCGACGATCCCGAAAGTGGGACCGCCTGGGCGACACACTCCGCACAACCCGCCCGTCACGCCTGCTGCGCGCCGATATTTTTAGTGCGCAAGGCGGGACTCGAACCCACGACTTTCGGCTTCGGAATGCGACAGCATCGGGCCAGATCGTGGCGTGGCGGTTATCTGGGGCGGTCGGGTTATCACATGCGACCACACCGAGACGGTCCAAACCACTGCGAAGTGTGGGATCTCGCGTGGGACGTGCGGGGCTGATGTGGGACTCTGGTGAGCGCGATTTGTGTGCTGGGTGGTGATGCTGTAAAGTGAGCAGGCCGCGACGCCGGTGTGTGGCCAGCGTGCGGCCCTACCACGATCCTGACGAGAGGACCGAAGCATGTCGAAAGATACGGACAAAACGGAAGTGGCGCAAGGCAACGGGCAACCGCTTCAATTTGTGAACATCGCGGGCGAGCGGATCAACCTCGGCAATGTTCATTGCTATGGCGTGGCGTATCCCGGCGGCATCGCGTTCAACATGGTCGGCGGCGATGTGCTGGAGATCGACCTCGGCACCGGCGGCAGCATGGAATATGAGAAATCCACTGCCGAGACCACGCGAGTGATGGCGATGCTCGATAAGATCACAAATGCGGTTGATACGAGGGGCGACCAATGACCACGTGGCGAGAAAATGCACAACAAAAGAAGGCGATCGTAGAGCAGGCTATTGAGCGTTTGAGCGACTACTGCGACAGGGCTGAGGTCGACGAGGAGATGCGCGGGATTCTGCTAGATGGTCACAGGGAGTTGCTTGGCGAGATGGACGAAGAGATCGAGTTGGCGAAACGGTTGGACGCGGAGGGCGACCAATGAGCCGCGTAATCATCGCAGGCAGCCGCGACATTACCGAGCCGCAAGACGTGTTCCACGCAATCAAGATCGCCAAGACGAGCGGCATGGCGATTGACGAGGTGGTTACTGGCGGGGCTCGGGGAGTCGACACGATTGCGCATGAAGCCGCCAAACGGAAAGGTGTGGCGACAAAGGTGTTTCCTGCGAACTGGGATGAGCACGGCAAGGCGGCGGGGCCGATACGAAATCGGGAGATGGCTGAGTATGCTGATGCGTTGCTGGCTGTTTGGGATGGCGAGTCGCGCGGAACCAGCAACATGATCGCTGAAGCCCGAAAGCGCGGGCTGGAAGTGTTTGTAGTAGTGATGAGGGGCGACCAATGACCGACGATCTCACAGACGACGACTGGAGCGCCGCCATCGACTCGCTAGAGTCGCCGTGTTGCGGTGCGCCCATCGACTACGACGACGTGACCGCGTTCGGCGATACGACCTGCAGGACGTTCGTGCGCTGCACTGGGTGCGGGGCATCCGAGACGGTCGACCACGAATGCGAAGGGTATGCGGTGTTCTGTGATCGCGGGCTTTCCTGTAACCAGAAGAGTGTATTTGATGAGCGATGAGTTGACAGACGACGACCTCGGCGCGATTTGCGATCGGGCTGATACGCCAGCAATGGGTGGCACACTGCTCGAACAGAGCCAGCGCGACGTGTGCCGCCTCCTCGACGCCCTCGCCGCACGCGACCGGGAGATCGAGCGGTTGCGGGAGGTGGGTGCGGAGCTGCTGGCGGTGGTCGACTCGATGGGTGAACTCACAGCCTGCGACCAACGGGCGCGGATGGTGTTTGCGCGCAAGATTGACGAGCTTCGCAAGCGGCTGGGCCTGGAGGACGCATGACCCACGACGAAATCGCACAGATGGGCGGACGTGAGGTGGACCGGAGGGTTGCTGAGTTGCGGGGTGTCGTGCCGGATGACGCCGACGACCGAGTCGAGAGGGCTTGGCCCACGTACCACCGAAACGATGCTGTTGCCGCAGAGTTGCGGCGCGAGATGGCCGAGGGCATTCGGCCCGCCCAACTCATGGTGCTGCACACCGCTGACGGTGACGTCCGCGTTGACCTCGGCAGTCACGGTTATGGGGATGGCGCTGACGAGGCCGACGCTACGGCGCGGGCTTATTTGTATTGGAAGGGGCGACAATGACAGACAACGATCCGAACGTTCACCCCAACAATATTCACGCCGCGCGCGAACTGAAGGCCACCGCGCAGCGCATTTATTTGACCGCCAGCGCCAAGGGGTGGCACGAAGAGCCCCGCGAAGATGGCACGCTGATTGCGCTGATGCACTCCGAGTTGTCCGAGGCCTTGGAGGGCTTGCGCCACGGCAACCCGCCCTCCGAGAAGATCGGCGAGTTCAGCGCCGTCGAGGAGGAGTTGGCCGACGTGATGATCCGCATCCTCGACGCCTCGGAGCATCGCGGTTGGGATGTAATCGGCGCGCTGTTTGCCAAGCTCGACTATAATGACGGGCGCAGCTATCGCCACGGCGGGAAAGAGTTTTGACCGACTTACCCACACCCATCACCAAAGCCGCCCGCGCCTACTGCGACGCCTCGGGCATGGACCTCGACGACTGCCTCGCGCTGGCACGTGAGCGCTACGAGCGCCGACGTGAGCGCCTCGCACGGCCCGACCTGGGCGTGCGGCTGGAGTTGGTTATGCTCGAGACTGAGCGGTATCGTCGGGGTGTGGAGGGCTACTATGAGGCGGGCAGCCCGCGGTGGTACGATGCGGTGGTGGTCACTCGGGAGGGCGGCGCGACCGGATGGGTTGAGCGCAACTTCGGCACCTGCAAGCGCGTACTGCATACCCACGTCGAGGTGGGTGACGACGGTGACGGCGGCCACGTCATGCGCTGCGCCGAACTGCTACGCCCGAAGGTCGAAGCCACGCGCCGATACGTCGAGACGTTGCGGGGTGGTGATGAGTGAGCCCATCGAACTGACCGCCGAGATGGTGGAGCGTGCGGGGCCGTGGCTCGACGAAGGCGCGAGGGAGGCCACGCTCCACAACCTAGACCTCGCCACCATCATGGGCCAGACCGACGCCGAGCCGACCACGCTGGCCGACGACCAGGGCCGCGCGCTGGTCACCATCTACTGTCAGTGCTCGCAGTGTCGGGCGTACATCGAGCGGGTGCGGTCGCTCAAAAGCGAGTGTGACTAGCACATTTTCCAAAATAATTTCGGCGACCCGTGCGTGACGGGGTGCTGGAGGGGGTAGAAACTTCTTGGTGGGCTTGACCCGTATCTCATATGTGCTATATTTAGGACGTGGCAAGGGAAAGACACTGCACCCGAGAGACCGGAGATTGAAAATGGCACACTGTCCGAAATGCGAAAGCGTCCTGAGTGATGATAGCCGCTGCGAATTCTGTGGCTGGACGCGTCGATTCAAGATGGCAACCACCAAGACCGAGCGCGACCAGAAGAAAGGCGAGTCCTACGCGGCCCGCAACCGACGCGAGCGCCGAGAAGATGCGAAGCGCGAGGCCGACGCCGCCATCGAAGGCGAAGTCGCTGACCTCGAGATCTGGAAAGACGGAGAG
>JBKGZI010000542.1:0-3536 GCA_046545675.1 Persicimonas sp.
CAAAGAGGAGTTCAAGCTCTCCGACGGCGCGCCGGTCGACCTGGTCTACGGGCCCGAGGACACCGCCGAGCTCGATTACCTCGAGGACCTCGGCTATCCGGGCAAATACCCGTTTACGCGCGGCATCCAGCCGACGATGTACCGCGGCAAGCTGTGGACGATGCGCCAATATGCCGGCTTTGGTACGGCGGCCGAGTCCAACGAGCGGTATCGCTACCTGCTCGAGCAGGGCACCACCGGTCTGTCGGTGGCCTTCGATCTGCCCACGCAGATGGGCATCGATTCCGACTCGCCCCGGGCCCAAGGCGAGGTCGGCAAGGTCGGCGTGGCGATCGATTCGATCGCCGATATGGAGCGGCTCTTCGAGCAGATTCCGCTCGACAAGGTCTCCACCTCGATGACCATCAACTCGACGGCGTCGATCCTTTTGGCGCTGTATATCGCGGTGGCCGAAGAGCAGGGCGTCGACCCCAAAAAGCTGCGCGGCACCATCCAGAACGACGTGCTCAAGGAGTATATCGCCCGGGGCACCTATATCTATCCGCCCAAGCCGTCGATGCGGATCATCACGGATATCTTCGGGTTTTGTGAGTCCGAGCTGCCGCGCTGGAATACGATCAGCATCTCCGGCTACCACATCCGAGAGGCGGGTAGCACCGCGGCGCAAGAGGTCGGCTTCACGCTGGCCAACGGCATCGCCTACGTCGAGGCGGCGCTCGACAGCGGCCTGGACATCGACAACTTCGCCGGCCGGCTGTCGTTCTTCTTCAACGTGCACAACAACTTTTTGGAAGAGGTCGCCAAATTCCGGGCGGCGCGCAGGCTCTGGGCGCGCATCGTCAAGGAGCGCTTCGGCGCCACCAAAGAGCGCTCGATGCGGCTTCGCTTCCACAGCCAGACGGCCGGCTCGACGCTGACCGCCCAGCAACCCAAGGTCAATATGGTGCGCGTGGGCCTGCAGGCGCTGGCCGCGGTGCTCGGCGGCACGCAGTCGCTGCACACCAACTCCTGGGACGAGGCGCTCGGCCTGCCCAACGAGGACGCCGTCCGGCTGGCCCTGCGCACCCAGCAGGTCATCGCCCACGAATCGGGCGTGGCCGACTTCATCGACCCGATCGCCGGCAGCTACGCCGTCGAAAAGCTCACCGAGGACATCGAGCAAAAGGCCATCGATTATATCGAGCGCATCGACGACTTCGGCGGGTCGCCCTCGGCCATCGAGAACGGCTTCCAGCAGTCCGAGATCCAGGAGGCCGCCTACCAGGCACAGCTTCGCCAGGAGCGCGGTGAGGACGTCATCGTCGGCGTCAACCGCTTCCAGATCGACCAGGCCGCCCCCGAGGATCTGCTGCGCGTCGACGAGGAGGCCGAGCGCGGCCAGGTCGAGCGCCTCAGAGAATTCAAGGCCTCACGCGCCACCGACCCGGTCGACAAAGCCCGCCAGGCGCTGGCCGACGCCGCCCGCGGCAGCGACAACCTGATGCCGTATATCCTGGAGGCGGTCAAAAAGAAGGTCACCCTCGGCGAGATCTCCGACACATTGCGTGATGTGTTTGGGGAATATACGGAGCGGGTGGTGCTTTGACGTAGGGCGAGTGCGTCGGTGGGCGTGTTGAACACAAAAGATGCCCGTGGCTCTCCGTGGGTGCGCCACCCCGGTCGCGCCTACGGCGCAACCGGCGTCGGCTTACCCACGGTTATGGTTTGGGCTCCTAAAAGATGCACATATGGGTAGGTCGAGTTGCCCGAACGGTCATCCGAGCTAGGACCAAACCATACCCGGGGGTAAGAACGGCGCCTTTTGCCGTTCGCACCCTCGGATAGGGTCGACGCTCTCAAATAGTTCTTACGAAGTCATAACCTCCAGCTTTACCCAACAAAAAGGTAGTATCCCATGCCGAAAATCGATGGAGTTCGTTACCTCAACAGCAAATTCAAAAAGGCGCTCATCCTCGAGCACCCCGACCCCTCGCTCGACGATTATCTTCGTGAGCAGGGCATCGAGCCGGACCGGCGCGAGACCCAGGACCAGGACGAGGTCATCGAGATCCTCAAAGAGGGTCAGCACGACCTGCTGTACAAGCGCAGCCGTTTTATCGTCAACGAGCGCGTGCTGCAGGCGTCTGAGAACCTCGCTGCGATCATGCTCTGCTGCATCGGCGACGACTCCGTCGACAAGCAGGCCTGCGCCAGAGAAGGCGTCCAGGTGATGAACGACCCGATCAGCAATGGTTGGTCGGTCGTCGAGATGGTCTTCGGCGAGATGATCACCATGGCCCGGCGCATCTACGACTCGGTCGACAAGAGCAAGCAGCACCAGTGGACCAAGGACAACCGGCATCGCTACGAGCTTCGCGGCAAATCGCTGTCGATCATCGGGCTGGGCAATATCGGCAAGCAGGTCGCCCAGGTCGCCGAGTCCTTTCATATGGACGTCTACTTCTACGACAGCGCCGAGGTGCCCCGTGAGGTGGGCCAGACGCTCGGCTGGACCGCCTGCGACAGCGTCGGCGAGGCCTTTCGCAAGGGCGACTTCGTGACCGTCCACGTGTCTGCCGAAGACCACCGCGGCCACTCCAACGAGTCGCTGTTGAGCTACGAGGAGCACTTCTCGCAGCTGGGCGCCGACCGCGGCGAGAACAGCCCGCGCATCTTCCTGAACGCCTCGCGCGGCTTTTTGTATCCGCCCGAGGACCTCATCCGCGCGGTCGACGAGGAGAAGGTCCACTTCGCAATGGTCGACGTCTATCCCGAAGAGCCGGGCAATAAAGAAGATACCTGGCACAACCCGTACGCCGATAACGAGCGGATCTTCAACACTCCGCATATCGGCGCGGCGACCCAGGAAGCCCAGCCCCGCATCGCCAAGCATGTCTCGACGACCACGCAGCTCTTCGACTGCTACGGCACGATCCGCGACACCGTCTTCAGCCCCGGCCACAGCGTCGGCGTCGAGGCCGAGAACCCCGATGTCATCCTGACGGTCTCCCATAGCGACGTGCGCGGTACCAAAAAGGCCGTCGACGACTGCATCTTCGAGGCGGGCCTGAGCAACCTGCAATCCAGCCACCGCGACTTCCCGCGCTACGGCGTCGCCTACGACGTCAACGCCCTCGATCGTCCGCTGGACAGAGAGCAATTGGCCGACCTGGTCGCACAGGCGCGCGACATCACCGGTGAGCAGGACGCCATCCGCTCCATTCGCATCATCGATGTCGGACAGGGAGCCTGCGCGGAGTGACGGCAGGCTTGAGGCTTGAGGCTTGAGGCTTGGGGCTTGAGGAAAGGCAAAAACACCGGGCCGCAGTTCCCCAAGCCCCCAAGCCCCAAGCCCGCAGTTAAGTGCAGTCACGGAAATCGTGTGGTTTACGAATCGTGCCAGGCCTTTCGTATCGTCTCGAGTAAACGCACCTGTTCTTGGTGGTTGGTTCTTGGTTCTTGCCTCGATTTACGACGTCTTTACCAAGAACCAAGAACCAAGAACGGGCGCAGCACTGCAAAGAGGGTGACTCATGCGGCCATCCGGCCTTCTTGAG
>JBKGZI010000543.1:0-3536 GCA_046545675.1 Persicimonas sp.
CGACGACGTCTCCCTGGGCGCCGAGCACGCGGCGAGCGATGCGCCGGTCGAGCGCGTCGACCTCGTATTCGATGGCGCGCCCGTCGGGCAGATCTACGTTGTTACGGTGCTGCCGGCTGTTTTGCTGAACATTCTGCAGGCGCACGATTATTTTGGTGGGGCTTTCGAGACGTTCGGGTTGTTGTTGTGCCCCTCCGTCTCGCGCTGAAAAACGCGCGAGACACCTCCCCATCGCGCAACAAAGATGCGCGATAGGGAGGAACTCAAAGCCGATCGGCAGTTTGGCAGCTTTGCGCTCGAATCGCGACCCATCTGGTTTCTGAGGCTACGCAACGATTTCGCGATTTTGCCGATAACCAGAGTGAGAGCTGCTGGTTTGTTTTCATAAGTTGAGCGGCATTGTGGGTTATGGTAGGTATCAAGACGTACCTATCCTACATCTGAGTTTTTCCATCTTGAGGGGGGCTCTTTGTCTTTTCGTCGACTGGTTTTAGGACTGATCTTTGGCTCGTTAATGCTCGGCGCCGGCTGCGGCGACGATGCAGGCAATAACGGAACGCCGCTCGAGGCCGACGCCGGTAGCGACGGGGCTGCCGGGGAGTCCGATGGGGATTCGGATGATCCCGACGCCGGGCCGGAGCCGGATGGCGACTCGCCGGATACCGGACCGGACGCCGACCCGAACGACGGCGGCGATGGCCAGGCTCCGAGCGCCGAATTCACGGTCGGTCAGACCGGCGAGGCCGGCGAGCCGGTGGCCTTCGACGCGTCGGGCTCGTCCGATCCCGACGGCGACGCGTTGTCCTATCGGTGGGACTTCGGTGATGCGCAGATTGGCAACGGCCAGACGATCTCACATATCTTCGCCGAGGGCGGCGAGTATACCGTCGAGCTGACGGTGACCGACGGCCAGGGGCTTCGCGACACCGCCGAGCAGACCGTCAGCATCGAGGCGCGTCCGGACCCTGCCGCCGATGATATCGGCGCGGTGACCGTCACGGGCCTGATCACGGATGCTGCGGAGACGCCGCTGGAGAATATCGAGGTCAGCGTGCGCCGCACGGGTGTGAGCGCGCAGACCGACGCCGAGGGGCGCGTGGAGTTGAGCGGCCTCGACGCCGACACGCCGCTGACATTGGTGGTGAACGGCGCCGATTACGCCGACCAGGTTGTCAATCTGGAGGCTCCCAGCGGGTCGACGGAGGTCTACTTCGAGACGATGCTCCTCGAGCGCAACGCCGCGGTCTCGCTGAGCGACGTCGAGGCCGGGGTGAGCACCTCGCCCGGTGAGGACGGCGTGATGTTGAGCCTGCCGGCCGACGCGTTGGTCGACCCCGACGGTAACCTCGTCTCCGGCACGATCGATGTGCGCATGACGCCGGTGGACATCTCCGGGCCGGAGATCTCCGGGTTTCCGGGAGACTTCGCAGGTATCGAGGCCGACGGGTCCTCCACGCCGATTTTGAGCTACGGCGCCGCCGAATTCGAGCTCGAGCAAGACGGCCGGCCCCTGCAGATCGCCCCGGGCAAAGAGGCTACGGTCATCCTGCCGATCTACACGCCGCTCGATGAGAACGGCGACGAACTCCAGGAGGGCGACACCATTCCGCTTTGGGCGCTCGACGAGTCGGTGGGCATCTGGGTGCAGGAGGGCGTCGGTGAAGTGGTGGCCTCACAGGACTCGCCCAGCGGGCTAGGGTTCGAGGCGCGCGTGGGGCACTTCTCCTGGTGGAATTGCGATATCGACTTTTTGCCGTACTTCCCCAAGCCGCTGCCGCGGCTGCGGGATACCGACGGCGCGCCGACCGAGCTGCTCGATTCGGGAGAGAGCGCGACCATCTACGGGCGCGTAGCCAGCAATGGACCTCGCGCCTCGGTTCACACGGTCGTCGGGCCGGACGGGGCGAGCGTCGGTTTGCCGGTCCCCGCCGATCGTGAGGTGGGGCTGACTGCAACCGCCCGCAACGGAACCCTGCGCGGGGAGACCGTCGTGACCGGCGACGAAGGGGCCAGCGAAGACGTCATCATCGCGCTCGATCCGCTCGACGCCGGCGGTGGCGGCGAAGCGCTGACGCTGCCCGAGACCAAGGACGCCGTGCTCGACGCCGACGACGAGGTCGACCGCTACACGTTCACGGCTTCCCAAGACGACGTCATTCGCATCGAGACGAGCCCCGCGATGGGCTCCAATCTCAACGGCACCGTCTCGCTATTCGTCGAAGGCGGCCGGCGCCTGGCGCTCGATTCGTTCGGCAGCACCAAGACAGCCAGAATCACCGAAAAGCTGCCCCAGGACGGCGACTACGTCATCGCCGTCGGTGCGGTGAGCAATACCCCGGGGAGCTACTCGATGTCGGTCGAGCAGTTGCCGCTGGCCGAGCTGGACACCAACGTCACCGGGACGTTCGCCTCGGGCCAGGAGTCGAAGACCTACGCCTTCGAAGCCAGCGCCTCGACGGTGGTCACGGCAAAGGCGCTGGATGCGAGCGCGACCCGGGCCCGGATCAAGAGCGTCGATGGAGATGTGCTGCTGGGGTATTCGAACCAGACCGTCGCCGAGCTCGACACCGACGGGCTGTATCTGCTCGAGATCGACAATCAAGACGTGTCGGATTCCAACCCCGTGCTCGACTACGAGGTCGGGCTGGCCATCGTCGAACCTCCGACGGCCCTGTCGTTTTCGGACTCCAGGGCGACCGTCACCGGAGAGATCGACGTCCGTGGAGACCGCCAGGTCTATAGCGTCAGCGCCGAAGCCGGCGACGGGTTGGTCGTGAAGCTGCGCGGCACCGGCGCCAACCCGCTGCCCGAAGATTCGACCACGTGGATGTCGGTGGATCGGGTGGGCAGCGGGTCGTACTTCGAGCCTACCGACGGCGTGCTCAACGAGATGCGCTACGCCAGCCGGGCCGGTTTTATCGACGTGCATCTATCGAAGCTCCCCGGCTCCGGCGCCGACGATTACGTCATCACGGTCACCAATCACCTCCTCGGCGAGTACGAGTTGGTCGTCGATCACGTCCCGCGCGCATCTCAGATCACCGTCGATGACGACGTAAGCTGCGCCGGGGCCTCCACTTATTCGGTGGCCGCTGCGCTCCAGGCCATCGAGCCCAACGGCACGGTCACGATCTGCGACGGCACGTACCGCGCGCCGGCCGACGCAGTGCTCGAAACCGATGGCGTCACCGTCGAGGGCGCCTCGCGCGACGGTGTGGTGCTCGAAGGCATGGGCTCGGCGTCGTTCGACATCGACGCCGCTGACGTCACCATCAAGAATATGACCGTCGAGCATGCCGATCGCGCCGCCATCACCTACGACAGCGATAACGCCGTCTTCGAGAACCTGCTCATTCAACCCATCGCCCAGGCGACCAGCCGGATGCAATGGGGGCTGAGCGGCCGCGGAGCCGATGTCACCGTTCGAGACGTCGAGGTCGACCGGGTTGATACGGCCATCGAGCACTCCGAACTGGGTGGCGTGGGCGGGCTGGTGGAAAACTGCACCGTCACCCAAGCCAAACGAGGCCTCGAAC
>JBKGZI010000544.1:0-3502 GCA_046545675.1 Persicimonas sp.
TCACGTCAGGCGATCCGCTCGGCCCATGAACCACCCTCTTTTCGGATCCATGCCCGTTTAGGTTTGGGTTTGGGTGTTAGTCGGTGCCGAGCGCCTTCAACTTCTCAGCCTGATAGTGGGTGTGCAACGGGTCCAAAATCTCGTTCAAATCACCGGCGAGGACGTCGTCGAGGCGGCGGGTGTTGTAGCCGATGCGGTGGTCGGTGATGCGGGATTGGGGGAAGTTGTAGGTGCGGATGCGCTCGGAGCGGTCGCCGCTGCCGACCTGGTCGCGGCGCTCGGCGGCGCGCTCTTGGTGGGCGGCCTCGCGCTTTTGCTCGAGCAGGCGGGTCTTGAGGACCTTGAGGGCCTTGGCGCGGTTTTTGTGCTGGCTCTTTTCGTCCTGGCAGGTCACCACCAGGCCGGTGGGCTCGTGGGTGATGCGGATGGCGGAGTCGGTGGTGTTGACCGACTGGCCGCCGGGGCCCGAGGAGCGAAAGGTGTCGATTTTGCAATCGTTCATATTGAGGTCGAGCTCGATGTCCTCGGCCTCGGGGAGCACGGCGACGGTGACCGCGGAGGTGTGGATGCGTCCCTGGCTTTCGGTCTCGGGGACGCGTTGGACGCGGTGGACGCCGGCCTCGTATTTGAGCACGCTGTAGACGTCGTCGCCTTCGATGAGCGCGATGACGTCCTTGAGGCCGCCGGCGGACGACTCGCTGGCCTCGACGACGTCGACCTTCCAGCCCTTATTGGCGGCGTAGCGGTCGTACATCCGAAAGAGGTCGGCCACGAAGAGGGCGGCCTCATCGCCGCCGGTGCCGGCGCGGATCTCGAGCAGAATATTCTTTTCGTCGAGCGGATCTTTGGGGATCAGCAGCCTTTTGATGCGCGCCTCGAGCTCGTCGCGCTCGGCCTCGAGCCGGGAGATCTCGGCGCGGGCCATCTCCTTGAGCTCGGGGTCGTCCTCGCCGAGCAGCGACTTATTGTCGGCGAGCTCGGCCTCGACCTCCTGAAAGCGCGAATAGGCGTCGACGACGTCCTGCAGGTGTGCCTGCTCCTTGGCCAGCTTTTGAAACTGGTTCGGATCGCTGGCGATGGCCGGGTCCGCGAGCTGGCTGTTGAGCTCGTGGTAGCGTTGTTGGACTTCGTCGAGTTTGGCGAACATGGGTGGTGGCTTTATTTAAGTTCTTGGTATTACGTGGAGGCCCCTCCGCCTTCGCTACGCTCAGGCACCTCCCCCCGGCTGGACACCGCGGGGAGGAGTATCCCAGCATAACGCGCATTGGTTGCTTTACGTGAAGCAGCTACTGCGCGGTCTGGCAGCAATACTCCTCCCCAGCGCCTTCGCGCAGGGGAGGTGTCGAGCGTAGCGAGACGGAGGGGCTTCCTCAAAAACCCAACACACCACAAACTACCCACTCATCGAATTCAAGAACTCCTCGTTGGAGTCGGTCTTGCCCATTTTGTCGAGCAGGAACTCCATGGAGTCGACGGTGTTGAGCGGGTGCAGCAGCTGGCGCAAGATCCAGACGCGGTTGAGCTGGGTGTCGCTCATGAGCAGCTCTTCTTTACGGGTGCCGGACTTGTTGATGTTGAGGCACGGGAAGATGCGCTTTTCCATCAGCTTGCGGTCGAGGTGCAGCTCGGAGTTACCGGTGCCTTTGAACTCCTCGAAGATGACTTCGTCCATGCGGCTGCCGGTGTCGATCAGCGCGGTGGCGATGATCGTGAGGCTGCCGCCCTCCTCGATATTGCGCGCGGCGCCGAAGAAGCGCTTGGGCTTGTGCAGCGCGTTGGAGTCGACACCACCGCTCAAGATCTTGCCGCTGGGCGGCACGACCGTGTTGTAGGCGCGGGCCAGGCGGGTGATGGAGTCGAGCAGGATGACCACGTCTTTTTGGTGCTCGACGAGGCGCTTGGCCTTCTCGATGACCATCTCGGCGACCTGGACGTGACGCTCGGCGGGCTCGTCGAAGGTCGAGCTGACGACCTCGCCCTCGACGTTGCGCTGCATGTCGGTGACCTCCTCGGGACGCTCGTCGATGAGCAGCACGAGGAGGGCGGTGTCGGGGTGGTTCTCGGCGATGCCGTGGGCGATATCCTGCAAGAGCACGGTCTTACCGGTGCGCGGCGGGGCGACGATGAGCGCGCGCTGGCCCTTGCCGATGGGCGTGAGCAGATCGAGGATGCGCAGGCTGTAATTGTCCTGCTCGCACTCCAGGTCGAGGCGTTCGTTGGGGTACAAGGGCGTGAGGTTGTCGAACAGGATCTTGTCGCGCGAGCTCTCCGGGTCGTCGTAGTTGACGCCTTCGACCTTGAGCAGCGCGAAGTATCGCTCGTTGTCCTTGGGCGGGCGAATCTGGCCGCTGATGGTGTCACCGGTGCGCATATTGAAGCGCCGGATCTGGCTGGGGGAGACGTAGATGTCGTCCGGGCCGGGCAGATAGTTATAATCGGTGGCGCGCAGGAAGCCGAACCCGTCGGGCAGGATTTCAAGGACGCCCTCGCCGTAGATCTGGCCGTCTTTTTCGGTCTGCGCCTGCAGGAGAGCGAAGATCAGCTCCTGTTTGCGCAAGCTCGAGGCGTTGTCGATGTTGGCCTCTTTGGCCATCTTGGTGAGCTCACCAATTTTTTTCTCTTTGAGTTCTTTCAGATTCATGGGGGTTCCTCAGGAAGGGATCAAGCAGGTGTGTTTTTGTCGGAAATATGAGTGCGGAACTCCGGCTCGTACCAAAACGCCGTCGATGTACGCGTGCAAAGTGTACGCAGAGCGTTCAGCGGCAGGCGTGGGGCGAGCGAGGAGAGGTGCGACACGTGTAGTGAAATGGGCTTTGGAGATTTTGCGCGCGCCGTGGCCAGAGGCGGCTATAAAGCCGGAGGTCCGGGCGTTGTCGCGCACTAAAAAGTCAGAGGAAACAATCTGGCTGGTAAATGGGTCTCGGCGTACTGGAAAGTACGGCTGAGACAGTCGCGCGGGCGCTTCGTCCGCCACCATGATGCCGGTGTGGAGAGGGTTCCGCAACCGAGACGTCGCCTAGCACCTGTGAGGGTAGCGACAATTTCGGCGTTGTCAATAGGTCAAACAAGCGGTGCGGCTCGCTATTCCGGAGAAGGAGGATAAACGGGCGCAAAAGAAACGCCGGCCCGTGAAGGCCGGCGCTGCTTTTTCAACCTCATGCGGGAGTGCTCTGGATCGTTGGGGAACGTTTAGGCCTCCCGTGCGGCTTGGTGTGATGCATGTTGTGTGCCAGCGTGGGTATGGCTGTTGTGTGGGTGTGTGAGGGGGGTGGGGGTCGAAAATTGTAGTGTATGGCTGCGCGAGCGTGACATGGATGTCGTGGTTGGGCATGTGTGAGCGGCGACCATTCGCCGAGGGTGCGACTCGGCAAAAGGCGCCGAGTCTTACCCCCGGGTATGGTTTGGTTTCGGGGTCGGGCGATCATTCGGGTGGTGCGTTTTGGTGTGTGGGCATGTGTGAGCGGCGACCATTCGCCGAGGGTGCGACTCGGCAAAAGGCGCC
>JBKGZI010000545.1:0-3473 GCA_046545675.1 Persicimonas sp.
TCGCTACGGGTGGAGAGGGAGTTCATCGCCAACCCACGGCTGATGAACACACTCGCCTCATCCACCCGAACACCCCAACCACAAACAACCACACAACGCCCGATCTTCCGCCGCTTCCATCATCCGAACCCGCGCTCGAACACCCAGCCTGCGGCTGCGTTTGCGGTTGATCGTCGACGGCCGGCGCCGCTGTGAACCCGCCGCCGCTTTCCTCAATGCCCTCGCCGCATTCGCAGCTGCCGGGCACCCAGCTCATGATGTGGTCTTCGTAGCCGGGACCGCCGTAATCCAGCGTGCTATTATCGCAGCGGCAGACGTTTTTCTCGTAGCAGTGGATCGCCTCGCGATCGACGCCGTCGTCGTCGTAGTCGCTCAATTTGGTGGGATCGAACGACGAGAAATTCGAGTCGTCCCAGCTCGTCGACAGGTTGTCGACTTCGCCGTCGCAGTCGTCGTCGAGGCCGTTGCAGATCTCGGGCATCGGGTTGTATAGCTGCTGGCAATGCTCGGCGCCGGTGGCGTCGCAGTAGATCTGTCCGACGCTGCAGCGACCGTAGGCCGGCGAGCCGTCGAGACGTTTTTCGACGGTGCAGGCGTCGCCCTCATTGGGGCATTCGGTGATCTCGATGTCGCCGTCGCCATCGTTGGCCTGGTCACAGACACGCTCGCCGTCGTCACTCTCGGCGGTGATCACGTACAGCGACTTGTTGGGGTCGACCCACTCGATGCCGGTGCATTCGTCGGCGGTCTTGTCGGTCGGACAGGTGTTCGGGTCGTCGTAGTCGGCGTCGTAGGGGCACGGATCGGTGTCGTTGGGCTGGCCGTCGTTGTCGATATCGTCGTCGCAGATGGTCAGCCGTGTGCAGTTATCCGGATCGCTCGTCTTGTCATCTTCATCTTCATCTTCATCTTCATCTTCGTCTTCGTCTTCGCCGGTGGACTCGCAATAATAGAAGGTCGCCATATCCGGGTCGATATCGTCGGGACGCTGGCGCACGCAGGACATGATGCCGAGGACGTTGGTATTTTGCAGCTCGCCGTCTTCGCACGGGTCATTGCCGCTGTTGTTGTAGCGGCCGGCCAGGTGACAGGCGATCTGCTTTTTGACGCCGGTGGAGCTGGTTTGCTCGCCGAAGTGCATCGCGCCAGTCTGCACATAGCCGGTGCCGCTGCCGCAGACGTAGTTGCCGGCGTCGACCTCCAGGCGCAAGGCCGCGTCGCTGCGCGATTGCACCCAGTCGCAGACATCGATGGCATCTGCGGCGGGATCGCAGGAGGTGTTGTCGTTGGGAGTCGGATCGTAGCAGCATTGTCCGGTGCCGCCGGCGGCCGAGACCAGGCCGGCGAAGTCCACCGCCGGCTCGTCGTAGCGTCGGGCGACCATCGCCCAGGTCGGCAGCGCCGGCCAAGTGCCGGGGCCGTTGACGCCGTCGTCGCCTTCGAGCAAGCGGCAGGCGTTGAGCACCGCGTTTTTGGCGCGCCCGTCTTTGCCGGTGTCTCCGGTGATCGCGTCGTGGCTCTGGGGGAGCTCGGACAAGACCAGCAAGTTGAGGTTCGGGCGTGCCCAAGGCGAGTCGTGGGCGCCGGCCGTGGCGTCGTAGGTATGCGCCTGGTGCTCGAGCAGTGCATCGTCGAGGGGGCGAAACGTCGGGTCGGCGTTATAGAGCGTGCCGTCCTCGTTTTGCATGCCTTTGATCTGGTTTTGCGTGTCGGCGCCGCCGTCTTCGTGGGGCTCGACGACCACTTCATTATAGGAGGCGCAGCCTCCCGAGTCGGCGTCGGCGAGGGTGCATGACGGCGCGGCGGACATGGTCAGGCCGAAGCGAAGATCGTCGCAATAGCGCCAGCTCTCGTCGTCGGGGCAATCTCCGGCGATCCAATAGTCGGAGAGGATCTGGTTGGCTACCGGCCCCAGGTTGTTGGACTGGCCGGAGGCGAAGATCTCGCCGCCGAGCAGAAAGGTCGCGTTGGGTTGGGCAGTCTTCTGGCCAAAGGCCGGCTGCGCTGCGCAAATCGCCAGTAATACTACCGTGGCGGACAACAGATGTTTTGAGTTGCCCATAATCTTCTCCTCAGGGTTGACGTGTAATCTCAATTTGAAAGTCGCGATCGCGATCGCGGCCGATAGCTTCAGCGGCCACGTAGACCTCTTCGACGACGTTGGCCTGCCACTCGAATCGGTTGTCACCGAGCTCGTCGTAGGCGCCCGCGTCCATACAGCTACTCGAGCCACAGGAGCTCAGTAGGTAGAAGCCGAAGTCCACCGTGCCGGGCTCGGTCTCGAAGACGATCGTGTCGCCCTGCGAGTGGCCGGTGAGCTGCAAAAAGAGCTCGGCGCCGGGGGTCGGGCTGGCGGTTTGGCCCTCTTCGAGGCTGCAGCCGCTCAGGCCCGAGACGTCCCACTCGCTCGTATAGGCTTGCCGATTGCCGGAGATCAGTTGCGTGTCACCGGCCGTCGACAGATCGACCTCGATCGGCGCGCTGCAGGTATCTCCCGCGCAGCTCGAGTCGTCGAGGCACTCGCCGCCGCAGGCGCGGCTGAGCAGCTCGCGTCCGTCGGGGCACACCTGCACGACGCCGTCCTGGCAGACCGTCTCCGACGGATCGCAGGCGGCCTGCTCGAAGCTCAGATCCAGCCGGAAATCCCCGGTCGAGGAGTCCTCGGCGCCCTGGACGAGCAGGTAATAGGTCTCGCCGGGTACGACCACCTGGGTTTGGGTGAGCGCGTCCGTGCAGAACAGGACGTCCTCGGCGCTGGCGCATTCGTCCTGGCGAAGCTCGATAAGCGGGTCGGAGGCGGCGGTCGATTCGACCTCGAAGCGCGCGATGAGCGGCTCGTCGACCTCGAAGGCAAACCAGTAGACGCCGGCTCGCGGCGCGGCCTCCTGGCAGGTGGCGCGGTTGGGGTGACTGCGCTCGTGGAAGCCGCGAACCAACTCCTCGGCGTCGCCGTCGCTGAAGGTGCCCAACTCTTCGGGCGGCGCCACGCAGCTCTGGCCGACCGGTTCGCCTCCAGCGTCGCCGGTGTCGCCGGCGTCGGCAGCTCCGACGTCGGCGTCACTATTGTCGTTATTAGTTCCGCCGCCGTTGTTCAGGCGGGAGTTGATCTCCGGATCATCGTCGCCACAACCGAGCGCAGTACACAGCAATACCGCCGCCACGAGGCAGCCCCACGGTTTGCCTTTCAGATTGGATGGGTGAAAGAGTCTCAACGTTCTGCCCCACAAGCTATTAGGTGTGTAGATGCCCTCAGTCTAACCAGTATGTCTATCTTGCACAATCATATAAAGCAAGAAACGATCCCACCGGAGCGGATTATTCAAGCCGCTCCGGTGGGAGTTGTGAGGGGGGGGCGCGCGTCAGGGGCGCGCAAATTATGACAAATACTGCGGAAGTGCGAAAAATTTGCGTAGCTCTAAGTGCAGTCACGGAAATCGTGTGGTTTACGAATCGTGCCGGGCCTTTCGTATCGT
>JBKGZI010000546.1:0-3462 GCA_046545675.1 Persicimonas sp.
GCCGTATTGGTCGGTCATCGTGCTGCGCATCTTCGCGATGGTCTTCAAAATTCTGCTGCTGGTCTGGCTGCAATTCATGATGCGCTGGACCCTGCCGCGCTTCCGCTACGACCAGGTCATGATCCTGGGCTGGAAGATCCTGCTGCCGCTGGCTCTGGCGAACCTGTTCATCACCGCGCTCATCGTCGCCATCTTTTAACAACTGCAGATAGTAAGAGAGTTAGAAAGTGAGAGGGTTAGAAAACAACACAAAATCCACCGGGCACTCTCGGTCGGTTGTGAGTAGTTGCAGTATCTAACTTTCTTACTCGCTGACTTTCTCACTTTCTGAGACACATAAAGCGCCAGCGAGCCGAATCGATCACCTAGCTGGCAACAGCTCGAAACGAAGGCATATAGATATGGGCACAGTTCGCGTCAAAAATGTCGATCGCATCAAGTCGACTCTGTGGGAGAAGAGCTATATCCCCGAGATCGCCAAAGGTCTCGGCGTGACGATGAAGCACTTCTTTCGGAACCTGAATCCGAATAAAGAAAAGCGCTCGACCTTCACACGCGAGTACCCCGAAGAGCCGGCCGATTATTATCCGGAGCGCTACCGCGGGATGCACCGGCTGATGGTCCGTGACGACGGCAACGTACGCTGCGTGGCGTGCATGTGCTGCTCGACGATCTGCCCGGCCGACTGCATTCACATCGAGGCCGGTGAGCACGACGACCCGAGCATCGAGAAATATCCGCGGGTATTCGTCATCGACGAGCTGCGCTGCATCGTGTGCGGGCTGTGTGTGGAGGCCTGCCCCTGCGACGCCATCCGAATGGACTCCGGCGTGCACGTCCACCCGTTCACCGACCGCGGTGAGGCCTTCTACGAGCGAGACCTCCTCATGGAGCTCGGCGGCTTGTCGCTGGCCAAACAAGGTGGTCAGCGCACGTGAACGCCTCTTCGAGACTATGGCTCATTCCGGCCGCGCTTATGCTGGCGGCCGGGATCGCTAGTTTCGTCGCCCAAGTCTTCTTTCTACCCGGCGACGTCGACGCCGAAGATTGGCGCCAGCCGGCTGATTATGTCCTCGAGCATATCGGCCCCGCCGACGCCGTCACCGTCCAGCCGGGCTGGAACGAAGACGCCTACCCCTACCTGACTGAAGTCGGCGACCAGGTCATCCGCCAGCACCAACCCCTCATCGAGGACGTCCACCGCTACGAGCGCGTCTGGCTGCTCAGCGAATCTGAGCGCCTCGACGAAGCGCTCGAGCTGATGCCCTTCGAAGCCGCCGAAACCCGTGCGTTCGGAGGTGTCACCGTGGTGCGCCTCGACGCCCCCGAAGAGCGCATCGTCCACTTCGACCTGCTCGACAGGCTCGAGGAGGCCGAGGTCTCGCGGATGGACGGCGACGAGGAAGTCCGGCAATGCGACAATTGGGACGCCCAAAAGCGCGCCTGGTACTGCGGCAAACCCGACAAGTGGATCTATGTCGGCGAGGATCTGCTCTTTATGGGGCTCGACCCGCACCAGTGCATCTGGGCGCATCCCCCCAAGAGCGGCCGCAAGGTGCGGCTTCGCTACGAGGACGTGCCGATGGGCGAGACCTTCCGGGTGCGCGCCGGCCTGAACCAGCGCGCCGCGCGTAGCAAGCGCGGCACCGACGTACACGTCAGGGTCATCGTCGGCGAGGATCGCGTCGCAGAGCGCACCGTCCCGGCCCAGGAGAATAGTTGGAAGCCGATCGACGTGGACACCTCCCAGATCGCCGGCCAACAGCGCGAGGTCGTCGTCGAGGTGTGGTCCAAAGCGGTCTACGACCGGTTCTTTTGCGTGAACGGCTGGTCCCTGGACAAGCAGTGAACGCTCGGCGGAGCGTTCCTGCACAATCTAAACGATAAAAAATTTGGCTTGGGGGCGATCTCTCGTACACTGGCTTCAACGCGACGTGGTTATCCTACATCCGAGCACACGGATGAAGCGGGGCCACGACCAAGGAAGGTTCTGCGCGATGACGAGTGATCGTCGGAGGTCAAAGATGATGTGGAAAAATACTTTCCGTCTGCTCATGGTCACTGTCGGCATCTCGATGTCAGTGACGCTCGGCCAGGGATGCGCCAGCGATACGGGCGCGCCGTTTCATATGTACGACTCGCCGCTTCTGGAGGGGCGTGTCGATTCGCGTTATCCGAAGTCGCGATCCTACGATCCGCTCGAAATCGGCGACCACCCCGCCCCGGAAACCGGCTACGCTTCGAATGAGGACGGCGATACCGGCCAAGGCGCCTCGCCCAGCGCGGCCGATGAGGGCGGAGAGAGCCGCAGCCAGACGCAAGGTGACGAGCGCAACCAGCAGAAGACCGAGGACAGCGCCGAGAAGGCTCCGCCGGCGCTTTCGACCCGCCGGGAAGCCAAAAAAGAGACCAGCCAGGGCGGAAAGACGACCACCGAGTCGAGCGCTCGCGCCTCGAGCGCCGAGGAAGCCGCTCGTGCCGACGACAGCGCCCCGGCGCTGGCCGCCGACTATATCCACAGCGTCTACGGGCTCAACGGGGTCGACTTCTCGACCGCCGCCCAGCGCTCGGTGCCCAAGCTATTTCGCGAATGCAAAGAGCGCGGCAATATCTATCACTCCAGCCGGCCTGAAGTCGGCGACATCGTCTTCTTTCATAATACCGACGACCACAACGCCGACGGCCGCAACAACGACTGGTATACCCACGTCGCGCTCGTAGAGTCCCACGGCGACAACGCCAATATCACGCTGCTCGGATACCGCGGCGGCGAGGTCGAGCGGTTTACGATGAACCTGGAGAGCCCTGACGCCTCCAAGACGCGCCACGGCGAGGTCACCAATAGCCAACTGCGCCCCAAGCGCTCCGGGGACGCTCCGTTCACCCAGTACCTGGCCGGCCAGCTCTTCGCAGGCACCTGCTCGGTTTTGGGCGATAAGAGCGACTTGATGGTGATTGATAATTGGCAGCCGGGGATGGAGCTCAGAGAGTAAGAAAGTGAGAAAGTGAGAAAGTGAGATCAATCTTTAAGGTCACACTGCTTGCGAAGCCCGATCTTCCTGAGAAGTGGCGCAATCACCATCGAAACCTGGGGAATCAAATTGGCCAGGCGCGCCAGCCCGCCGCGGTGGGCGGGCAGCGCCACCTCGAGCGGGCGTTGGGTGAGCACCTTCTCGAGGATGACCGCTTCGACCTCGGCGAGGGAAAGCGGCCGAGTTCCCGAAAACGTCATCGCCGCCTCTTCATAGTCGACCTGCAGGTCGAGCATCGGAGTGGCTACGGCGTCGGGGAGCACCGCTGAGACGAAGACACCGAGGGGCCGAAGCTCCTGGGCGGCGGCCAACGAGAAGCCGCGCACGGCGAATTTAGAGGCCGTATACAGGCTCAATCCGGGCACCGGCGCCAGCGAGGCGAGCGAGCCGACGTTGATGATATGACCCTCGCCCTGCTCCACCATGACCC
>JBKGZI010000547.1:0-3461 GCA_046545675.1 Persicimonas sp.
AGCGGATGGCTGAATCAGTTGGCTCGTTCTTGGCCTTTAAGGCGCCGTTGTTTGGCGCCGCGCCGGAGCGTTTTTTGCGACGGCTCCGTAGCCCCGGGCGAGCGCGAGGGCCTTGTGCCCGAGCGCTCACCCGGGGATCCATGCGCCCCCTCCTTTCCTTTTTGACGCTTTAGCGTCATCCGCGCCATCAGCGTCATCAGATCTCATTCATACTTTCTCTGCATCGACTCCGGCAGGTGTCGCCTTAGTCGCTCGATGAATTCTTTTTCGATCACGAACCCGCGCTCGCGTAATTCGTCCTGATGCTCGATGAAATAGGTGATAGCGCGGGCATTTTGCCGCCATGTCCGTCCGTGGAGAAACGGCTCCGTATCGTCGAGTGTCGTCTTTTCGATGACTTCCTTTTCACACGACATCTTCTCGCCGACATTTTCGCGCTGGCAGCGCTCGCGGATGAGCGGGCGCCGCGGTTCGGTCGGCTCGTCTGCCTCAAAGGGGCTGGGTGGCGGCAGCCAGATGCCGTTGATCAACAACATCGGATGGTACCGAATCACGAGCGAGTCATTGGGGCCGTCTGGCATGTGCGTGATCTTCAGGTTCCAGTAGTTGGCGTTGGGAATGCTCGGGAGGTAGTCGCGGCCAAAAGCCCTTTCCAGGATGGGGTTCGGCTCATAGGCGTCGAGCGCGTAGATTTTGATGAACTCAACGCCGCAGTTCGTACCGCACCCGCCGGATGCGTGTACTTTCAATTCGAGCGGATACGCGCCGGTCGCCTCGACGAACTTCACTTTAGGATCGCGTCCTCGAAGCATCCCTGGCACGCAGCCAATGCCCTGGCCAGTTGGCCGCCCGCGCTGAAAGATGCAGACGTTGGCTTCACCGGACCTTCCCTCCGGGAGGAGGTGGGAAGCATGGACGAATATGTCAACCTGCTCGGTCTGGAAAAGAACGAGTCCCTCCGTATCGGCGAGTTCGTGTGGCTGCGGACAGGAAACGCCAAATCCGCCTCGACGCTCGTCGGACTTTTCGGGATACGAGCGCGCATGCTTCCGGGCAAAATCGACGGTCGTGAGGCTGACGCCGTGTCCGGGCCGCCAGTCCATCTCCCCGACGACCCACTTGCGAAAGAGCGCTTCCGGGGCCTCGTCGGCTTCCTCTTCGGCGGCCGTTTGGGCGGGGGCGAGCGCGAGCACGAGCAAGAGGGCGGCCACAAACGGTGGGAGGAAGGTACGACGAGGGGATGGCAGGTCGTTTCGGTGACGCATTGATTCGCTTGTAGTCGGGCCGATGGAGTGCTCGGTTCAACATTGTTGAGGGTTGGTTTTGTTCCGTAGGCATCTCCGTCGGTCCCGCTCCATTTCAGCCAAATGAGCAAGGGTATGGATGAGCTGATGCTGGATGAGCTGATGCTGGATGAGCTGATGCTGGATGCACTGATGGCGATGGCTGATGATGTTTGGATGGGCCGCTGATGGAGCTGATGATAGCGGATGACAGATACGTCCATCCGACATCAGCTATCATCAGCTAAATCAGTAAAAATCCACACATCATCAGCCATCCAAATCAGCGCATCCAAATTAGCTTATCAGCTCATCAGCTCATCAGCTCATCCGCATCGACGTAGAGCTCGCCGCCCTTTTCGCGAAACTCGTCCGCCTTTTGCTGCATGCCCTGCTCGACGGCCTCGTCGGCCTCGACGCCCTCCTTTTGGGCGTATTGGCGGATCTCCTCGGAGATCTTCATGCTGCAAAACTTCGGGCCGCACATCGAGCAGAAGTGGGCGACCTTGGCGCCGGGGGCGGGCAGGGTCTGGTCGTGGAAGTCCAGCGCGGTCTGGGGGTCGAGCGACAGGTTGAATTGATCGCGCCAGCGAAATTCGAAGCGCGCCTTGCTCAATGCGTCGTCGCGAAGCTGGGCGCGCGGGTGGCCCTTGGCCAGGTCGGCGGCGTGGGCGGCGATTTTATAGGCCATCAGGCCCTCTTTGACGTCTTGCTTGTCGGGCAGGCCGAGGTGCTCTTTGGGGGTGACGTAGCAGAGCATCGCCGTGCCGAACCATCCGATCATGGCCGCGCCGATGGCGCTGGTGATGTGGTCGTAGCCGGGGGCGATGTCGGTGGTCAGCGGGCCCAGCGTGTAGAACGGCGCCTCGTCGCACCACTCCATCTGCTTGTCGACGTTCTCCTTGATGAGGTGCATGGGCACGTGGCCGGGCCCCTCGTTCATGACCTGCACGTCGTGCTTCCAGGCGATCTGGTTGAGCTCGCCCTGGATCTTCAGCTCGGCGAATTGCGCCTCGTCGTTGGCGTCGGCGATCGAGCCGGGGCGCAGCCCGTCGCCCAGCGAGAAGGCGACGTCGTAGCGCGCCATGATCTCGCAGAGCTCCTCGAAGTGCGTGTACAGGAAGTTTTCCTTGTGATGGGCCATGCACCACTTGGCGATGATCGAGCCGCCGCGTGAGACGATCCCGGTCAGCCGGTCCTGGGTCAGCCGGATGAAGCGCAGCAAGACGCCGGCGTGGACGGTGAAGTAGTCGACGCCTTGTTCGGCCTGCTCGATGATCACCTCGCGAAAGACCTCCCAGTTGAGCGCCTCGGGCTTTCCGCCGACCCGCTCGAGCGCCTCATAGATGGGCACCGTGCCGATGGGCACCGGCGAGTTGCGCAGAATCCACTCGCGGGTGGCGTAGATATTGTCGCCGGTGGACAGGTCCATGACCGTGTCTGCGCCCCACAGCGCCGCCCAGCGAAGCTTTTCGACCTCCTCGTCGATGGACGAGGTCACCGCCGAGTTGCCGATATTGGCGTTGACCTTCACATGAAAGTTGCGGCCGATGATCATCGGCTCGCTCTCCGGATGATTGACGTTGCTGGGGATGATCGCGCGGCCGGCGGCGACCTCGTCGCGCACGAATTCGGCCTCGACGCCCTCACGCACCGCGATAAAGCGCATCTCCGGGGTGATCACGCCCTTTCTGGCATAGTGGAGCTGGGTGACCGGGCCGTCGCCCTCGAGCACTTTGCGGCGCATCGGCTCGGGGATGAGCTCGTCGGCGCCGTCGGCTACGGGCGTGCGCTCACGCTCGCTGACGTCGCCGCGCTCGAGGATCCACTCGCGCCGCTTGGGCTCGAGGCCCGCGTGCACGTCGGTATTCTGCGGCCCGCTCGCGTCATAGACGCGCACCGGCGGCTCCCCGCCGGACAGCGAGATCTCGCGAAACGGCACGCGCAGATCGTCGTCGACGTAGACCTTGCGCGAGCTGGGGTAGGCTTCTTCGAGTGTGGTGGGTTGGGTCTCGGACATGCTTCCTCCATGAAGGTGTGGCGGAGGAAACACGGCGGGGCACAATCGCGCCGACCACGCGCCAACTCGCGCGACCGGAAGGGCGCGCGAGCGGTGTGGACGGATCGAGGTCCGTGTGCGTCGCGCTCCCTCCGCCGGTATTAGCCGGTTCAGGTTTA
>JBKGZI010000548.1:0-3457 GCA_046545675.1 Persicimonas sp.
TCAATCACCGCAGGCGCGCCTGCTGACTGAATACTCACTCATTGAACAACTGAATCTCCAGTCACTTTTGTTCTGACTTGTCGGTCATTTTTCTTAAAAACTCCCGCCCGGATTCGACTTGCCAAAACTTGAATCTTTCGCTAATTCCCTTTCACGGCATCGGCGGTATGTAACGGGTGGAATGGGACATAAAGATATGAATAGTCATTCAGTTTGGACCCGCCGTGGATGCACTACGGGCCACGAGCACACGCATAGGGAATGGGCATGACAGGCACCTCTCGATCCAAAAATATCGATCCCACGACGGCCATCGCCATCGTGGGCATTGGGGCGAAGATGCCCGGCGCGCTCAGCGCCGAGGCGTTCTGGCAGAATATTCTCGACGGGGTCTACTCCATCGGGGAGGTCCCGCGCGACCGCTGGGATCCGGACCTGTATTGGGATGCCGATCGCAACGCGCCGGACAAGACCTACAGCAAGATCGGCGGTTGGATCACCGACTTCGAATTCGGCCGAAAGAAGTACAGGTTGCCGCCGCTGGTCGTCGAGGCGATGGACCCGACCCAAACGCTTTGTTTGGATGCCGTCCACGAAGCGCTCGATGACTCGGGCTATCTGGACAAGGACTTCGACCGCGAGAGATGTGCGGTCATCCTGGGCAACGCCATGGGCGGCGATCTTCGCGATCGCACCAATCTTCGCGCCTTTTATTGGGAGATCGAAGAGGCGCTGAAGATGACTCTTATTGAGACGGCGCGCGGGGAATTGGGCGACGATCAGATCGAAGAGATCGTCGATGTGATGCAAAAGCGTTTTCAGCACAACCTTCCCAAGATTACCGAAGACGCCATGCCCGGCGAGCTGGCGAATGTGGTGGCCGGTCGCGTAGCCGCGCTGTTCAACCTGCGCGGGCCTAATTTTGTGACCGACGCCGCCTGCGCCTCGAGCCTGGCCGCCCTCGATGCGGCGGTGCGTGGGCTGCAGACCGGCCGATTCGATATGGCCGTCTCGGGCGGTGTGGACCGATGCATGGGAGCGCCGACCTTCGTCAAATTCGCCAAGATCGGCGCGCTCTCCCCCGACGGCTCGCGTCCCTTCGACGCCGGCGCCAACGGCTTCGTCATGGGCGAAGGCGGCGGCGCGCTCATCTTGAAGCGGCTCGAAGACGCCGAGAGAGACGGCGACAAGATCTATGCGCTGATCCGCGGCATCGGCGGCTCGTCAGATGGCAAGGGCAAGGGCATCACCGCCCCCAACCCCGTCGGCCAGAAGCTGGCCGTGCGCCGCGCTTATCAGGAGGCCGGCTTCGGTCCGAAGTCGGTCTCGCTCTTCGAGGCGCACGGTACATCCACGCCGGTGGGCGACCCTGTCGAGGCCAACAGCCTGCTGAGCGTCATCGGCGAAGACGACGGCCCCTGGGGCGCCGAGCACGTCGGCCTGGGAAGCGTCAAATCGAATATCGGCCACCTCAAGGCCGGCGCCGGGGCGGCCGCGCTCATCAAGACGGCCTTCGCGCTCAAAAACCGCACGCTTCCGCCCACGCTCAACGTCGACACGCCCAACCCGCGCATCGAACTCGAGGGCACGCGGCTGCGCATTCAGACCGAGGCGCAGCCCTGGGAGACCGAACACGACACCCCGCGGCGCGCCGGTGTCAGCGCCTTTGGCTTTGGCGGCACCAACTTTCACGTCGCGCTCGAAGAATACGAACCCCAGGGAGGCTCCGGCAGAACCTTCGCCGGTAGCTCCTCGCGCACACAATCTAGCAGCCCTGGCCCCTCGGTCGCCGATCGCGGCGCTCGCGCGGCTCGAGGAGATTCCAAGGTGCATTCCGACGGTATATTGATGTTCGCCGCTGATTCGGAGGCCGAGGTTCAATCGGCGTTCGAGAGCTTCGCAGATGACTTCGACGCACGAGGCCTGGCGGCGACGAGTCGCTGGCGCTTGGGGCTCGAGGACCCCGCGGTCGAACTTCCCGACGGGAGCTGCCGACTGTCGATCGCCTACGACTCCGAAGAGGGGCTCGACAAGAGGGTCTCCCGCACGCGGCGCGCCTTCGAGCGCGGCCGGGGGTGGAAGATCCTGTCGAACCAGGGGATCTTTTTGAGCGGCGAGAACGCCGACGGCCGCGTCGCGATGCTATTTCCCGGCCAGGGAACTCAATATATCGGCATGCTCGACGAGCTTCGCTCGCGCTTTCCGGTCATCCAGGAGACCTTCGACGAGGCCGACGGCATCATGCAGCCCATCTTGGGCCGCAAGCTGACCTCGATTATTTTCCCGGAGGGCGGCGACCTGAGCCCCGACGAGGCCAGCGAGATGCTGCGCCAGACCGAGGTCACCCAGCCGGCCGTGCTCACCGTCAATATCGCGCTGCTGCGCCTCTTCGAACAATTCGGCATCGAGCCGGATATGGTCGCCGGCCACAGCCTGGGCGAATACGGCGCCTGCATGGCCGCCGGCGTAATGTCCTTTTCGGACGCGCTTCGCACGGTGGCTGCACGCGGCACTCAGATGGCCCAAGCCAGCCCCCTCAACGGCGACAACGGCCTGATGGCCAGCGTCCCGGCGTCGGCCGACCAGGTCAAAGAGGTCCTCGAAGAGATCGACGGCTATGTGGTCTGCGCCAATATCAACTGCCCCAAGCAGACGATCATCGCCGGGCTGACCGAGCCGGTCGAAAAAGCCGTCAAACGCTTCGAAGACGACGGGCTGATGGTCCACATGCTCAACGTCAGCCACGCCTTCCACACCAAGGTGGTCGCCGAGGCCAGCGAGCCGCTTCGTAGACACCTCGAGGGCGTCGATATCCACACCCCGAAGGTGCCGATTCTGACCAACGTCACCGGCGACTTCTATCCGACCCAGCCCGACGCGATCCGCGACCTGCTCGCCGAGCAGCTCGCCTCACCGGTCGAGTATATCGAACTGATCGAGCGGATGTACGAGTCCGGCGCCCGAGTCTTCGTCGAGGTCGGCCCCAAGCGGGCACAGACCACCTTCGTCAAGGCCACCTTGGGCGAGCGCGAGCACCTCGCCACCTACACCAACCACCCCAAAGAAGGCGGCGTGGGGGCGTTGAATAACGCGCTGGCGCTGTTGTGGGCGCACGGCGTGTGGCAACGCTCGAAGGCTGCCAAGACCTTCAAATCAGAAGCATCTACGACCAAAGTGCCAGCGCCTGCGACTGCGGCTGCGAGCTCGCATAGCCGAGAAGAGATTCTCGACACGATGCTCGCCGTGTTGTGCGAGAAGACCGGCTACGACCCCGACGAAATCGAGCTCGACTTCGAGCTGGAGGCCGACCTGGGCATCGATACGGTCAAGCAAGCCGAGATCATGGCCGACGTGCGCGAGGAGTTCTCGTTGCCTAAGGACGAGAGCTTCCGCCTGGCGGATTATCCGACGCTGGAGCGCATGGGTGATTATGTCGAGGAGATGGTTGGGAAGCCGG
>JBKGZI010000549.1:0-3432 GCA_046545675.1 Persicimonas sp.
AGCCCGACGCCGACTTCCCCGTCGCTGATCAGGACTTCGGTGAATCGGAACCCGACGCCGACGCTACGAACGACCAGCCCGATGCCCACGAAACAACCCAAGACGGCCAACCCCAGGCCTGCCCCGAGCCCCGCGAGGCGCAGGGCATGTGCGCCCAAGTGATCACCTGGGCGCTCAACCCCGAGACCGGCGACTGCTGCCAATACAGCACTCCCTGCGAGGCGCCCGAGGATTGGGAGACGTTCTCGAGTGAGGCTGAGTGCAAGCAGGCGGCTGAATGAGACGCCGTAGCCATCCGGGGAACCCCACTGCCTCGCTTTGCTCGGCATCTCCCCTAAAAGGGGAGAGTTATACCGCCCAAATACCCGCCCCGGTTGTTGAGGCAGAATAACAGCCCCCCGCGGCCAGCGGGGGGCGCGGCGGTGAAGACCGCCGCGGGGGTCCTCAGCTATCGGTGATCTCACCCCCCTGCCTTGCCACAATTGCCAACCTCCCTACCATTTGGTAGATAGAACGGGACCAATCGGTAGGCAATATGGCAAATGCACCCAAAACCCAGTCCGACAAGACCCGGCCCGACGCACCCGATGTGCGCACGCAGATCTTGGAGGAGGCCACGCGCCTATTCGCCGCGCACGGCTTCGACGGCACTCCACTGCAGGCGATCGCCGACGAGGTCGGCGTGGCCAAGCCATCTCTGCTGTACCATTTTCCGTCCAAAGACGAGCTTCGCCGGGCAGTGCTCGATGAAGTGATGACCCATTGGAACGAGGTCCTGCCGCGTCTTCTGGAGGCGGCGACCACCGGCGAGCATCGCTTCGAATCGCTGCTCGGCGAGGTGGTCGGCTTCTTTACGGCCGACGCCGACCGGGCGCGGCTGCTGGTGCGCGAGATGCTCGATCGGCCCGAGGAGCTCGAGCACCTATTTCGCGAGTATCTGGGCCCGTGGATGCGTATCCTGTCCGATTATATCCGCCGCGGCCAACAAGACGGCCATCTCTATCGAAATGCCGATCCGGAAGCTTATATCCTCCAGATTATCCAGTTGGTCGTCGCCGGGATCGCCGTGGGCGACGTCGTCGAGTCGCTGTTGGGCCCCTCGGACGAAGATCAGCCGGCTCGAGATCGCCAGATCACCGAATTGATGCGCGTAGCCCGCTCGAGCCTATTCATCGAGCCGGATCACGCCGGACCCGACACCCTAGACCAGTAGTACATCACTCACCTCTCCTCATCTGTATCGCGCGAGGTCACCACATGGGCAATTTCTACAAAGACAACGAAGACATCAGGTTTTACGTCGACAAATGGGTCGACTGGGAGCCGCTGGTGCGCCTGACCGAGCATGACTTCAATTACGAGTACGGCTTTCAGAACACCGCCGAGGCGGTCGACTTCTACAAGAACGTCCTCGAGATGATCGGCCGGTTCGTCGCCGACGAGATCGACCCGCACGTCGCCGAGATGGAGCGCGAGGGGGCCAAGATGGTCGACGGGGAGGTGGTCTTCCCGGAGAAATTCGACGAGATCTTCGAGGAGATCAAGCAACTCGACGTCCACGGCATGAGCGTGCCGCGCGAGCTGGGCGGCATGAATATGCCGCTGTTGGTCTATATGTTCCAGACCGAGATGATGGCCCGCTCGGACGTGTCGATCGCCGCCCATCACGGCTTCCACGGCGGCATCGCCATGGCGCTGCTGGTCTATTCGATCACCGAGGGCACCACTGAATTCGACCCCGAAACCGGCCACATCACCGAGACCCGCTTTGGCGACGCCATCGAAGAGATCATTCGCGGCGAAGCCTGGGGCTCGATGGACATCACCGAGCCGGACGCCGGCAGCGATATGGCCGCGGTGCGCACCAAGGCCGAGCAGGACGAGCACGGCAATTGGTACGTGACCGGCAATAAGATCTTCATCACCTCCGGCCACGGAAAATACCACGTGGTCATCGCCCGCACCGAACCCACCGACGACGACGAAGGCGCCTATGCCGGGCTGGCCAAATTATCGACGTTTTTGGTCCCCGCCTGGGTCGAAGACGAAGACGGCACTAAAAAGCGCGTGGCCACCGTCGAGCGCATCGAGGAGAAGCTCGGCCACCACCTGTCGGCGACCTGCTCGATGACCTTCGATCGCACCCCCGCCCATCTGATCGGCGAGCGCGGCGAGGGCTTCAAGCAGATGCTCCTTTTGATGAATAACGCGCGCGTGGGGATCAGCTTCGAGTGTATCGGCTTATGCGAGTCGGCCTATCGGATGGCCAAAGAATACGCCGCCGAGCGCGAGAGCATGGGTAAGACCATCGACCGCCACGAGATGATCGCCGACTACCTCGAGCAGATGCGCACCGATATTCAGGGCCTTCGCGCGCTGGTCATCGAGGCCGCCTACCACGAGGAGATCGCCCAGAAATACCAGATCATGGGCCGCCTCTCCGACGACCAAGCCACAAAGGAACGAGCGCGCAAAAAATACAAAAAACACCAGTGGAAGGCCCGCGAGATCACCCCGCTGGTCAAATATCTGGCCGCCGAGAAGGCCGTCGAGATGGCTCAAAGGGCCATCCAGATCCACGGCGGCGTCGGCTACACCACCGAGTACGGCGCCGAGAAGCTCTTGCGCGACGCCATGGTCATGCCCATCTACGAGGGCACCAGCCAGATCCAGGCGCTCATGGCCATGAAGGACACCATGAGCTCGATCATGAGGAACCCGCAGGACTTCGTAAAACGCCTGGCCCAGACGCGTTGGCGCAGCCTGTCGGCGCGCAACCCGCTCGACCGGCGCATGGCCAAGCTCGAGAGCCTGAGCCTGAGCGCCCAACAACACCTGGTCACCAAGACGGCGGTCGACAAATTCAAGTCGCTATCCGGCGTGCCCATCTTCGACTGGGCCGAGGAGCTGACCCAACAGTGGGATCCCAAGCGCGACTTCGCCCACGCGATGCTCCACGCCGAGCGGCTGACCCAATTGCTGACCGACGTCAAGATCTGCCAGCTCCTCTTCGAGCAGCAGGAAGAATACCCCGAGCGCCGAGACATCTTCCTGCGCTACCTCGAGCGCGCCGAAACACGCTGTCGCTTCCTGCACGACGAGATCACCACCACCGGCGAGCGCCTGATCACCAAGCTGCACCCCGACGAGGAGCTCGACGGTGCCGAGGGAGCCGCCGAATAATGTCGACGCGCCCCCTTTTCGCCCTTTTTATAAAAAGGGTTTGACACCAAGGCAGAACCTGATAATGTGGATCTTGCCTTCGGAGGACGGTCGCACGTAATTCCCCCCAGACCGTTAGCCAAGCACGTGTCCTATGGCTACGCTTGCGTCCTCTGAAGGCATTTTTATTTCTTGTCGCATCCCCTCCCGCTCGACCCATCAGCTCACATCTCGCGTCGCAACCTTCGGCCGCCGCGCGCAGGCAGACGG
>JBKGZI010000550.1:0-3424 GCA_046545675.1 Persicimonas sp.
GATCGGCGGCGAGCCGGCCAACTCCGACGGCGAGCCGCTGGTTCGCTTTAAGGTGCGCTACATTCTCGAGCCTGGCGCGCGTCACGTGCGTGTGGAGAGCACGTTGATCAACGAAAGCGATCAAGAGCTGCAATTTCCCGACGGCGAAATCGCCTCCCTCCTGGAGAGCTTCGTCGGACTGCCGCTCGACGGATTTAGCGTGCCGCTCGGCTCGGTGCTGGGCTTCGGAAAGCTCAACACCCCCTTCTTGCCCGACATCGGCTACGACCTGCGGTGGGGGCTCGAGGAGAGCTATGAAGACGAGATCGAGCTGCCGGCCTTCCCCGGCAAGGTCACCGACTTCGTCGCGTCGTCGAATACCCAGGGCACCAACTACGGATTTATCGCCGGGCGCTCCGAGGAGCGAAGCTTCGTCAAGAATAAAGACGAGTTTTACGGCCCGGGGACCGAAAACGGCGACATGCTGATGCTCTTTTATGCCTCGGGCTTTAGCGGCGTGCTCACCCACGATATGCCCGAGACGCTGCCGCCCGACGACGAAGACCCGGAGACCGACGACCACACCTTTACGTTCACCAATTACGTGATCGTGGGCGAAGGCGACGTCGCCAGCATCCTCGACGAGGCCAGCCGCATCCGAGGTATAGAGACCCAAGAGGTCCGCGGGCGCATCTTCGACGAGCTCAGCGGTGAGGCGGTCGGCGAGAACGTCTCGCTGCTCATCTATCAGGCCGGCGCGCAGGGCTGCTCGGCCCAGGGCGACGACGCCCCGAGCATCTACAGCCAGGCGTATACCAACGAAGAGGGACAGTTTGAATTCACGCTGCCGGCGGGCTCGTATTGCTATCGCACGCGCGCCGACGGCCGACCGTTGAGCGCGCCGGTGGGCTTCGAGGTCGACGACAGTGACATGTACCTTCGGCCCAAGGCGATGAGCTCGGCCCGGGTCGAGGCACAGATCGCCGACACCGACGGCAATCCGCTGCCGGCCAAGATCATGCTCGTGGGCACCCACGACTTCCGGGGCGACGAGGTCAAACGCGACTATCTCTACGATCTGCGCGCCGGCGAGCCGTGGCGCACCACCGACATGATCCCCGACGAGGACGACGATCCGTCCACGCGGCGCTATCTGGAGGCGATCGGCTACGCGTCGGCCGACGGCGTGGCGCGTCTCGAGGCGCGCCCCGGCGTCTACGACGTCTATTTCAGCCGTGGCACCGAATACGCGCTCGAAAAACGCGAGCAGGTCGAGATCGAGGCCGGCGAGGTCCGCCGCTTTCGGGTGAACTTGGAGCGCGAGATCGATCCGCAAGGCTACCTCAGCGGCGACTTCCACATGCACGCGCGCGGCTCCATCGACAGCGGCCTGGACTTCAACGAACGCGTGATCAGCATCGCCGCCGAAGGCGTCGAGGTGGTCACATCCAGCGATCACAACCACGTCTCCGACTATATGCCCTATATTGTGCGCAACTCGCTGCATCCCTGGCTCAAGTCGGTGGTGGGCGTGGAGTTGACGACCTTCGAATTCGGCCACTTCAACGCCTTCCCGGTCGACTACGAGGTGGGGAGCATCAACGGTGGATCGGTGCCCTGGCAGAACCTGCCGCCCCAGAAGATCTTCGACGAGCTTCGCTCGAGTAGCGACACCACCGAGAACGACACGATCGTCCAGATCAACCACCCGCGCGACTCCATCTTGGGCTACTTCGGCCAATATAACGTCGACGCCTTCGACACGTCGGTGTCCATCCCGTTCCAGAGCTCCGGGGGCAATAAATTGGTCGAGACGGTGTCGACCTCGACCGGCCCCGCCTACATGCGCAACTGCGAAGAAGAAGACGTCGACTGTCGCGGCGACAAGAAGTACGAGACGACGTTTAGCTGGGACTTCGACGCCATCGAGGTCTTCAACGGCAAGCACCTCGAGCAGCTTCGCCACTACCGGATTCCCTATGCCGAAGACGAGTGGCCCGAAGAGGTCGCCGACGCGGTCATCGAGGAAGTGTGTGCCGATGAGTATGAGGACGAGGACCCGTGCCCGTTCGGCGAAGCTGAACTCGCCGAGCGCTACCCGGAGGGCTCGATCATGTGTGACGGCAACGAGGTCGCCTTCCCCGGCGTGCTCGACGATTGGTACAACACGCTCAACTACCCGCGCGAATTTCTGCGCGGCGACGACACCGAGGCCTCAGAGCCGGTCTATCGCAAATATACCGCCACCGGTAACTCCGACAGTCACGCCTCCGGCAAACCCGAGTTCCGCCAGCCGGGCAGCCCCAGAAACTACTTCTGGGCCGGCCACGACGACCCGTCACGGATGACCGACGCGCAGCTCGTACGCGCGATGAAAGAGCAGCGCAATATCGTGACCAACGGCCCATTTGCGACCATGCGAATCGCCGAGGGCACCATCGGTGACGAGGTCTCGGTGAGCGACCCGCAGGTCGACATCGAGGTCAGCGTACGAGCCGCCCAGTGGGTCGGCGCCGATCGCTTCCGCATCGTGGCAAATGGCGAGCCGCTCGAGGTCGACGACGACGAGACGCCGACGGTCTTCGAGTTCGAGCTCGACGACGACGGCGCATTCGACACCACGGTCAGCGTCGACATCGACAAAGACACCTGGTTTGTGCTCGAGGTCGAGGGCGACAACAACCTCTTCCCGGTCTACACCCCCCAGGAGATCCCGCAGGTTTCCTTCGACGCGGCCATCGGGAGCATCGCCGGCTCGTTCGGCTTCGGCGGCTCGGTCGAGGGCCTCTCGCCGACCGAGGTCTTCCCGTTGACCCCGTTTGCCTTCACCAACCCGATCTTCGTGGTCTACGATCAGGGCGACGACACCGACGGCGAATTTACAGCGCCGAGTCCGCCGCCGGCGAGTTGCACCTCGGATGCCGGGACCAACGCGCTGATGAACGCGGCCTCGCTCGGGCCGCGCACGCCGCGCCGGCTCGACGCGGTGCAGATGCCTCTGGAGGTCAAACCGCACCATGCCGAGGGGCTCGAGCGCACCGCCGGCGAGCAGCACGACCTGCGAATTCTCTTCGAGAATTGGGGCCACAGCCATTGAGCTTCTCTAAGGTGACCATCTCGCTTTTGCCAAACCAACACCTCAACAACATCCGCCCCACGCCCTCCTGGCTATGCTGGCTGGCCGCCCTGGCCTGCCTGGCGTATGTCACGATGAGCAGCGCCCCCGCCCAGGCTCACGAGCTGCCGCGGGAGCGAACGCTGCTCGTGCAGGTCTCCCAGGACAGTGTCGAGGTGATGATCGTCTATCTCGAGCCGCCCGGCCCGACCATCGATCTTCTGCTTCGGCGCTACGACCTCGACGGCGATGGTGAGCTGGTCGACGCCGAGGCCCAGTTGGCCGGCCGCGAGTGGATCCGACGGGCGATGTACGGGCTGGAATTCGAGG
>JBKGZI010000551.1:0-3405 GCA_046545675.1 Persicimonas sp.
TCAGCATGCGCAGATCCGCGACCGTAGCAGAATTATTCGCTTGTTTAGGGACTAGAGCAGGGCGCCGACTCAGGCGTCCTGCTCCTGTCCTTCGAGTCCCCTTCGAGCCCGAGGAACACCGATGACCACCCATGTCTCACGCGTCGACGCCACCGACGAGGCGCGCAAGCTGATTCGCAAGCTCGCCGCCCAGCACGGACCGCTGCTCTTCCACCAGTCCGGCGGCTGCTGTGATGGCAGCTCTCCGATGTGTTATCCCCGCGGTGACTTCAAGATCGGCCAGCGCGATGTCCTGCTCGGCCACATCGAGGGCTTCCCGGTCTATATCGGTGGGCAGCAATACGAGAAGTGGAAGCATACTCACCTGACGCTGGACGTGGTCCCCGGTCGCGGCGCCGGCTTTTCACTCGAGGCGCCTGAGGGGGTGCGGTTTCTGACCCGATCTCGGCTGTTCACCGACGAGGAGCGCGACCGCCTCGACGAACCGCACCGCGGCCCGACCGACACGCCGTAGACCCGCCGCCAGCTAGCCACTCTACGTACTGGATATGAACTGTGTACTGACGCCTACGAGCGCAATTGCAAGCGCCGACTTCGAAGTGGCGCGCATCGGGCACTTTTTCGAGGACGCCGTCTTCGACCAGCCCGAGGCGATGGTCGATCGGGTCTCGGTCATCCGCGCCGGGCTGAACCCGCCCGATCGCCCCTTCGGAAGCTACCTATTTTTGGGGCCGACCGGCGTCGGAAAGACCCAGACCGCCCTGACGCTCGCGCCCTATCTATTCGGCAGCGAGGACCGGCTGCTGCGCTTCGATATCAGTGAATATCAAGACCCGTGGGAGGCTTGTCCCGCCGGTGAATGAGCTCCTATGTGCCCGTGTCAAATCGTCCGTGAAGTTCGACTGTGCACATCGAGTCCCATCCACACGTGCTTTTCCTTAGCGATGAGCTTGCGACGACTGGTCTTGAGCTTGTACGTTTTCGACATGGGGTCGACTCCCTTTCTCGAGGATGTGGCCAGCTCGAACTGGACCACGAGATTGGTTTTCGAGGTGTCGACCCCATTTTCTCGTTCTTGCCCACTCCTGCCAAATGCTTCGAGAAGGTCGCCTGACGCGGGCAACATTACCGTCTTGGGTGAGTTTATGCGGCTTGACCGTGCTACAGCGCGAGCCCCCTCCTGCACCCCCTCACGGTGCGATTTTTAAAATAATCCGCAACAATTCGCCGAAATTTCCGATAACTATAATGAGGGCTCCAACAGACGCTCGCGCCGCATAAGTTTGCGACGCGAGAACTACACGCGGCGTCTCACCCAGCGTGGCGTGTGAACTTAGGCAATCGAGCCCCACGGACTGCGCACCGTTTGAAATGATCATTCCGGCCTGGCTACCCCCTCCTAAACGGCACGCAAGAGGGGGCAGCGGAGGCACTGCCGGGGTACGTCGTGGCTGGTTCATGGGGGCGGGAGCGAGGCTCCCATGGTGGGTCAGTTGGGCGAAAAATATGATTTTTTTGGCGAAGTTACCTCTAGCCCGCCCAAGCTGGTTCACCTGCCGGATAAACCGGCAGGGGTCCTTTGTGCCGCCTTCTACCCCCCAGATCTCACTCAATCGTCCGAATCACTCACGAACATCCCCAAAAACCAACTCACGATCGAGACCACCAGCGCACCCCACAGCGCCGGCCAGAACCCGCTGATCGCCAGCGCGTCGACCAGCCAGGCGGTCAAGGCGAGCAGGCCGGCGTTGATCACCAGGGTGAAGAGCCCAAGCGTCAAGATGATGAACGGAAAACCGAGGACCTTCGCGATCGGCTTGAGCACGGCGTTGACGATGCCGAAGACCAGCGCGACGAGGACCACGCCGACCGGACTTCCCATATCGAGGGTCATGCCGCCGACGAGCTCGGCGGCGGCCCAGATGGCGACGGCGTTGACGAGCAGACGAACGATCAACTTCAACATATCGGTACCTCGCGCTTACTTCGCTGTGATGGGGCGCTCCCTGGAACAGAGCCTCGCCCTCGGGGGCCGAATATGTGCGCGCCACCGCCGTGGTTCAAGTAACGAGCCCGCTCAATCTGCTTCGGTCGGATCGACTCGCTTGGCGTCCGGGTCCCAAGCGACCCTATCCATGATCGCGCGGTGCTCCTCGCAGCCGAGCAGGGCGCGCCAATTGTCGTAGCGGCGCCACGGCCGGCGCCGGTTGCCGAGCATGGTGCGCTTGAGACGGCGCACGCGCCCGGCCGCCCGGAGCAGCCGCTCGAGGTCCTCGTCGCTCGACTCGGCCATCTCGACGAGCTTTTCGTGCGCGCGCTGCCATTTTTCTTCGGTGTGGCAGATCAGAAAGATGTCCACGCCGGCGCGCAGCCCCAGCTCGACCATCTCCTCGATCTCGTAGCGCTCGGCGACCGCCTGCATCTCGAGGTCGTCGGTGATGACCACGCCGTCGTAGCCCATCTGCTCGCGCAGCAAGTCGTCGATGACCGCCTTGCTCAGCGTGGTGGGGTGCTCGGCGTCGAGCGCCGGCAGCAGCATATGAGCGGTCATGAGCATCGGGATATCGGCGCTGATCGCGCGCCGAAACGGTTCGAGCTCGACGCGGTCGAGCCGGCTCATATCGTGTTTGAGGGTGGGAAGCTCGAGGTGGCTGTCCAGCAGCGTGTCGCCGTGGCCGGGGAAATGCTTGCCGCACGGCAGCACTCCGGCGGTGTGATGGCCCAGCAAGAAGGCACCGGCCGCACTCGAGACAGACTCCGGCGTGGAGCCGAAGGCGCGGTCGCCGATGATCGGATTGAGCGGGTTGGTGTCGACGTCCAAGACCGGCGCGAAGTTCAGGTTGAAGCCCAGCGCGCCCACCTCGGTGGCGATCACCTCGGAGACCTCCGAGATCAGCCGCTGATCGCGGCTATCACCCACCGCACGCATCGGCGGAATCGGCGTGAGCGGCTCCTTGAGGCGCACCACGCGGCCACCTTCTTGGTCGACGGCCACAAACGGCGCCTCGGGCGCATCGGCGGCCAGGCTGTGGACACGCTCGTTGAGCGCGCAGACCTGCTCGACGGTGTCGACGTTTCGCCGAAATAAGATCACCCCGCCGATGGTGCCGTCGCCCAATGCCTGCGCGATGGCCTCCGGAGGTTCTTCTGTCGCCCCCTCGAAGCCCACCACCAGCAGTTGGCCGGCGGCCTCGTGGATGTCCTGAACGGTGAGGTCGTCGATGTGATCGGCGATGGTGGTGGTCATGGGATCGTTTCCTTTAATGTGTCGCTAGTGGTGCCCGAGGTCTACCGTGGGTGCGCCACCCCGGTCCCGCCTTCGGCGCAACCGGCGTCGGCTTACCCACGGCTATGGTTCGGTCCCAGCTATAGCGATCGTATGGGCAAATCGACTCGTCCGCACGC
>JBKGZI010000552.1:0-3391 GCA_046545675.1 Persicimonas sp.
GTCGCCGGCATCCAGATGGCCGGCGTCATCGTCGCCGGCGGGCAGATCGCGGGTGGCCACGCAGATGCTCTCCCCGAAGAGCACCCCGCCGCTCGAGGCGCACCGATAGCCGTCATCACAATCGGAGTTCGACGAGCACGCCCGACCCTCGCCGCCGCACCCAGTCCCGACGATGACCACCAGCACCGCGAGTATTGCGGTGACAAATACGGCGACCCGCGCGCCGCTGTGGCTCATCTGGCTTCTATGATGCGATTTCGCTTCATTCATGGAGCTCACCATTGAAAGGTCGCCTCGAGCATCGCGCCGTCTGTCTGGAGCGATCCACCCACCGAAATGCCCGCTTGTGTATGTGTTGCGTCCTCGCCGACGAGCAGCGCCTCGGCCTCGGCGTCGTAGATCCACAGCGCCGCGCCCCCTGCCACAAATAGCGTGCCGAGGCTATACAGCACGACCGTGCGCGTCTGGGCAGAGTCGGCCTCGTCGCTGAGCCGCTCGGCGCGGTCGATGTCGCCCTGCTCGGAGGCCTCAGCCAGCTCGTCTTGGCGCGAGCTCGCGCCGGCGTCGGAGAAGATGCCGCCCAGCAGCAGCGCGCCGCCCAGGCCGACGGCGCCATATTTGGTATAAGTCACCGCCGGCCCTTCCCAGGCCGAGCCGAGCTCGACCGTCTGGCGATGCTCACCGCCGGGCTCGACGGTGACCACCACGCGCTTTGACTTTCGTTCGGGCGCCGACGCCTCCAGCGTATGCTCGCCGGCGGTCAACTCCACCTCGGAGGTGCAGGCGGCCGACTCGCCGTCGACACGCAGCCGGGCGTCTTCCGGGATACACTCGACGGTGAGGCTGCCGCGGTCGACGCAGCTATGCTGGTTTTCCTCGAGCGCCTCGTTCAGCTTGTCTTCCAGGCCGGCTTTGGCGCGTCCATCCGCGAGGCTCTGCTCGAATTCGGCGCGCGCCTGAGCACAGTCGCCCAGATCCTCGTAGATGCGCCCGACCGCGTACCCCAGCTTGGGGTGATCGGCGATGGCCCGCGCCTTGTCGAACTCCTCGAGCGCCTGGCGATGCTCGCCGGACTTTCTGAGCTCGGCGCCGCGCTTGACGTGCTCCCGAAATGTCTCGACGTCGCCGCCAGACTGGGCGTGCAGCGGCACGGCTCCGGCCACCACCAGCAGCGCCGCAGCCGATGCCGTCAGCCGCGAGCGCCACTTTGGGCGGCCGCTCGAACCTGCGTGGTCTTGAGAAGCTCTCATCGCATTCACCAGAAGATTTACTCCACGAGAAATTCGTCGAGCACCTGCTCGACGCTGTCATCGGATATGTCGGAATTTTTCTTGTCGGCCGTCTTCTGCGCCCCCCGGTTAGAAGAGCGCTGCGGCCTGCTGCCCGAGGCGCGCCTGCCCGAGGCGCGGGGGGCCTGCTCTTTTTGCTCGTCGAGCACCTCGACGACGATCGGCGAGCTCTGGGCACCGATGGGCACGACTCTCGGCTCGTAGCCGTCGAGCTCGAAGGTCAGCTCCTGGGGGAGCTGGTCTTCGGGGACCTCGTAGACCATCGGGGTCGTCCCGACCACCTCACCGCCCACGCGCACGCTGGCGCCGGAGGGATCGCTGTCGAGGTCAAATTCGAAGGGGGCGGGCCCCTCATCGGGCTTGTTGCCATGGAGCTGGTCGCCTTTTAGCTGGTCGCCTTCAGCCTCGGCTCCGCGGGCCTCATTGGAGGCCAGCGCGCCCCCGGTGGAGCTGTCATCGTCTGCGGCCGTGGCCGGCTCGTCGGCCGTCGCGGCGCCCTCGGCCTCGCCCATCTCGGTCAGCCCGCCCGGGTTGAGGATCATCAAGAAAGTGATCACCAGCGCGACCGTCCCGGCAAACCCGCCGCCGATCATCCACAATTTGCGCGGCTCGGGCAGCTCGAAGGACACGCTCGAGCCGGTGCGATCGCCGGCGGCGCTGCGTCGGGCGATCTGCTCGGCGATCGAGCCGGCGCCTGCTCCTGAATCTGCTCCTGAATCTGCTTCTGAATCTGCGCCGGCGTCTGCGACCTCGACCGGCTCGACCTCGACCGGCTCGACCTCGACCGGCGGCGGCCGACGCGATCGATGCTTGGCGCGCCCTTCAGAAAGCCCCACCGGAGTCCCCTGCACCTCGGGCAGCGAGCTGGCCGAATCCTCGGCCAGCGAACGCTCGATGCCCGAGGTGGGCATCGGCGGCGGCGTCGAGGCGACCTCGTCGAGGTCGTCGGGGTCGAGGCGGATATCCTTGGGCAGCTCGTCGTGCACCGCTTCGAGCGCCTGGAGCATCTGGTCGGCGTCGGTATAGCGCTCCTCGGGCGCCTTGGCCGTGGCCCGACGGATCACCTTGGCCAGCGGGGTGCGCGCGATCTTAATCGGGATATCGGGCTCGAGCTTGAGCTGCATCATCAGCGTCTGCACCGGCGCTTCGCCGTGGAAGACCCGCCGGCCGATGAGCATCTCGAGCAACATCAGCCCCACCGCATAGGTGTCGGATGCTTTTACCAACGGGGCGTTTCGCAGGTATTCGGGCGCCACATAGCTGGGCGTACCGCAGATCGAGCCGCTCGCGGTCAGGTCGACGTCGGCGCCGGACAGCGACTTGGCGATCCCGAAGTCCAGCAGCTTGACGAAGTCCTCGCCGCGGCGGTTTTTGGTGATGAAGACGTTGCTGGGCTTCAAGTCGCGGTGGATGAAGTCGTGGGCGTGCGCCTCGGCCAGCCCGTCGAGCATCTGGCGGGTGATATCCACGGCTCGGCCGATCGAGAGGGTGCCCTCATCGGCGATCAACTCCTTGAGGTCGACCCCCTCCAGGTACTCCATGGCCACATAGATGAGCCCCTCTTGGGACTCACCGAAGTCGTAGAGCCGGATCGTATTGGGGTGGTTGAGCAGCTTGGCGAGTTTGACCTCTTGCTCGAAGCGGCCGACCACGTTGGAGCTGGAAGCGGCCACGTGCGGGTGCAACAGCTTGATGGCGACCGGCCGCTCCATGGGCAATTGCTCGGCGCGCAAAATGATGCCCATGCCGCCGGTCGCGATCACCGATTGAATGCGGTAGCGCCCGTCGAGCAAGTCTCCGATATCCGGCATCTTGAGCCGGTTGAGTTTTTTTTGCTCTTCTATGGTCATCAGTGGCCCCAAACCCCTTCAAACCGGCAAATTTTGCGCAGAAACCCACGCAACCAACAAGTCAACACGCTCAGGCCGCGTTCAACTCCACCACGACCACACGCTCATTTGGTGCCCAAAATTCTCGAACTTCTACAAATGCCGGATCGGCAACTTACCACGACTAATGCGGGGGCGTCAAAGTTTGGCGGGAGCTCGAGTGCAATCGGAACGTCTTGGTGCGGCCCTTCGATAGGGGTAGGGACACCCGAT
>JBKGZI010000553.1:0-3388 GCA_046545675.1 Persicimonas sp.
CGGGTGCGGCCGTCGTCCTCGAAGAATTTCTCGACCAGGTAGTGGTGGTCGCTTCTCGAGGCGATCTGGGGCAGGTGGGTGATGCACAGGACCTGGTGGCCCTCGGCGGTGCGCTTGATCTTCTCGCCGACCACGTCGGCGGTCTTGCCGCCGATGCCGGTGTCGACCTCGTCGAAGATATAGGTGACCACGTGGTCGCGCTCGACGAGCACCGATTTGAAGGCGAGCATGATGCGTGACAGCTCGCCGCCGCTGGCGGTCTTGGCCAAGGGGCGCGGCTCCTCGCCGGCGTTGGGGGCGATCAAAAATTCGATCTGGTCGAAGCCGTCCGGGCCGAGCTGTTCGCTGATGGTCTGGGCGATGTCGCTGGATTCGTCGTGAAGCTCGCTCTTTTTTGGCAGCTCGGCCGGCTCGAAGCTGACCACGAAGCGGGTATGCTTCATATTGAGGTCGTCGAGCTCCGACTCGATGCGCTCCTGGAGCTGGCCGGCGGCCTTGCGGCGTTGCTTGCTGAGCTTGTGGGCGATGTCGAGGGCGTCCTTTTTGGCCTTCTCGAGCTCCTTTTCGAGCGCGTCGCCGCGCTCCTCGGCGTTTTCGAGCTCGTCGAGCTCCTCGCGCATCCAGCCGGCCTTCTTCAAAATCCCTTCCACATCACCGACGCCGTGCTTTCGCTTGAGGCGCTTGATGACCTCGAGGCGCTCGACGACGTCGTCGAGGCGGGCCGGGTCGTCGTCGATATCGCGGTTATAAGTGGCCAGCTCGCGGGCGACCTCCTCGACCTGAATGCGCGCCTCCTCGACGCGATCGGCGAGCTCGGCCAAATTCGGATCCCAGCGGGCCGCCTGGCTTAGCGAATCCATCGCCTCGGCGAGTTGCTCGGCGGCCGCCGAGTTGCCCTCGTAGCATAAATAGCCGGCTTGCTGGGTGGCCGCGACGATCTTCTCGGCGTGCTTGAGGGTCTGCAGTTCGGCGTTGAGCTTGTCTTCCTCGTCGAGCTCGAGCTCGGCCTCCTCGATCGCCTCGAGCTGGAAGCGCAAAAAGTCGATGCGGTTGAGCCGCTCCTGGACGCCCTTGTGGATGCGGGCGAGCTCGCGGCGGCATTGGGCGACCCGCTCGTAGGCGGCGCGCATCTGCTCACCCAGCGCGGCGTTGTCGCAAAAGCCGTCGAGCATCGACACGTGCCGGCCGACGTCGAAGAGGCTGTAGTGCTCGTGCTGGCCGCTGATGTCGACCAGGCCGCTGGTGACCTCGTCGAGGCTGGACACGGTGGAGAGCCCGCCGTTGATGAACACCTTATTGCGTCCCGAGCGGCTGACGATGCGCCGGACCAACAACTCGTCGCCCGCCTCGATGCCTTCTTCGGCGAGCCTGGCGTTGATCGGACCGATCTGTTCGGGATCGGGCGCAAAGATCGCCTCGACGACCGCCTCGTCTTCATCCGAGCGGATAACGTCGGTCGACGCCCGCCCGCCCAGCAAGAGGTTGAGCGCGTCGATGATGATCGATTTGCCCGCACCGGTCTCACCGGTGAGCACCGTATAGCCGTCGTAAAACGGGATCTCGAGGTGCTCGATGATTGCAAAATTTCGGATGACCAGGTGGCTCAGCATGACTGGACCGGTGGGTGAAAGTTCGCTCGCGTTTTGTCACATATCATTGGCGACGACAATACACGAAGCGGGCCAATTGTGCTCATCGAAGCGCTCGAACCTCTGCAGCGGACGATTCGGGCGACAGCGTATAACAAGAACCAAGAACCAAGAACCAAGAACATCCACGATCGAGCCATTCGCGCCATGGATCGGGGTCTTCCCCCACACTCCACTCACCGCAACAACCCAACCCACGAAATGCCCTGCGGACTCATCGTGTTATAATGAATGCAGTCATGCCCCATAGCTTAAAAACCGGCAGCAGAAACTTCTGCACCGGTTCGATGGATCGCAAGTGATTTGCCCAAAAATTATTCGGTGACCGCCATGACGCAGCCAGAGCAGGGTTCGGGATCGGATGACAATGTGGTCGATGCGCGCCGGTGGCTCGAGCAGAGCATCGAGTCGCTGCTCGACGCGGGCGAATTTGTACGCGCGATCAGCGCACTCAACCGCCTGTTGGCGGTGGCCGACACCACCGAGACCAAGCTTTATTGCTACGAAAACCTCGGCGTCATCGCCTACCGCGAAGGTGAGCTCGAAGATGCCTATGAGGCATTCGAGCAGGCCGCCGGGCTGAGCTCGACCGATCCCGGCTTGTCTTACGCGCTGGGTCATTGCGCGGGGGCTCGGGCGAGCTGGTGGCGCGCCTTGATGCACTACCTGGCCGCCGTCCACCACGCCCGAGACCGGGTCGACGAGGCCGAATTCATCCGCGCCGCGGCCGTGGCCATGGAGCATCTGGGCTACTCGGACACCGCCCTGTCGATGTTCCTCGGCGCGCTCGATCGCTCGCCGGACAACCCGTGGATCTTGGAGTCCATCTCGAAGTTCTACGAGCAGGAGGGCCGCTGGTTCGAGGCGCTCGACGTCCAGGAGGCGCTGATCGACGTGCTCGCTGACGGCCTGCCGACGCATCTTTTGCCCGAGTCGGTCACCGAGCGAGCCGATCACCCATCCGACGAGCATCACGCCGACAACCCGCAGATCGACCGGCTGATCCGGCGCTTTATGGCGCTGTGGACCATCGACCGCGAGGCGATCGAGCAGCGGGTGGTCGCGATCACCGAGCGTCTGAGAAGCGAGATCGGTCCCGCCCGTGACGATCATTCCGAGCATGCCGAGGCCGACGCGGGACTCTCCCCGCTGAATCTGCCCGCCGGGCTGCACCTGCTCGTCGAGCAATTGGCCGGCCGCGAGCGCAACTTTTTGCTGCTCGAGTCCGCCCAGTCGCTGTGGGCGCGGGCGCGCCACGACCGCTTCGACATCCACCTGACCCCCTACAAGCTCGCCGCCGCCATCCAGGCGATCGTCGAGCGGCTGCACTGGCGAGTGCCCACCGCATTCGAGGAACTCGGCGAGCTCTACGGCGTCGAGGCGGATGGGATCCAAGCCGCCGCCCGGGTGCTCGTGGGCCGCTACGGTGTGCAATTCATCCCCGAGCAGGATCGCTACCGCGACCTGGGAAGCTCCGACAGCCGCCGCCTGGTCAACCTGCAGCGCGCCATCCTCTACGGCGTCGACGTCAGCGGCCTGGAGTCGGGCGTGACGATGCTAGGCGAGTAGAAAAGACGAGGGGCCTCTCCTTGATCCTCTCCTTCCCTTCGCTGCGCTACGGGTGGAGAGGGCGCCTTCCCTCCCCGCTTTTGCAGTTCAAAAAGTGGGGAGGATCAAGGTGGGGGCCTTCCCTCCCCGCTTTTGCAGTTCAAAAAGTGGGGAGGATCAAGGTGGGGGCC
>JBKGZI010000554.1:0-3378 GCA_046545675.1 Persicimonas sp.
GCGCCGACACCGCACAGCACATTCGCTGCAGCAGCCTGACCCAACCGTCAGGCTCCTCCGGGCAGTCACCACAACCTCCCGCCCCGTAACCCACCGTCGACCGACCACCCACGACAGGAATGCACAGCCACGCCGTCGAACTCCCACCACACGTCTCCTGGACCGTCGTCGACCCTCCTCTCCCCAAGAAACTCGCTCCCACAGCTCGCGGATCGCTCCCGGAGAGTTGCCGGTCTCAACATTCAAGAAATTGCACCCTCGTAAACTACTCAGCCGGCGCCGGATCGCGCCCCAGCGCGCTCACACCCACATTTTTGAGCCAACATGGTCCCTGGGACCCGTCTGCTCAATTTTTTTAGGGGGGGGGGCACCTCGCGGACGCGGGTGGTTGTGTGAGATGACATCATGACGCGGACACTTAGCTTTGATAGAGATGGAGTCGTCCGACAAGAAGCCATGACCTCTCTCGACGATTGAATCTGCGCCCATGAGTGACACCACCTGCGACGTAGCCATCATCGGGGCCGGCACTGCCGGCGCCGCCGCTGCACTTTTTTGCGCGAGGCGCGGCATGGACGCCGTCTGTGTGGAGCGGCGGCCGCTCGAGGAGGCGGGCGCGCATTGGATCAACGGTGTGCCAGGGGCCTGCTTCGAAGAAGCCGGCATCGCCCTGCCCCAGGCGCCCGAACTTCTGGCGCATGGCGTCGACTTTCACCTCGTGGCCGGGTTCGGCCCGGAGCGCGTGGTTGTGCGCGACCACGACCTGATGGAGGTCGATATGCGCCTGCTCGTCCAGCGGCTGCAGCAGGCTGCGCGTGAGGCCGGCGCCAGGCTGCAGGGGTCGACGCGGGTCGACGCGATCGACTACGACGGCCTGCAGACCTCCGGCGGGACCATTCGCGCCCGCTGGTATATCGACGCCTCGGGCCTCGCCGGCGCCGACCTGCTGGGCGCCCCCAGACCGGCTCCAAGCGATATCTGCACGGCCGCCCAGGCCGTCCACCATGTCGAGGACCGAAACCAAGCCGGGGCGTTCTTCGAGGAGCACGGCGTCCAGCCCGGCCAGACTCTCTGCTTTTCGGGCATCGAGGGCGGCTACTCGATCTTGAACCTTCGCCTCGACGACGACCACATGAGCATTTTGACCGGGAGTATCCCGGCCGAGGGTTATCGCTCGGGGCGGGCCATCCTGCGTGATTTCGTCGAGGACACCCCGTGGGTGGGCGAGCAGCTATTCGGCGGCGCCCGCGCCATCCCGCTCGGCCAGCCCCACCGACGCCTGCAGCGAGGCAACGTGGCGGCACTGGGGGACGCGGCCGGCCAAGTCTTCTCGGCGCACGGCTCGGGCATCGGCGCGGGCCTCATCGCGGCCCGTATCCTGGCCGACGCGCTGGCCGACGGGCGCGACCTCGCCGGCTACGAGCGCGCCTGGAACCAGCGGTTTCGCTCCTTATACACCAGCGCCGACGTCTTTCGACGTTTTTCCCAATCGCTCGATATCCGCGACCTACAACGCCTGATGCGCAGCGGCCTGATGGATGCCGAACTCGCCAAGAGTGCGCTCGAGCAGCGCATGCCAAAGCTCGCCGGGACCCGAGCTCTGTCCAAGCTGGCAGCCCTCGCCGGCTCTCCCCGCTTCGCCATACGTCTGGCCCCCTTGTCTGCGAAGAGCGCTCTGGCCGCTCTTCGAAGCGACCGGCGATGACCTTCCAGACAAGCACTGACCGTCAAGCCGGGCTTCATATTGCGCGCACCCGCTTAAATCCCATACCCTCCCAGCTCGATGAGTGAGCTGTGGGAAATTTCGGATCTGGTGGTCGACTACGACCCCGAGAGCCTCGAGCGCCGAGCGGTCAAACGCTCGACAGTGGTGTCGACGCTTCGTGACAATGGACAGCGCTGGGGCGCGCGAATCGCCTCGCAGATCCCTGCCCGCGACGACGTACTCGACCCGGTCGCGGTCGACCATGTCTTGTTGCGCTCGCATGCTGAAATCCAGCGCCTCTCCGAGGAATTTTGCCAGGACCAGCGGGTATGGACGCTGTTAGGGCCGCTCATCGAGTGCCTGAGGCAGCGCGGAGTCGATCCGATCCGCGTCGTCGATATCGGCTGTGGGCTGGGCTACGTCGTACGCCGGCTCGCACTCGACCACAGCGCGCCGGATATCGAGTGGATCGGCGTCGACCTCAATCGCACACTCGTCGACGCCGCCCGGCAAATCGCCCGCCGCGAGGATCTCGATTGCCGCTTCCATCATGCCAACGCCTTCGCCCTCGATCACCAAGCGCATATATTTCTGTCGTCGGGTGTGATCCACCACTTTCGAGGCGATGCCTTGCGTCAGTTCTTCGCCGAGCAACGTAGCCTCGAACCGCACGCTTTCATCCATTTCGACATCCAGCCGTCTTGGGCGAGCCCCATCGGCGCTTTCTTATTCCACCGAGCCCGCTTTCGGGAGCCACTAGGCCAACACGACGGCTATTGCTCGGCCCTGCGCGCCCACAGCGGCGACGTCCTGCTCGAGGCGGCGGGCGACCCGGGAGGAGAGTTCACGACCCGGTTATTCGATAACCAGCAGGGGTTGTTGCCCATCTTTCGGGTCATGCACGCCGTGGTGGGAGTGCAAAGCGCTCTCGACGCCCCTTGGCGTGCTTCGCTCGGCCGCATCGCCGGCCGGCTCGGGGAGAGCAGATGACTGACCTGGCCCTTCTGTATGTCATGGCCGTGATTGACGGCATGTTCGTCGGCTACCGCGACGCCCTGGGCCGAAACCCACGGCTCGACAAGCGGCGCTACTATCTTCGCGCGATGTTCAGCGGCATCGGGCTGGTCCACGTGGCGCTGGCCGCCATCGCGCTGACTGTCGCGGCCACCTTTTGGCTGGTCGATGATGTCGGCCAGGCGGTCGTGGCCCTGGAGCAAGTCGCCTCCTCTATGCGCGTGTTCTATGCGGTCTATGCCGGTTGCGTAGCGCTGGTATTCGGTGTCTATGCACTCCCCTCCTACGATCTTCGAAGCTACATCACGGTGAGCGCCTTCGGCACGCTGACGCTGGTGCGCCCGCTGGTCATCATCGCGGTTGCCCTCGTCGCCGGCCTGGGGGCCGACCACCCCGTCGCGTGGCCGACCTGCGTGGCGGTCGCGCTTTCGATGGCGCTGCTCCAGCCGACGCTGGCCTTGCTCGGCTGGAATCGATTCGACTGGTCGACCTTCCTCGATCAAAAGCGTGGCGCCGGGTAGTCTCAACTCTGCTCGGCCCTCGTCGCGACATCGCCGAGTACGCGGCGATGCACCTGCTCGATAATCGTGTCCGACCACACCGACGGGTGTGATCATCGTCCGTCGGTAGACTCGCTGTGAGCCTAAACGGCAATCGAG
>JBKGZI010000555.1:0-3369 GCA_046545675.1 Persicimonas sp.
CACTAACCCCGGCAGGCACCCGCCTTACATGGTAGTGGATGGTGCGAGGCACACCCGAATACAACTCAGGGAACGCGCCGCCTGGGTTTTTGCGCTCGATCGATGCGCACGGGTCGGGAAACTCGCCGAGTGACTGGACCTGTTTGCGCATGCGACGCAAGAGCATCTGGTCGAGCGGGCTGTTTTTGTCGTACCCATCGGAGTCGATGCGCTGAAATTCTCGATAGTCGTCAGTCACACGCCCACCTGTCGCTTTCGATGTCAGCCTCAAAGCACCCGCAGTAAACCGTGGGCTGCGCGCCCTCAACGCCCTGGTATTTGCCGCTGCCCCACGCGCATTGGTCGTCGTGGATCTGCTCGTCGTAGTTGCACAGATGGGCGACGGCGTCGCCGTCGCAGCCAAGCACGGTGTCGTCTTCGGAGGGGTCGGCGTTGGCGACAGTGTTGTCCTGCGCCTCGGCGTTGGCGTCTTCCCACGCTTGCTCATAGGCCTCATCGCCCACACATTCGCGGTAGTTCAGTTTGAGGTGCTCGCCGGTGCACGCCTCGCCAGCCTCGCCGTCGTTGTTGCCCCCGGTGTCCGCTGCGTCTCCGCACGCGCCGAGCATGGTGATGGTTATTGCGATCACTGCCAGTCGTATCACTGCCATTGGTCCGCCTCCTCGTTTTCTGAGCCCAGTGTGTCGTCCGAGTCAGCAAGATAGCACCAACCGCGCTCTGTGCCAAAGTCCTCGACATCGTACTCGTCGAACTCGGCGAGCTTGATCTGGTCGCCATCGGCCGGGGTGTTGGTAAACGTGCCGCTCAAGGTGATGTCGTCACCCGTGATTGACTCGATGGTCAAAACGGTGCTCTCGCGCAGTGCTGAATCGGTATCATAGAGTTGGACGGGATGGGTGGCAGAAAATTCACTGATGTCGTCGTCCTGGGCGTCGTCTCCGTCGCTTTCGGTCTTGACAGTGATGACGTGCTTCGAGTCGACGGTGGCCACGCTTTTGACGACCGCGGCCGGGGCGATATACCGGCCGGGCTTGCGGGTGTAGTTGGTCAGCAGCCCGTCGATCTCGTAGGCGTCGGTCTGGGTATTCCAGCCGCACCCGGTGATCAGCATCGCGTAGGGATGATCCTGGAGGTCGGCGGTGGGTACGTCCTCGCCCTCCTCGTCGTAAAACACTGGGTCGCTGCCCGCAGGCGGCTTGATGGTCGCCCACTCGCCGATGCTGTAGTCGAGACCGTCGAGCTCCCAGTCGTTGGCGCGGATGGTCACCTGCGGCATCTGCCCGCGCAGAAAGATGGCCTGCCTCAAGATGATGTCTTGAACCACATCGCTCCGCCGGGTCTCTAAGGTGTGATAGTCGAGGTCCGATTTTTCGGGCGGCACCATTTTGTCGAGCCGGGCCGATGCGCCCACAGCGTTGCCCTCGACGGTCGTACCCTCGAACACCGGCGTCTTGCCGATTTCGGCTGTGTACTGCTGCAAGATCGCCCCGTAGCCGGGCGACATGGTGATCGTGGGTGTGCTCTGAAGGTCGTACAAAAGTTCGATCTGGTTATCCAGCGCGTCGGCCAGCGTCTCGACGGTCAGCCCGTCGAACCGGCGAGGGATCAGCCGCCCCTCGATGTTTGGCGCGAGCCAGTATCCGTATGGCAGCAGCAGTTTGAACAGGACCGTGTTGAGCACGTCGACCGGCTCCCCATCCCAGCCGAGCACGAGTTGGTCGATCTCAACGTCGCGGTCCTCGTTGGCCAGATCAATAAACGCGTCGATGCCCTCCTGACCAAACAGCCACCCGACGCCCAGTCCGAGCCGACCGTGGACCATATCGAGGGTGTCCGGATCGATGGTGTCGCTATCGCCCGAGCACAAAAGCGCGCCCGCGATGATCAGCGGCTGGAAGGCGTTTTCGGCGACCTGCTCGATGTCGGCGATGGGGTAGGGCGCGATGCCCTGCTCGCGATACCAGAAGCCGAGCTCGTAGACCGGATCGTCGACCGGTCCGGCACTGGACGTCTCGAAGCGATTGCCCTCGAGGTCGAAATCAAACCATCCGCGATTACGGCGGACAGTAATGCTGGTTCCGGCGTATCCGATCCCCCAGATCGCCCCGTCGAGTTGCACCCACGGAAACTCGTTGGGCGGGTCCCCACCTTGTGACTCTAAAACCGCGTCGAAGCCCGAGTAATACCAGTCTTCATCCGGGTTGCCGCTGGCGTCGAACGCCTTGGCGACCACCGACTCGAAATCGGTATCATCCCACTCGTATCTTAGCCCCTTTGATCTGTCCTCGTCGATTCGCTCGACGGTCACATTCATCTGTGGGTTAAACCGCATCCGCGTGACACCCTGCAGCGCAGCCAACGGCCCCTCCACGCGCAGCACCAGCCGGGTCTGGCCCGCCTCGGTGTCGATGTCGTCGAGGTAGCCAAGCCCGCGCTGGCTGGTCGTCTCACCGTCGTGGACCCAGAACGTAACCAGCCGGTTTCGGTAGTACGGCGGTCGGGTGTATACAACCGCGCCTGCGTCGTGCTTGGAGGCCTGCGACGACCAGAACGCGCGCTCGACGGTGTAGGTACCGTCGCCGTTGTCGGCGGTGATCAGCATCGTCTCACTGCCGATGTACACCGCACCAGACGCCCCGGTCTCGCCGAGGTCGACGGTGGTGTCGGTGTCGTCAATGTCGGCCTGGAGTGTGTGCGGGGCCTGATCCTGGCGAGCCAGCAGCACCCGCCGGATGGACGGGCGCATGTGCAGCGTGGCCACAAAGCCGCCCAAGCTTATCTCGGCGGTGCGGGGATCGGCGCTGTCTTTGCCGGGGCTTGGGTAGCCGGCGAGCCCGTCGGTCCATGTGTAGTCGGTGGTGTCCGGTGTCTGCTCGGTGGTCGCCCAGACCACGCCCGCATTGCCCGCGGTCTCGTCGGTGCCGATCCCCTCGATGGATACGCCTACGTCAGCCACGCCTGCTACCTCACTGGTCGTAGTTGCCGTCGGAGATCAGGTATTCAAATTCGAGCTTGTAGTATTCGCCGGCCATGCGCTGCGGGTCGCGCACGTTGGAAAACTCACGGATCTGGTCGGGGTCGCTGAGCCTGCAGATCTCGTCGTGCTCGTCGTCGAAGACCGTCTCGTATCCGTCCTCGCCGATGTCGTGGACGAAGATGAATTTGACCATGCGCCCGTCGTCGTCGCCCTCGGTCAGCAGATCCCAGACCGACTCCAGCGCGTTGTGTACGTCGTACTGTGGCAGCCCCGCGGTGTTGGCGCTGGCGAGGTCGTTTGCGCGGTTGGGGCGCACGTGCGCGCCGGGCACATAGTTGTACTCGAGCGTGCGATACTCGCGGGCCACGTACTTTTTGCGACCGGCCACCGCC
>JBKGZI010000556.1:0-3365 GCA_046545675.1 Persicimonas sp.
CCGCGGAGCCCGCGCGAGATTGTCGTGGACCACGTGGAAAAAGTGGGGAGACATCAACCTGGCACCCACTGTTCGCACAGCTTTCTTGGGGCGCGCATGAACGAACGCGCCCCACCTAAAAACCCGGCGCGAGAAGGACTCTCGCGCCGGTTCTGGTCGACCATATTAGTGCATGCTAGCTCACGGGCCTTCGCCGCACTCGTTGTACATGTAGATGGGCTCGATCAGCTCGGTGCAGTCGCCGTCGCCGCAGCTGGCGGGTTGGTCGACGCTGATTTGGCCGCGCACCCGCAGGCAACGCTCGGCCTGGCTGCCGCACTTTCCGGCGACCACGCTGACGTCGTCACCGAGCACCGGGGTGGGCGCGCAGAACGAGCCGTCTGCGGCCGTCGAGGTTTCGGCGAGCAGGGTGCCCCACTCTTCGGGTGGCTCGGAGCAGTCGATGACGAAGTCACCATGGCCGTCGGCGTCGCCTGCCTGACCTTGGAAGACGTAGATATGCGTGCCCGGGGCGGCCGGGCCGGACTCGTCGGTGCCCGGGTTGGTCACTACCTCTCCGCTGATGCAGCTCATCTGGCCTGCTTCGGGGGTCAGCGGGCCGATGTCGGTGCAGGAGCCGTCGCCACAGCTTTGGGCAGTCGTGTCGGCAGTGACGCTCGTCGAGGTGCTCGTGAACGTGCCGTTGTCGTCGGTGTAGGTGACGATCACGTCGACGTCGGCGCCCTGGGGGGCCGACAGGCAGTACTCGCCGGAGGCGTCGCTCGTGGCGGTCTGGCTCTCGGTGCCCAGAGTGGCGTCGTAGCGGCCCGAGATGCGCGCGCCCTCGATGGGATCGCCATTTTCGTCGACGATCGAGCCGGACAGACACGTCGGCGGCGCCAGCTCGATTTGAATCTGCTGACAACTGCCGTCTCCCTGTCCGCCACAGGTGGCGGCGGTGCCGGAGCCGGAGATCGCGATGGCGTCGCCGACCTGGGTGCGGCCGTCCGGGCCCGCGGCGGTCACTTCGGCGTCCGAGCTCAATTTGAAGTCCATGCAGCTCAGGCCGGCGGCGTCGGTGTTGGCTCCATAGCTGGTGCCGTTGTAGGAGACGCCGTCGACGAAGACCTGCGCGCCGGGGACGGGATCACCGGTGTCCTGGTCGACGACCGTCACCTCGACACATTCTTTGTCGTACCAGGGCCGGTCGCAGTTCCACCAGGTGAAGTGGCTGACGTCGACGGTCCAGGCGAGTTTCTCGGCGGCGTAGGTCGACTCGATGACGTCGCCCATGCCTTCTTGGATCCACATGCCAGCATCGGTGTCGTACCAGTAGGCTTCGATCTCGTCGCCGACGCTATAGGCGTCTTGCAGGTCGTCGGGGATCACGAATTCCAGAGTCGCCTGCGCGCCGTCCTCGAGGGACAGCGGCTCGCCGGTGTCGGTCTGCAGTTGGATGTCGGCCATGAAGATCGACTCCATCGGGGTCGGCTCGGTGTCGCCCTCGAGCACGCCATCGAGCGGGCCGGGCATGCCGGCGCGCTGGTCGGTCGAGGGGTTCAGCGGGGTGATCAGCGCCTGGGCGGCGCCGGTGTAGTCATCGCCGTCGGCGTCGACCAGCGAGTCGGCCGGGATGGTTACGTGGACCCGGTCCTCGTAGAGCTCGCTGTCGGTGGTCGGGTCGAATGGGTGGGCGTCTCCGGTCGCCAGCAGGTGGATGGTGCGGAGCGCGTCGGTGCTTTCGGGCAGGTCGATCACGGCGGTGGCCGGCGCGTAGCCGTCGGCCTCGATCATGGCCAGGGTGCGACCGGCGCCGAGCTCGTCGAATGAGACGTCGCCGGCGGCGTCGCTCTGGCCGCTGGACGGGTTGTTCGACCCGCCTTCGGGCTGGGCGAGGGTGACGCTGGCCGAGTCGATCGGCTCTCCGTCGATATCGAAGATGGCCAACCTCAGCGACGAGGTCCTGCGATCGGCGTCCGGGGCATCCGGTTGGGCGTCGCCGGCGTCCGAACCCGCGTCGCTGCCGCCATCGCTTTCGTCATCGGAGGCGTCATCGCGAATATCCGCCGCGGCATCCTGGTCGAGTTCGTTGTTGTTTTGGTCGCCACCTGTGCCGCCGCCTTGGTCGTCGGAGCAGGCAGCCAGGCTCAACACGAGGCAGAGCACGGTGAGCGTGGCAAAGAGTCGGTTCCATCGTTTGTGTGTTAGTCGTCTCATTTTTGGCCTTCCCATCAAGTGTCAGTCTCAATCATCCACATGGGCGACCCTGACCGGTGGCAGCCGGTACTCACGAAGGGGCCGTAAGTCGTGGCTGCAAGCTCAGGCTATCGCCGTCGGGAAAGCACAACTGCAACGACGATGCCATCGGCTCGGCGAGGTGTGCTGATTGGGTCGAGGCCGATTGGAGGGTGAGAACGTCGGCAACTGATGTCAGCGAGGTAAGCGTCTTCGAACTCGGAGCGATGGCGAGATGAAAAGCCTCGATGGGCGGCGGGTGTCGAAAAGCGGCGTCTGGCGGTCTTGGCGGGCCGATGACGCAGGTGAGTGACATTGGCGTCATGGTCACTATGCAAACATAGTGCCAGCCCGGTGCAGGCTTGGTGCAAAGCCTCGCCAAAGCCGGCGTATTTGCCGCTCGATCGCCGCTCCGAAAGCCCGACCGACCGCGACGCCGATGTCCTCGGGACGCAGGCGATTGGGTTTGCGGCGCGGCTGGTCGGTGGTTAACCTCTTTGGACGTCGCCCATACATCCACCTCCACGCGGAGTCACCCATGTCCCGAGGCAAGAAGATCTTTTTGGCCGTCCTGACCGCATGGCCCCTGGTCTACGTCTTCATCTTCATGGCGTTCGTCTTCGGCACGATGTTCTTGGCGCCGGGAGCCGGTGAGCAGGAAGCGGGTGTATTTTTGAGCGCCTTCGGGGCGATCTTCGTGGCCCACGGGCTGACGATGCTGCTGCAGTTCGGGCTGCTGTTCTACTTTCTCTATCACCTCTTCAAAAAGAGCGGCCTCGAGGGCAACACCCAGCTTCTGTGGGCGTTGCTCATCTTCATCGGCGGGCCGATCGGCCAGCTCATCTACTGGTGGAAGGAGATCTGGGCGGAGGAGCAGCAGGCCGAGCCGGCCGCGGCGGCCCCCGGCTTCGAGCAGCGCTCACAGCCCGGCGGGCACGACGGCCAGCTTTGAATAGTTGAATCTGACGCACTCCAGGTAGCAATCACCTCTGAAGCCCCGAACGCGAACCCGTCGATGTCGAGCCGAGCCATGTCTGGAGCTAGAAAAACTCACCTCGCGGAGGTTGACTCCGTGGTCGAAAGTGACGTTGTAGTACTAAGTACAAGCGCGTAAGTCTTGGGGATAACGAGAAGCTCGAGACACTCGATGC
>JBKGZI010000557.1:0-3354 GCA_046545675.1 Persicimonas sp.
TGCAAATAGTAGCGCCCCGAGCCAATCACATGGCTCGGGGCGCTAAATACGTACCCGGACTCTTCCGGTCGGCCCATAGCCGTTGCAGTATCTCACTCTCTTACTTTCTCACTGTCTTACTTTCTTAGTCTTCATCGAGCTTATCACCCAACAAATCCCCGAGCGTCCCAAACCCTCCACCACTATCGGTATCGGTATAGGTCTGGCCTCCGCCGGAGCTCTTCTTTGGCTTTTTGGACTTCTTGGACGCACCAGTATCGCCGGAGGTCTGGATATCCTCGGCCGACTTCTCGGTCAGCGCCATCTTGCGCTCGCCGGGGTTGACGTCGAGCACGCGGGCGGTGGCCTGCTCGCCCTCGGTGTACTTGCGGTGCGGGGTGACCCCGCTGGGCAGGTCCATCTCGCTGCGCGGGATCAGGGCAGTGATGCCCGAGTCCAGGCGCACGAAGACGCCGAAGTCCTCGATATTCTCGACGGTGCCGGTGACCTCCATGGCCTGAGCGTAGCGCTCGGCTGCGCTGTCCCACGGATCGCCTTCGACGGCCTTCATACTCAGGCTCATGCGCTGGCGGACCTGGTCGATGTCTTGAATCTCGACCATGATCGTCTCGCCGGGGCTGAGCACGTCCTGGGGATGCTTGACGTGCTCCTTCCAGCTCATCTCCGAGACGTGAACCAATCCGTCGATGCCGGGGGAGACCTCGACGAAGGCGCCAAACGGCGCCAGACGCACGACCTCGCCCTCGACCTGGTCGCCCACGGAGAACTTCTTGTTGACGTCCTCCCACGGATCGCCCTGGGTCTCCTTGATGGACAAGCCGATGCGCAGATCGCCGTCCTTGCGGTCGATGTTGAGGATCTTGACCTCCACTTCGTCGCCGGGACTGACCACGTCGGTCGGCTTGTCGAAGAACCCGTGGGCCAACTCGGAGACGTGGGCGAGGCCCTCGACGCCGCCGATGTCGATGAACGCGCCGAAGTCGACCACCCGGGTGACCAGGCCTTTGACGACCTGGCCCTCCTCGAGGCTGTCGAGCGTGTCTTCGCGCTGGGCCTTGCGCTCCTCTTCGAGCAGCGCGCTGCGGCTGACGACGACGTTCTTGCCGCCCTCGGCGACCTGCTCGACCCTGAATCGGTAGGTCTGGCCGACGTGGCCGTCGGGCTCTTCGGTATAGCCGAGTTCGATCTGGCTGACCGGGCAGAATGCGCGCACGCCGCCGATCATCACCTCGAAGCCACCCTTATTGGTCGCGTCGACGCGGCCCTCGATGGGCACGCCGGTGGCGTGGGCGGTGCGGATGGCCTCCATGGCGCCTTCACGGCCGCTGAGATTTTTGCCGAGTTGAATCTCGTTGCCCCGGGTGCCGAGCACGTAGAATTCGTGCTCGTCGCCCATCTCGACCTCGAGCTCGCCCTCTTCGTTCAGAAAGTCATCTCGACTGGCGTAACCCTCACTCTTGGAGCTGCCGAACTCGACGAAGATGAACTTCTCCCCGATGGCGGCGACGCAGCCCTTGATGCGGTCGCCGGCCTCGACGTCGGCAACCTGCGGGGCGCTGGCGCCCTCGGTGCCGGCCAACAGCGCCTCGAAGTCGGCGGTGCTGACGTCCGGCTCGGGCTTGGCCGCGTATTCGAGCTTGGGCGGCTTTTGGCCGCGTTGGCCCCTGCCCTTCTTGGCCCGCTTGTTGTCCTGACTGGCCTTCTTGGCCTTGGCCATCTCTTTGGCCTTGCGCTCTTCTTCTTTTTGCTTCCGGATGTCGACCGCGCGACGACTCGGCGGTTGCGGAGCCTTCGCGGGTGGCTTATCCGCTGATGTCTTAGCGTCAGCGGCGTCTTTGTCCGAGGCAGCTTCTTCTTTCGAAGCCTCTTCCCGTGACTCGCCGCCCGACGTGGTCGAGCCGGTGGGCATCTTCGCGCGCGCTACGCGCACCTTGCTACCCGCCTTATGCTCGGTCGTATAGTCGCTCTTGCCTTCGGCCGTCGTCTCGTCGGCCTCCTCTTCGGGAGGTGTATCCTCGACGACCTCTTCGACGACTTTGACGCGCTTTCGCACGGAAGACTTTTTCTCGTCGTTCTTCTTTTCGTTCGTTTCGTCCGACATGTTTTGATCTTTTAAGAGTGGCTGGCTGGACACACGGTCTATGGGCGGGAAGTGTTAGCGCAGCGGCCCCCTCGCCGCAAGTCCGCACGACATAGAGCAGATACCTTCGGGCGTTCATTCCTCGGATGGCGCGGATGCCCCACTTCGTGTGAGGGCTGCCCTCGTGATACAGTGACTTGCCAATACCCAAACCATAATTCTTGGAGGGATAATGCCTATGTCAGCGCCATTGCAAACGACTCTAATCCAAATTCGACTCTGTGCAGGAATCGCAACCCTCGCCTTGCTAATCGGCGGTTGCGGCGACTCCAACGACTCGGGCGGCTCGGGTCCGTCGGGTGACACCCAATTCACCGATTTGACCGAAGACGAAGAACAACAGGTTTGCGACAACTTTGTTCTGAGTTTCGATCGGTATCTCGACACGTGTGAGGACCGCAATCGCGGCGAGCTCACATGCGACGCATTCACCTCCGCAGTCTCGTCGTGTTCGACCGCATTGACCGTGGCTGAAATCCGCGGGTGTGGCAGCGCCCTGTCTTCGCTTTCCTGCGGCGAGGACGGTGTAACGGAGGAGCCACAATGCGACCCGCTCAACGATTGCCTCGACGGCGATCTCTCCAATCCGGACTCGGACGAGTGCCCTGAGGGCGAGGTGTTCGCGTCCGGGCCGGGCATCGACGACGGCTGCTACAGCGTGTGTACCAGTGAAGATGACTGCCAGCCGGAAGCGTCTTGTTCCCCCGCTAGTAACGAAATCAGTATTTGCATCTCGAATTGATCGGCGCCCACACCGGAATGCGGGCCGCTGCTCGCCGTGTTTGACTGCATGTGCGCTCGCAGACCGCGCGCGACAGCATTAGCTCCAGCCCAAATGCCCATGTCCGAGACACCCACACAACCCGAGCAGGAAGCTCCCGAAGAGGAGCCCGACGAAGCTCTCTGGTGGGGCTTACCGGTTTTGGCCTGGGCGATCGCCATCAGCTTGGCTTTGCACGGGCTGGCGGCCGCGCCCTTTTTGATCTGGGAGTTCGCCCCCAACGGGGAGAGCTTCGAGACCGAATGGGCCGAGCAATTCGACGAGCTCGAGGGCATCGGCCACGGCATGCAGGAGGGGCGTTGGGCAGAGTTGGACGGCGTTGCAGCACAGGATGACGACGAGCCCGAGGCCGAGCCGGAACCCGAACCCGAGCCGGAACCGGAACCTGATCCCGAGCCGGAACCCGAGCCGGAACCAGAACCCGAGCCGGAGG
>JBKGZI010000558.1:0-3346 GCA_046545675.1 Persicimonas sp.
GGAAGACGTTGTAGCGCACCTCCTCGGGGTCGTCGTTGGCGATGACGTCGGAGGTTTCCACGTTGGCGGCGAGCACCCCGCGCAAGTAGCGCGGGTCATCCTCGGGCAGGCCGGGCACATCCTCGCCGAAGACGAATTCGAGCAGCGGTTCGCGCTCGACCGGGTCGGGCACGAGCTGCTCGATGAGCCGCTCGAGCACGTCGCTATCGGGGTCTTTCTGAGAGCGATGGAACGCCTCGACCAGCGCGATCCCCGGGCGCACGAAGTCGGGATGGGCCACCCAAAAGCCGTCCAGGCCGCGCTTCAATTGAGCGACCACGTCCCGGATATAGCCGACCATGCTGACCTCGAAGGACTCCCGATTGCCGCCCTCGAAGAGCACCCCGTACATCCCGCCGATCTTGATGGCCTCGAGCGGGTCGAGGGCGCGCGCCAAGATCTCGTGGGACTCCTTGATGTGATTGATGACGATATTGGGGTCGGCCTTGACCGGGATCCGGTAGCGCGGGTCGTTTCGAAATACGCGCGCGGTCGACGCCAAAAAGTCGTGCCAGCCGAGGCTGCCGCCCAAGAAATGCGGCGACAGCGCCTGGGCGATTTCACGGATGCGAAAGATGGCCCGCGGATTCTCGAAGACGATAAATAGCCGCACGCTGCCGGCCTCGTACTCCGGATGGCGCTCTCGCACCATCGCCTCGGCCTCGCCGATCAGCGATTTGACGTAGGCGGCCTCTTCTTCGTTTTCGAGCTTGGGCACGTAGAAGATCAGCGCCTCGGGCCGCTGCCAATTATGAAAGAGGTGCATCGCAAAATCGAAGAGATGCAGCGGCAGCGGCTGGCCGTCGAGCAGGTGATTTCCGTCGGGCAGCGCCAGCCCCGGGATGCGCTTGATCGGCTTGGCCAGCTTGTCGTCGGCCAGCTCGTAGGTCTTCTGGCGCTCCTCGTCCACGAAGCGAATCGTGCCGTCGAAGCAGCCGACCAAATTCTCGCACGCCTTCAAAAAGGTGCGCATGATCGGGGTCTGAGAGTCCTCGTTATCGGCGCCCCACCTGGGCACGGCGCCCGACTCCTCGACGAGCTCGGTCACCAGCGACGGCTCGTTTTTGGGGCGCCGGTGCAGCGCATTCATCGCGTTGATGGACATCTTGGCGGTATCCGGCGGACCGAAAAGCGTCACCTGAATGCCCTCCATAAACTCGGGCACGCCCACCGGCTCGAGCGCCTCGGGGCTGATCCGCTGGTCGGCCGGCAGCGGCCCGACGACCACGCGCGCGTCGGCGTCGGTGCGGCCGATGGGCGTCTCGTAGTCCGGCGACTGATAGTCGCGGCCGATATTATTCTCAGTACACTCGGCCACCGCCCGGTCGATAAAGGCGCGGTCCTTGCCGCGCTGGTCGAGCACACGGCGAAGCTCGTCGCGGGTTCGCCGGTACAGCTCACAGACGAATTCGAGCGCCTCGTCGGTTTCGATATGCGGGAACGACTCTCGAAGCCCCGGCGTCACGCTCAGCCCCGGGACGGCCGCCACCGACTCGCCCTGTTCTTCGAGCTTTTTGAGGAGCGGCTCGCCCAGGTAATCCAGATAATAAGGGATATCGTACGTGCCCATCTCGTCCTCGATACGCGTTCATTTCGTCACGATTTGGCCCCACCATAGCATCGCATATGACAAAGGGCATCCGGGTTTGACAGGCTGCGGTCCACGGCAGATAAATGAGCGTTCGCTTCTCCTCTCGTCGAGTCTTAGCCGTGTTCGATCGTCTGCATCATCTGCTCGAATTGCCACGCCCCTGGAAGCATCTGCACACGCTTCCGGCGCCCGCCGAATCCTATCGTGTCTTCACCGAAGACGGCCTCGAGCTCAACCTTCGGCGCGTGCCTGGGGGAGTGGCCGGCAAAAAGGCGCACCGCACCCCGGTGATGCTGTTGCACGGGCTGGCCGCCAACCACCGTGGCTTTCATTTTCGAGAGCGCTCGCTGGCCGAATGGCTGGCCTTTCGCGGCCATGATGTGTGGCTTCCGGAGCTTCGCGGCCACGGCGACAGCCGGCCGGCGAGCTTCGACTGGCGCATCGACGACTACCTCCACTACGATATCCCGGCGATCATCGAGACGATCCTCGCCGAGACCGGCGCCGAGCGGGTCCACTGGCTGGGCCACAGCATGGGTGGGGTGCTCCTGATGTGCTACGGCATCCTCGAGCCGGGCGCGCCGATCGCCCGGGGCATCACCGTCGGCTCGGCGCTCGACTACAAAGTCGGCGCCACCGGCTTCAAGCATCTGCTGGCGATTCGCCCGCTCATCGAGCGCCTCTACGCGGTGCCCTACGGCACCTTGGTCCACCTGCTCGCCCCGTCGCTGGGCCGCAATCTGCGCGCGCTCGAGGGGTTCAACGTCTGGCCGGCCAATATCGAGCCGGCGATGGTGCGCAAGCTGCACGCGCGCGTCTTTCACACCATCCCCACCAGCCTGCTCAGCTCGCTGGCGACCACCTTCGAGGACGGTGGGCTTCGGACCCAGTCCGACTTCCGATTCGTCGAGCACGCCTCACGCCTGGAGATCCCCACGCTGCTGGTCGCCGCAAGCCGCGACGCCCAGGTCTCCGTCGAGGCCGTCGAGCACACCCAGAGGCTGCTCGGCGCCAACGCCCAGATGCGAGTTTTCGGCGAGGAGACCGGCACGAGACATCACTACGGCCACTTCGACCTGCTGCTCGGCCGTCACGCCCCCACCGAGGTCTGGCCCGAGCTGGCCGCATGGCTCGAGGCCGGGGGCTGAACGAGCTCAGGGAACGGCGCGGCGCAGATCGCCTCCGAGATCTCGCAGCGTCACCCGCTCACCGTCGCGCCGGCCGGGAATCTCCTCGCGCTCGCCGCGCTTGCTCAGCGCGCTCCACACCGACATCGCCAACGCGATGACCCCGGGGATGACCGCGCTCCAGGTCGCCACCGCGTCGCCGGTGATCCCGGTGATAAATGGAGCGACGAGGACGACCGCCGCAAAGACGGCCATGGCCCACGAGATGCCCGGGTGGTCGTCGGCCAGCGCCCCTGCACCCAACAGGATCAGCGCGGCCCCGCAGATAAAGAAGAACCAGCCGCTAAAGACCGACGACGCCGTCGAGATCTGCGCCATCACCGTCGCGATCAGCCACGCCCCGGCGACCATCGCGACCACGTCCTGCCAATGAATCGACCACCGCTCCATGAGACCTCCTGTGCCCGTGGGAACCGATGTCCCCGTCAGCAATAAGGTGCGAACTAACGCGGTGGCGGCAAGGTCCATAGCCCTGAGGCATCCCTGCCTCATCTGGGCCGCGCGGCCTCCGGCCCGCCCTGAGGCATCC
>JBKGZI010000559.1:0-3345 GCA_046545675.1 Persicimonas sp.
CCCATGACCCCACAAGCAACACCCCATATCGCAACCACCGATGCCGACACCGACACCGCCCAAAAAACAACCCTACGCGGCGTGCAGACGCATAACCTCAAGGGCATCGACTGCGAGATTCCGCACAATCAGCTCACGGTGGTCACCGGGGTGAGCGGCTCGGGGAAATCGAGCCTGGCCTTCGACACGCTCTATGCCGAAGGCCAGCGCCGCTACACCGAGTCGCTGTCGACCTACGCGCGGCAGTTTTTGCAGCGGCTCGAGCGCCCGCCGGTGGACAGCGTCAAGAATATCCAGCCGGCGCTGGCGTTGCGCCAAAAGAACGAGGTCTCCAACGCGCGATCGACGGTGGGTACGATCACCGAGGTCGACGACCACCTCCAGCTGCTCTACACCCACATCGGCCAGACCATCTGCCCGCGCTGCGACGTGCCGGTCGAGCGCGACAACGTGCCCACGGCCGTCCGGCAGCTCGAGGCGCTCGAGGACGACACGCGGCTCATCCTGGTCGCCCGGGCCGCCGCGCCCGACAACGAGCATCGCCACGCGGTGCTCAAGCATCTGGTCCAGGAGGGCTATCGCCGGCTATTCATCGACGGCGAGATGATCGACATCACCGAGACGGACATCGAATCGCTGCTCGGCGAGTCTTCGTTTCCGGTGGTCATCGACCGGGTGGTCATTCGCGACGACGAGGAGATGCGCCTCTCAGAGGCCGTCGAGGCGGGCTTTGCGGTGGGCGGCGGGCGTGTGGAGGCCTTCTTCTACGACGACCTCGACCGCGAGCCGCTGGTCTTCGACCGGGCGTTTCGCTGCAACTCCTGCGGCGACGACTTCACCCAGCCGCAGCCGGCGTTATTCAGCTTCAACAGCTCGCTGGGCGCCTGCGACGAGTGCTCCGGGTTCGGCAAGGTGATGGGCATCGACTTCAAAAAGGTCATCCCCAACCCGGGCCTGTCGCTCGAGGAGGGCGCCATCGCCTGCTTCGAGACGCCCAAATACAAGCGCCACAGAAAGACGCTGCTCAACCAGTGCAGAAAACGCGGCACCGCCATCAACGTGCCGTTCTTCCGGCTCCCCGAGGAAGACCGGGAGTTCATCACCGAGGGCGGTAAGGGATGGATGGGCGTGCGCGGCTTCTTCGACGGCCTCAAACAGAAGCAATATAAGACGCACGTGCGCATTCTGCTGGCGCGCTATCGCGGCTACGACCGCTGCCCGGAGTGCGGCGGCTCGCGGCTCAACCAGAGCGCGCGTAACGTGCTCGTCGACGGCCGGCCCATCTCGGACGTCTGGGATATGCGCATCGAGCAGGCGCGCGTTTACTTCGACGAGCTCGAGCTCTCCAAGGACGACTACGGAAGGGTCGCGACCTTGCTCGACGAGATTCGCCACCGGCTTAAATACCTGGACACCATCGGCTGCGGCTACCTCAGCCTCGACCGCCAATCGCGCACGCTCTCCGGCGGCGAGATGCAGCGCATTCACCTGACCACCAGCCTGGGCCGCGCGCTCACCGACACGCTCTATGTGCTCGACGAGCCCACCGCCGGCATGCACGCTCGCGACACCGACCGGCTGCTGGAGGTGCTCTACGAGCTGCGCGACCTGGGCAATACGGTCGTGGTCGTCGAGCACGACCCCGAGATCATCGCCAGCGCCGACTACGTCATCGAGCTCGGCCCGCGCGGAGGAGAGCAGGGCGGTGAGGTCCTCTTCGCCGGCCCCATCGACGAATTCCACGCCCGTGAGACGCTCACCAGCCGTACGCTGGCCAGCCGCCGGGACATCAACTACGAGCCCATCGACGCGCCTGCCGAAGACTTCGTGCGCATCATCGAAGCGCGGGAGAATAACCTCGACGGGCTGACCGTCGAGATCCCGCATAACCGCATGTCGGTGGTCACCGGCGTGAGCGGCTCGGGCAAGTCCACACTCTGCGAGGACGTGCTCTTCAACGGCTGGAAGGCCCTGCAGGGCCGCGGCGGCGTCGAAGCCGGCGCGGTCGGCGCGCTCGAGGGCCTCGACGACTTCGACGACGTGGTCCTGATGGACCAGGCGGCCGTGGGCCGCTCGAGCCGCTCGAACGCGCTCAGCTATAGCGGCGGCTACGACGACGTGCGCAAGCTCTTCGCCGGCACCCGCGGCGCCAAGATCGCCGGGCTGACCATCGGCGACTTCAGCTTCAACACCCCCGGCGGCCGCTGCGAGAACTGCCAGGGCACCGGCACGGTCACCGTCGAGATGCACTTCATGGCCGACATCGAGGTCTTGTGCGAGGAGTGCAACGGCCAGCGCTTCGGCCGGCGCGTGCTCGGCGTCGAATACCAGGGCAAGTCCATCGCCGACGTCCTCGAGATGACCGTCGACGAGGCCACCGCCTTCTTCAGCCAACGCGAGCCGCTGGTCCGCAAGCTCGAGCCGCTTCGCGACGTCGGCCTCGGCTACCTGCGCCTCGGCCAGACCACGGCGACTCTCTCGGGCGGCGAAGCCCAACGCCTCAAGCTGGCCACCTACATCGCCGACGGCCGCAAACGCGGCGACACCAAGCCGGTGCTGTTCATCTTCGACGAGCCCACCGTCGGCCTACACCTACTCGACGTCGAGACCCTCTGCGCCGCGCTCCACAAGCTGGTCGACCTCGGCCACACCGTCATCGTCATCGAGCACAACACCGACTTCATCGCCCGCTGCGACCACGTCATCGACCTCGGCCCCGAGGCCGGCCCCGGCGGCGGCCAACTCGTCGCGACGGGAACGCCCAAGGATGTGGCGGATTGCGATGAGAGCTATACGGGGCAATATTTGCGGGATCTTTTGTGAGATGTCTGTGGCAACGCGACATATCGACTTTCAAACAAACCACCCATGTTCACACCCCCGGTCATCCTCGACACCAACGTCTTCGTCGCCTCCGGCTTCAACAAAGGCAGCGCCTCCCGCAAGATCATCGACGCCATCGAACGCCGCGACCTGCTGCTCGTCTGGAACGAGGCAACCCGCGGCGAGACGCTCGCGGTGCTCCACAAAAACCCGCCGCTGTCGCGCCAGGCGGCCGAGGGGCTCTTTCGGGACGAGGGACGCTACGACGGGCCGACCCACCCGGAGCGCTTCGAGCAGGTCGAAGACGAGACCGACCGCAAATTCGCGGCGCTCGGCGAGGCCGCCGGCGTCGGCGTCGTCACCAGCGACGGCGACCTCCTGGGCCCACGCGACGGCTTGAGGATCGCGATCTACTCGCCGTCTGAATTTGTGGAGCGCGGGCTGCCTTGAGGCTGTCGCGACAGTATTGGACTGACACCGTCTCGGCTTTTCATCATACACATCTTTCGGGCTGGCTGGTTG
>JBKGZI010000560.1:0-3334 GCA_046545675.1 Persicimonas sp.
GAGTAGGCCAGCTCCCGGCGGCGGTATTCGTACATCCCCAGACACATCTCGGACCAACTCGTGGCGCTATACATGCCGCTCCAGGCGACCTCTGTAGGCGCGCAGCCGGGCGACTCCACCAACGAGACAAACGCCTCGGCGGTCGTCTGGCGCTCGGGGGCGCCCAGGTGCAGGTTGCAGCCGACCTCGACGACCCAGTCCTGCACGTCGGGTTGCATATCGCTGAATCGCTCTTCGTCGGCGTCGGGGCGTGACGCACGGGCGGGTTGCGCCTGCGCTTGATCCTGTTTTGGAGTCGAGTTCGCGAAGCTCCGCTGGCCCGGGTGGCTGGCTGCCAGAGGGACGCTGGGGAAGCTCGCGCCGGCCAGCGCCGCTAAGTCGAAAGAAGCCTCCAGAAGCGGCGCGCGCTCGGGCTGCTCGAGCAGCTCGACGAAGACCTCGTGGCCGCCGAGTTGCTTGACGCAACACTCGCGGACCTTGGGCGAATCCGCCGCCACCGCGCACGACATCAGCCGGTAGGTGGGGTCGAGTCGGGCGTGCTCGAGCGCCCGGCGGGCGTTGAGCGCCGTGGGGCACGCGTTCTGGGTGCCCTCGAACAGATCGGTCATCCACATGCGGCCCAGCGTCGAGGCCAGCAATTCGTGGCGGGGCACAAGCTCGTATTCATGCTCGACGAACGGGTTGTGCCGCCAGGCGAGTTCGGACTCGTCGCGCTCATTGCCGCGCTCATTGCCGCGCTCATTGCCGCGCTCATTGCCGCGGTGGGCGATGGTTTCGCTGACCCGCTCCAGACACGCGGCGGCCACGTATGGCCGCTCGTAGAGAGTACGTTCGAGCGAGCCGGGGATGGTCCCCTCCCCTTCGACGAGCAGCAGATAACAGGCGTGGGTGGCGACCTCGTCGTCCGGATCTTCGAGGGCGGCCTCCGCCCGCGAGAGTTGGTCGGGCCCGAGCTGGGCGAGCGCCCATTGGCGTACCGCGTCGAGGTTCCACAAGCTGACCAGCAACGCGGCGCCCAGCAAGAAGACCATCTGCCAGGTGGCCGTCTTCGAGAACATCAACTCGAGGACTTTCTCCCGGTTGAACTCCGGCTTGCCGTCGGAACCGCCGTCCTTCACTGGTCGTCCTCTTCAATAGACACCGACGGCTGAGTCTCGACCCTCGACGGGTCTTCCTCTTGGCTGTGAATGATCGCCATGGCCTGCCTGCGCTCTTCGACCGACAAGCTGCTCTCGGCAAATTGAGGAATGGTGATGCCGGAGGTGGTCACGTCGGCCTCGGTCTCCTCTCGGAGCTCGTCTTTGTCGACCCGAAGCGTCTGCTCATTATCCTCGACATCGGCGAGCACCGTGGCGAGGTCGTCATCATAGAAGGCGCCGTCGGCCGAGGGCACGGCGATCTTTTGGTCTGGTTGGGTGTCGGGCTGAGTGTCGGGTTCTGGATCAGAAAATAGCGGCGCTGGGCGTGGCGGGCGCGATGGGCGCGGCGCCGCCTCCCCGGTGCCGATGGGCAGCTCGTGGGTGTCGGAGGCGTCGGCCTCGGCGAGCTCATCCTGGCGCGGCCGCCTACTGTCTCGGCGTCGCCGGCCGCGCAGGTGCGGCAAGACGACATAGTCGGTCCCCGGCGCGTCGTCCTCATAGGCGCTCGACGGCAGCGTCGCGCCCACCGGTTGTTGGGCAGGCTTGGCGGGTTTGGGAGGGAGGTAGAGATGCCGCATCGCCGCGGCGAATCGGTAGCCGACAAATAAGACCAACCCCGCCATCATCGAGACCAGCGGCAGGTGAGGAGCCGCCCAGGCCTCGACCAGATGGGCCAGAACCACGCCGGTGCCGATGAGCAGCCACACCCACTCGATGGCCAGCACAGCTTTGCGATCGCTCGGCGCCATAAGTCGGCTCTCAATAGGCGTCACGCGCGATCGTATCGTAGATCTGGCGCGTCGCCTCGGCTGCCGCCGGGTCCATCTGGCGGCGTCTCTCGAAACGGTTGAGCACTCCGCGACCGCTCTCCACATCACCAAATTCGATCGCCTCGGCGTCGGCCCTCGCCTTCGGCCGCGCCACGCTCAATGCCTTGTCCACCTCGTCGCCGGCGGTCTGGACGACATCGGCGACCGAGGCGAGCTCGAGCGACTCACAGATCGCCGCCTTGGGGCTCGCCGCGCTCTGTTTGCGTCGCTGGGCATAAAGCTCCGTGCACACAAACTCCCAACTCTGGGAGCTATAATAGTTCGTGGACGGCTCGTCGTCGGGCGCACAGCTCGGGCCGTCAATCACCGGGCGGAACGCGCTGACGATGATGCGTTGGCCGGGCTGTTCGAGGTGCATACGACAGCCGATCTGGACCAACCAGTCTTGGATCTGCGCGTGGCGCTCATCGCCGGTCTTGGTGGGAGGAGAGTCGGCAAACCACAGGTCGACGAACGTCTCGAAATCCTCCCGGGCCTGGTCGATGGAAGCCTCCGCGGGCGTCTCGAGCAACTCTTCAAAGCCCTCCTCGCCTCCGATCTGCTCGACGCAGCAGTCGCGCGAGGTATCGCTCGGGGATAATAACGCGCAGCGCAGCATCGGGTATTCGGCAGCCGCCTCGGATGCCTGCATCGACCGATAGGCGCTCTCGATGCCGGTGCATTGGTCGGCTCCCTCGGCCAGCGACTCTTCCAGCCAGCCTCGCGAAAGTTGACCGGCGAGCATGCGCCAGCGCGAGCCCCTCATGAGCTCGTCGGGCTCCATTTCACTCTCGTCGCGAGCGGCGAGCACCTCGAAACAGCGGCTGGCAACCCGGGGTCGCGCGTACAACGTCGCCCGGGTCTGCTCGGAGACCTCGCCGTCGATACGCGGCAAGAAATGGCGACACGCCTCCAGGGCGACCTGGGGTTCCGGATCGCTCAACGCGGCCTCCAGATCGACCAGTCCGGCCGGCCCGAGGTTTTCGACCGCCAGGGCTCGCACCGCATCGACCGTCCAGGCGCCGGCCAGCGCGGTCACGAGGAAAAGCAGAACCAGCGGCACCGCGCGGCTGGCAAACCAGCTCGACGGTCGGGCGTTTACCTCGGAGCGTTTATCAGGACTCGATTCGCTCATTGCGATGTCCCCTCCTCAGCGTCGAGCTGCTTCTTGAGGCGCTGCAAGGGCGTCAGGTCGGTCTTGTCTTCGGCGTCGAGCGCCTCTTTGGATGGTTGTCGTCGAGGCGAATTTTGAAGCCTATCGGCCGACTTGAGGTCGGTCCTCGCCTCGTCGCCGTCTGGCTGTCGGGGCGCTTGCCGCCGGGCCCGAGATGGCTGCTGAGCCTGCTCTTGTTGGTGGCGCCGAGTCGGTTGCTGGCGCTGAGTCGG
>JBKGZI010000561.1:0-3318 GCA_046545675.1 Persicimonas sp.
TTAAGCAGTCGACCGGCCCAGTCTACCTTGCGAGTCGCGAGATCCCGCCTGATAGGCATCTCACTGGACATCCCCCGCGCAAAAATTGCGCAATCGCAATTTCCAAGCCCTACACCCCCGCTCCCAAGAGGTTATGTTCGAACCAGGGGATAGCAGCCATCGCGGCGCGCGCGGTGGCCACGCCAGCTAATACTACTTGGTCATGTTCGTGGCTGCTCCAGGGCGGGTTCATCGACTAAGACCAAGTAGTACCAAGGGAGGTCCATATGCGCGATCGCACACCGTCGCCAGGCTTGTTTCGCTCGAAGCCCTCATCAGCCCACCGGTGGGGCGTACTGCTGCTCGCCGGCTGCGTCTTTGCCTCGCTGATGCTCGCCGCCAGCTCGGTGGGCGCCTCGAAGGTGCTGCTCGCCCCGAATATCGACCTGGAGTTCGACCAGCTCGACGTGGAGGGTGACGACGACGGGGTCCGAGCTGGCTATGAATTGCGCGAGGTCGACTGGCAGTGGGCGCGTGACTACAGCCTCGACCTGTGGATAGGGCTGTATACCCCGCAGTCGGGTGGAGATTGGCGCCTCGAGCGCGCCACTGCGCTCGATGAGCGCGGCGGTGAGGTCGAGATCTCCGAGGGGATCAGCCCCGACGCCGATCGGGTGGGGGTGTGCCTGGTCGCGGCCACCGAGGGCGGGCAACTGGCCCCCGGGACGGGCTATATCTGCGAAGACCCCGTGGAGATCACCGTCGAAGACGGTCGCATCGACCTCGCGGTCGAATCGGCCGCGGTCGCGCTTCGCCTGGAGCCAAATATCGATGAGGCGTCCTGGTTTAGCCCCGAGTTTGGCTTCGAGACGACGATGGCCAGCGCCCGAGCGCGCGTCGACGAAGACGGCGAGCAGCAGGGCTTCGTCGTCCATGAGCAGCCGCCCGCCCGCGATACACAAGCCCAAAGAGAGCAAACACAGCAGCAAGGCGACGGCGATCAGGCGCCTCGCATCGTGATTCGAATGGACAGGCCGCCCGACGACTTCCGAGACTACGCCGGATACGACGGTTACGGGTATTATCAGCCGTTTTATTTCGACCCGAGGTTTCTTCCCAGGAGCCGCTTTCACGGCAGCGTGCGCGGCAGCATCGATCGATTCCGACAGCGAAGACTCGAGCGCCGACGCATCTTCGGGCCGCTCGATCCCTTCGATGCGCGTTTCAACCAGGACATGTTCACCGACCATCCCGAGGACGTCTTCTACCGCTTTCGCATCCCGCCGGGGCATTTCGGCCGCGACGCCTTCGGCCGACCGCTCCAACAAACAGCGCCCGCACCACAGGGCCCGCTTCCGGGCGATCCCGCAATTGACGCCCTCCCCGGCAATAAATAACCTTTCGAGGTGCCCCGGGCGGCTGCAATCCCGCAGCGCCTGGCGCACCAACGCGAGCATATGGCCTACCTCGAGAACAGTCGATGACCGCCGAATTATCTGCGACCGCATTCTCTGAGACCTCCGACACCACCCGCCGGCCCCTGCCGCGCAGCTTCTACGAGCGTGCCCCCCACGAACTCGCCCGGCGACTGCTGGGCCGCGACTTGGTGCGCGTTCTGGGCGATGGCACCGCGATCACCGGTCGCATCGTCGAGGTCGAGGTCTACGGCCACATCACCGACCCGGCCAGCCACGCCGACACGGGCATTCCAACGGAGCGTACCGCGCCGATGTTTGGAGAGCCGGGCACGGCCTACGTCTACCTCATTTACGGGATGTACTACTGCCTCAACGTGGTAGCCCCGGCCGGCCACCGGCCATCGGCCCTGCTCATCCGCGCGCTTCGTCCACTCGAGGGGCTCGACGAGATGGCTCGAAGGCGCGGGCTCTTCGAGCGCTACGACCACGAGATGCCGCGTACTGTTCTGCGCAATCTGCTCAGCGGCCCCGGCAAGCTGTGTCAGGCGATGGGTATTGACTGCGCGTTCAACGAGCACCCGCTCGACGCCGGCCAGCTCTATCTGACGCACGGCGTGCCGGTGGATGACCACGACGAGTTGACGGTGGTGTCTGGCCCGCGTATCGGGCTCAACCCCAAGACTGTCGGTGAGTCGGCTGACTGGCCGTGGCGTTACGGCGTAGGTGGGTCGGCATTCCTGTCACGGCCGCTCATCCCAAGAGGGTGATGGCCCCAAGGAGCACCAGCACGAAGCCGAAGACGAGCGACCCGACGAGCAAAAAGGAGTGATCGCGGGGCTCTTCGGGATCGAGGTCGAAGCGTCTGATGACGACCTCGGCGGCGTTTTTGGGGCGCGGGTGGGGGAATGTAGCGTCCTTCTTCTTCTTTGGCACACGTGAATGCTCCAGCCCGAGACGGATATCCTCGGCAGACGGACTGACGTCGATCGGCAGCGGAAGCTTGTAGCCCTCGGAGACGAACGTCGCAGGTTGCGCCACCTTGCGGATCGGCGTCTCTGCGCGCTCGCGACTCGCGGTATCTTCCGCCTCATCGTCCACCGGCTCGATCTCGGTGGCCTCGATGTCGACAGGGTTTGACTCCTCGCCCAGGCCGACCAACTCGGCGGCCTCGTCGAGCATGCCGTCGAGATCGTCATCGTCGGCGACATCGCTGTCGGGCTTGTGTGCCGCAGCCGCCTGGCTGGCGTTTGCGTCGGTGTCGGCGTCGACTTTTTCGCCGTCCTCGTCGTCCCTGTCGGACATGACGATACGCCAGCGCGGCTGTCGACGCCCATCGCGCCCGTCCGTGATGTCGGTATCTTCGGACGCCGGGCCGTCGTATTCGACCTCACCGAGCTCGTCCAACACGGCTTGCTGGGCACCGGCCTGGGGGATCTCGTCGGTGACGAAGATCTCCTCGGGCAGACCGTGTCGGCCTTTGCCGATCTGCGCAGGCGCCTCCTCGGCCTCGGGCTCACCGTCGTGTCCACTTCGAGCAACCCGGTCGGGCTGGTCTTCACCATGCTCGTCGTCGACCGCGGCCTGGTCATCGTCTCGTTGGGCATCCTGGCTCGAAGCGTCGGAGTCTCGAGCGACTTCCTCGCGTTCGACAACTTGGGTGGGCTCCTCGTCTGAGATCGCCTCGTCGGCCGGCTCGACGACCGGGTCTTCGTCGCCGTGCTCGGCCTTCGGCGCCTCGGCACCGCCCTGCTGGTCGTCCACACCGCGCTCCTCGCGCAGCATCTCGAAGGTCCGGTCGGTCATCATCGTGATCTCGTCGGAGTCACGAATGACGCCGGCGACCCCCTCGGGCGCCTCCGGTCGCTCGACTTGGCCCTCGCCGCACTCGTCGCGCGGATCTTCGCGCACGTCGGTGCTCTCC
>JBKGZI010000562.1:0-3303 GCA_046545675.1 Persicimonas sp.
CGCCGTTCGGCGATCTCCAACCATTCCAATAATTCATCATCCGAGCCGTGGCGCACGGCGCGGTCGAGGACGGCGGCGAGCACCTGTTCTTCGATGTGTTCGTCGAGGCGCTCGCCGTCGTCGATGGCGCGGCGTGTGGCGAGGAGTGCCTCGTCGACCAGGTCGGCCGCCAGGAGGTTGGCGGCCAGCGTCCACCAGCCGTAGCTGGGCGTACGGGCACGGCGGATCCACCGACCCAGAATCTCGCGCGCGGATGCGACGATGCGCCTGATGGTGGTTTCATCGACATCGCTCTCGTCGTCGAGGGTGCGCAAAAATGGCAGGAGCTTGGGCGGGAGCAGGGCGATGGGGGCGAGCTCGGCGGCGGTGAGCTCGGGGTCGGCTTGGCGCATCTGTCCCTCGAGTTGGCCGAGCGCGGTGGCCAGTCGGCGCGCGCCGCCTTTTGCAGCGGGGGCGAGCGCCTCGACGGTCGCGCCGGCCACCGGAAAGCTGGTCGTGACCCGCTCGATACTGTCGGGGTCCAGCGCGACCGCCTGCGATGAGCCGGCCGCCTCGCCGACGAGTCGGCAGAATTCGATGGCCGCGCGTTGCCTGGGGCTGGCGTCTTGGCCGAAGGCGCTCACCAGGATGTCGGCGGCGTCTGCCGCCCGGGAGGCCGGCGCGGTGGCGACGCGCTCGAGGTGAGAGCGAAGCGCCAGCAGCTCGCGGGCGCCTTCGACATCCTCGTCGTCGATCACCTCGTCGACCAGCGCTTCGAGCCGGTCGAGTTCGATGGGCTGCAGCTCGATGGGCGCGCAGTCGAGCAGGTAGCGCGCCGCTGCGACGGCGTCGGCCGGCGCGGATATCTCGCTGCCGGTCCTCGGATCGCGCCTACGGCCGGAAGCATTGGCGGAGGCGGTCGATAATACGGCGTCAGCCGCGCGCACTCGGTCCAGCCAGAACGGACTATGAGCCATCCCGACCGCGTAGGTGAGCGCGTCGTCGCGCTCGAGCTCGCCGAGCTCGATGTCGCGCAAGAGCCGGCGGCCGTGCTCGCGGGAGGCCTGCGTGTGCAAGAGCAGCGAGCCGGCGCGAAGCCGGCTGCGCGTGGCCGAGTCGTCCATCTCGAGGGCGTCGGCGAGCGCGGCGGCCTGCTCGAAGTGCGCGGCAATATCGCTCACATCTTCCGAAGGGGCATCGCTCTCATCGAGGAGTCGTTGGGCGAAATGCGCGAAAGCCTGCGGCCCGAGAGGGCAGGTAGGAAAGAGCGAGGTGATGATGCGTCCGAGCGCGCGGCCGGCCTCGAGGTGCCCGGCGCGGTCGGCTCGCTCGAGCACCCCGGCGAGCTGCCATGGCATCGACTTATGGGGCATCGACTTTCGGCCGTCGGCGCGCCACGCGCGCTTCGCGAAGGCCTCGAAGGTCGGTCGAAGGGACTGGACATCATCGGCCTCGACGGCAAAAGAAGCCGCGGCGACCAGTAGCTCGCGCCAGGCCTCCTCAGAGACATCCAGGTCGGCGAGCCGACGGGCGAGTTTGTCGGCGGTCTCGAACGCCCGCGACCACTCGGCATGCTCGACGGCGCGCTCGATCGTCGCCAGCGAAAAGGAGATCCGCGCGTTGGCGATGATCCCGTCGACGTCGTCTTCGAGAACCTCGAAGCTCGCAGTGCCTCCTGACTTTTCCCTCATGCCAACCCAACCCTTTTTACCAAGCAGTTAACCAGCAGTTAACCAAGCAGTTCAACCCAAGCAGTTCAACCCAAGCAGTTCAACCCAAGCAGTTCAACCCAAGCAGTTAACCAGCCGTTCAACCAGCAGTTCAACCAGCAGTTCAACCCAAGCAGTTAACCAGCAGTTCAACCAAGCCTATTTTCTGACGAGACCAAGCGTGGGCAACTCATCAACCCGTCGCTCAAGACGCGTGGCCACCTCGACCAGCCGCGCCAGCTTCGGCTTGAGCTCTTCGGGCTCGCCGTTCGGATCGAGCCTGGACAGCGGCTGCTCGACGTTGTCCTCGAGCTCGGCCTGGATATGCATGATCTCGCGGCGCTGCAGTTTCTGAGTCTCGACATTGCTCGACATCGTAAACTCGTCGAGCTCGCCTTTGAGCTCTTCGATACGCCGGCTGAGCCCGAGGTACAGCCGCTGGACGTATTCGGGCGTGTTGGTCGCCGTGAAGCGATACTCCTCCTGAGCCACGCTCTCCCAGGTGGCCTGAACGCGGTCGAAGACCTGGCTCCAGGCCTGCTGGTTCTTGGCGCGCCAGGCGCTGCTCGCCTCGGTTTCGATCTCCTCGAGGTGGCCGCGCCACTCTTCGAGCGTGCGCCCCAGCGGAGGGCTGTCGTCGCCGCGGTAGACGACGCGTTTGATGGCGTTGAGCAGGGTTTCGAAGCGCGAATAGGCCGGGGTGAGGTCGACGTCGCGGTTTCGATAGTCCTCCAGCGCGCCCTCCAGGCGTCGCACCAGCACCTGGAGCTTGTCGGGGTCGGTGCGCGCGGTCTCGCGAATGCCGGCGACCAGCGAGTCGACCCGCTTGGCGAAGAGCTTGGCCTCGATGCCCCACAACTGGTCGCGGATGGCCTCGGTTTGGTCCAAGAGCTCCTCGATCTCCTCCCAACCGCGCAACTCACGAGGCGGCGGAGGCTCGATCTGCGCCCAAAAGCTCTGGCCGCGGATATCGCCGGTGGCGACCATCGTCATCGACTCGTCGATCTTGATGGTCAGCTCGACCGGCGTGCCCAGCTCGGTCTCGTCGGGCACCTCCAGGTGGATGGTGCGAATCGGGTAGCGATTCTGAAATAGCCTGAGCAGCACCGCGCCGGAGCAGTCCGCGGTGTAGAATTGAAAGGTCTTCTCGGCCGGAAGGCTCGTGCCGCGTCGGACCAACAAAAAACGCTCGGGCTCGCCCTCGCTGGCCACCTCCAGGTAGATATCCTTGGCGAGCACAGTCGGGTTGGACAGGGCGCTGCCGGTGGGGCGGTAGGGCGCGTCGGATTCGAGCCGCTTCAAGAAGATGTCGAAGCCGGCCAGGGCGTCACCGGAGTCGTCGCAGAACTCGATGCGAAACTCGTTTCGCCCGGTATGCGCGAGCTCGACGTCGTCGAATTCGACGTCGACGGCGTCTTCGGATTTACGCACGCGGCTGACCGCTTCCACGCCGTCTGCGGCGCTACTATGTGTACCGATAAGCGCGGCCGAGTGAATGCCCTCGGGGATATCGCCGGTGAGCCGGCCCACCAGGTGCGTCGAGCTGCTGCGCGTCGAAACTGGCGAGGTGACCGTCAGCTGGCGGCGAGCCCCGTCGTCCTCCTCGACCCATGTG
>JBKGZI010000563.1:0-3291 GCA_046545675.1 Persicimonas sp.
TTTGGGTTGGCGGTTGGTGAACGGGTTTTTCGGTGTGGTGGGTGCGATGGGTTGGATGGACGGAAAGCGGTGGGTTGGCGTGGTGGCGGTGGTGTGTCTGGTGGCCGGGGGCGCGTCGCTCGGTGGCTGCAAGAGTGCGGCGCCGGCGGCTGACGAGGCGCCCGTGGAGGCGCCGGCGGCCGAGGTTCGTCCCGGCGCCGAGCGCTGGCAGGATCATGCCATGGAGCTGCCGGAGAACTCGCCGGTGGTGTTTTGGGCCCGGCCCGATGCCCTGCTCGAGGGCGCGTCGGGTGTGCGCGACTGGCTGTTCGCGCGCCCGGAGATGTACGGGCCCAGCGGCGAGCAGATGGTCGCCTACGTCCAAAGCCAGTGGGAGCAGCTCGTCGGCAAGCTCGGCATGGACCCACTGTCCTCCGATAGCTGGCGGGAGATGGGGATCGACCCGACACGCGAGATCTACGCGGCCGGCTACCCCGCCGACGACGAACAGAGCGAGACGTTCGTCGCCGGCATCGAGCAGGCCGTGCGCGACAAGCTCGAGCTCGGCGAAGACGTCGACCTCGCCGACGAGCTCGATCAGATGGGGATCCGCGCCCACCTCGATGCGCCCGCCGGTGTCTATAAGGCGGCTGCGGCGGCGGTCTCCGACGTCCAGCCTCCGCGGGGTATTCGCGTGGTGGTGCCGGTGTCCGATTCGCTGGACTTTCTGGACAGCCTTGGGGACCTGATGCGCGGCGCTGAATATACGGGCGTCGACGTGGCCGAAGACACCGGCGAAGGTACCCAGGAGTCGGCGACTCATTTTTATCACGACCCGAGCGCGGATTGGCCGGTGATGATGGTGCGCGTGCGCGAAGATCTCGCGGTCATCGACATGGTCGGCCTGGGGCTCGACGCTGCGCCGGCTGGCTCCCGCGCCGAGCGGTCCACCGACGAGCTTCGCGAGATGCTCGCCGCCGAGAAGCTGCGCGTCGAGGCGATCGCCTCGGGGCGTCCGGCGGCGCCCAAGCCGCCCGGCGCGCCGATCCTCGGGGTGGCTGCGGACGGAGAGGGCGCGGCCACCTACGCAAAGCTTCGCGGCTATCGCATCGCGCTCGAGCAGGCCGACACGGCCAGCCTCCAAGAGCGCGACCGGGTGTTTTTGCGCAGTACCCACAACGCGCTGCTGAGCGCGGGCAATTGGGGCGTGGCCAACGCCAAGCTCAGCGGGGTCAGCTACGGGTTGTCCAGCGGCGAGGATGCCGAGGGGTTTTTCCGGCTGAGCATCACGCTGTTCGGGGCGGCGGGCGACCAGCCGCTGGCGGTCAACCCGGCGCCGGCCAGCCTCGGCGTCGAACAGCGCGGGCTGGGCGCCTCGCTCGATCTACGACCGACTGAAGACGAGGCCTGGGAGAGCTGGGTGGGCGTGGACGACCCCGAGGGTCTCCTCGAATATTTCGCCGCCGCCGATCACGACCCCGACCTCTTTGCGCTCTCCTTTCCCAGAAGCGTCGCGCTCGTCGCCATGAATTTCCACGAGATTATCGGCCAGGAGATGGATCTCGAAGACGAGCGCGTGCCCGATTGGTTCCGGGCGATCTTCGACGAGCCGCAGGTCTTCCGGCGCCTCGAGGTCGCCAGCGCCGGCATCGATATGCGAGGGCTGCGGATCAAACCGCGGGTGGTGGGGCTCGTGCTGCTCGACGAGGCGACCGGCGCCGACGAGCGCCAGGAGATCGCCGACGCGCTGCGCGCGCTGGTCGAGGACGAGCTCGCCCCGGTCGACCTCAGCGAGGCAGTTGCCGGCGACCAGCCACCTGCCGGTGACGAGCAGGCCGAGGACTCCGAAGATGACGACGAGTCGACCATCGAGCGAGGCTCGATGCCCACCGACGAGCTCGTCGAACTATCCGTTGGCCCGCAAGCGGCACAGGTCTTCGCCTACGTGCGCGCCGACGCCGAGCCCGCCTATCTCTTCATCTCCTACGGCCTCGACCGCCAGGCCGCTCAGACCGAGCTCGCCAAAGTGGCCGAGGACGCCCGGCGCGCCGACGCTACCGGCGGCGCGCGCACCTTCTTGGTGCGCGCCGAGCCGGTGACGCTGGTCTCCCTGGCCACGATCTTCGAGCCCGGCGTCTTCGAGCCGTTCGACGTCAATATTTTGGCCCAGCGGGTCGGGGCGCTGGTCTTTTCGGTGACCCCCAAGGTCGTCGGCGACGCTCAGACCATCCGCTACAATTTCGAGTTGATGCGGCCGCCGTCGTTGCAATGATATCAACGCGGGTATCGGAGCATGACAATCGGTGCCAGACCATCTTGGGCTGGGGGGCGGATGATCGTTTCGTGTCGATAATCCGCTGTGGTAATAAGGAGCGCGCAACGACCCACATTTTCGCACCCATCACCTCGCACCCATCACCTCGCACAAGCGGAGCACCCACCATGACTGTCATTGAAAAGCACAGCCCGGTCACCGGCGACAAGCTCGGCGAGTATCCGATCAGCACGCCCGATGAGGTCGAGGAGGCGGTCGGCCGCGCGCGCAGCGCGTTTCCGGCCTGGCGCGACCGCAGCCTCGAAGATCGCATGGAGGTGCTCATGCGGGTGCGCGAGGTCATCAAGGAGCGCGGCGACGAGTTCGCCCGGCGCATCAGCGAGGACACCGGCAAGGCGTTGATGGACGCGTTGATGACCGAGATCTTGGTCGTGCCGCTGTTTATCGACCACTATCGAAAGCGCGCCGCGAAGATCCTGGCGCCCGAAAAGGTCTGGCCGGGCATGCTCTTTCCGGGCAAGAAGGCCCACGTCGAGTACTTTCCGCGCGGCGTCATCGGGGTCATCTCGCCGTGGAACTTCCCCTTCCAACTGTCCATGGTGCCGGTGATCTCGGCGCTGATCGGCGGCAATACCGTGGTGCTCAAGCCCTCCGAGGTCACCCCGATGACCGGCGAGTTGATGCGCGAGCTCTTCGAGGAGGCCGGCGTGCCCGCCGGCGTCGTCGAGGTCGTCCAGGGAGACGGCTCGACGGGTGCTGCGCTGGTCGGGGCCGACATCGACATGGTCTTCTTTACCGGCTCGGTGGCCACCGGCCGCAAGGTCATGGCCGAGGCATCCAAAAAGCCGATCCCGGTCGAGCTCGAGCTCGGCGGCAAGGACGCCATGATCGTCTGCGCCGACGCCAACCTCAGGCGCGCGGCCAAGGGCGCCATCTGGGGGGCGCTGATCAACTGCGGCCAGATGTGCATCTCGGTCGAGCGGCTCTTTGTGGTCGAGGAGATCTACGACGACTTCGTCGAGCTGCTCCGCGCCGAG
>JBKGZI010000564.1:0-3284 GCA_046545675.1 Persicimonas sp.
GTGGTTGCTTGTGGCCTACGAGAGGGCAGAAGAGGACGCCCCACCTTGATCCTCCCCACTTTTGAACTGCAAAAGCGGGGAGGGAGTCATTCGGCGCCCGGCTACAGGCCGGCACACAACCCGTTGTCGCGGGAGGCGTCGAATTTGACCGGGGCGTTGTAGCCGAGCTGGTAGCTGTCGAGCAGCCAGTCGTCGCCGCGGGTGTCGGGGAAGACGGTCGCGGCGACCTGGCAGGCGCGGCTGAGGTTTGCGCTGCTGCGCCATTCGGCGAGGAGCTTGCGTGTGGCCTGGGTGGCGGGGCTCGTGGGCGCCGAGGTGGAGAGCTCGCTTAGCTGCTGGTCGACGGCCTCCGGCTCGTCTTGATCGAGGGCGATGCGGGCGAGCATGAAGCGGGCGACCTGGGTGAGCTGAGCACGCAGGGTGCGGGCGAGCTCGTCGTCGCTGCGCATGCCCTCGGGGAGCTCTCGGAGCTCGTCGTCTTCGATGACCTCCCACAGCCGCGCGGCGGCCTCATTGGGACTTTGGTCCTCGAGGGCGACGATCGCGTCGTGCAAACGATGAAGCCTGAGCTTGGACGGCGCCCAGCTCATCGAGAGCTGCTCGATGCGGCCGGTGTCGCTACTGAAGCGCCACACCGAGCGCGATCTGCGCTGGAAGGGGCCGGCGCCCACCGAGCCGACGATGCCGCCGGAGACGACCAGTCGCGCCAGCTCGTCGTCCGGTTGTTCGAGCTCGACATCTTGGGGAAGTCCGGCGCCGCCGTATCCCTGACCGTCTTCGCCGAGGTGAAGTACCTGTCGAAACTCTCGGCCCCCATGTGAGCTGTAGACCCGAAGATCTTCATAGCAGGTGTGCGCGCCGCATCGGGTCAGCGCGACGACCAACTCGGGCCGGCCATCGCCGGTCAAGTCCACCGGCCCGACGAATTCGGGGCGATGGTCGCGCGAGTGGCCGATTCGAGTCCACCCGTCGCCGCCCCAGACCACGACGGCGTTCCAACGGCCACCCTCGGTGCAGGCGGGGTCGGCGCAATCGCTGAAGAAGATGGCGGCCAGATCGTCGCGGCCATCGGCGTTAAAATCACCCGCTGTCCAGCTCAGACGTGAGTTGGAGAGGCGCTCAGGCTTGCTCTTGTCGAGTTGGCTCTTTAGCCACCGTCCGGATTTGCCCTCCCGGCGGGCCGCCGCGATCCAGGCGGCCACGTCTCGGGCGGAGCGGTCCGGGCCGGGGGCGTCGGTGCGAAATTTGGGCGAGTCGAAGGGAATGACCTCGACGGGTTCTCCGTGGTGGGCCGCAGGTGTCCCACCGGTGCTCGTGTTGCTCGTTTCGGCGTCAGTGGTGCGTACGGCACCGGCGACGACCCGTTGCGCTGCGTCCTGGGCGGCCTGGGCGGTGCGGGCGGCGGCCGTCGGGGGCGCCTTTGCGGCGCTGCGGGCGCTCTGGTCCCAATCCGGCTCTTTGACCGGCTCCGGTGTGGATGTGCAACCCGCTGAGGCGCAGATGGCTGCGACGAGCACGGCTGCGGCGATGTGAGTGGCGGGCAGTCTCATTGAGTCAGTCTCGTTCGGAGCGGGCGAGTTCTCGAACCGCTTTGACCCGACGTGCGGCGACGCGGGCGAGTTTGAGCACGGAGGTCAGCGAGCCCAACGAGACTTCGACGAGGGCCTGGCCGAGCTGGTCGAGGTCCTCATTGGCCGGAAACCACCACGGGTCGGGCTTTTTGGATTTGTCGATGAAGATCGTGCGCGGCCTGACGAAGGTGTGATACGAAAACCGGCTGGCCGCCACACCGGTGCCGGTTTCTTTGACGCCGGTCCACGGCACGTTGGCCATCGAGCCGACGATGGCGTGGTTGTTGACCAGCGCCACGCCCACCTCGAGGCGTCTGGCGAGCTCTTCGCCGCGGTCGATGTCGCCGGTCCACACCGAGCCGTTGAGCCCGAACCGGGACTGGTTGGCCTTCTCGACGGCCTCGTCGGCGTCCTTGACGCGGACGACGGCGACGGCCGGGCCGAAGGTCTCCTCGGTGACGATGTCCATATCGTGGGTGCACTGGTCGAGGATCGTCGGCCGGTAGCCAAGCCCGTCGCCGGTGCGCTCGCCGCCGGTGACCAGCTCGGCGCCCTTGTCGAGCGCGTCTTCGACGTGGGCCTCGACGATGTCGAGCTGCTGGTGGTTTTGGAGCGGGCCGATCTCGCAGAACTTTTCGCCGGGGGCGACGCGGACCTTCTCGGCGATGGAGGCGAGGCGGGCGACGAAGTCGTCGGCGATGGCGTCTTCGACGTAGACGCGCTCGATCGCCGCGCAATTTTGGCCGCAATTATGAAGCGCCCACTGGGCGATGCCCGCCGCGGTGCGCGCGAGGTCGCAATCGGCTAGCACGATCGCGGCGTCCTTGCCGCCCAGCTCCACCGAGCAGGGGATGAGCAGCTCGCCGCAGCGGGCCGCGATCTTCTTGCCGGTGGCCACCGAGCCGGTAAACGTCAGCGCGTCGATGCCCGATTCGATGAGCGCTTTGCCGACCTCGCCGCCGCCCTGGACGATCTGAACCAGCCCCTCGGGGAGTACCGCCTGGCACTGCTCGGCCAGCCAGGCGCCGGTGCGCGGGGTGTATTCGGAGGGTTTGAGGACCACGGCGTTGCCGCTGAGCAGCGCCGGGAAGAGCGGCTTGTAGAAGATCGACAGCGGGTAATTCCACGGCGCGATGATGCCGACGACGCCGCGTGGCACCGGCTCGATGGTCGCGCTCTTTCCGGGATAGGCAATCCTCGACAACTTGACGTCGACCGGCTTCAAGGCCGCCTTTGCCTCTCTGGCAGCCATCTTGGCGTATTCACCGATGCCGCTGACCTCGTTGACCAGGACCTCGGATTGGGTCTTGCCCGTCTCGCTGGAGATGAGCGCGCAGATCTCCTCGTGGCGCTCGAGCACGCGGCGTGCCAGGGCATTCATGGCGTCGACGCGCTCGTCGAAGGTGGTGTCGAGCCACTGCTTCTGGGCGACCCGGGCCCGCTCGACGGCCTCGCTGACGCGGTCGGCCTCGGTCGGCTCGACCGGTTCGATCTCCTCGCCGGTGGCCGGCGAGAAGGTTCCTGGTTCGGGATACGACAGTTGGCTCGCGCTCATGGCTGGCTTCCTGGGAGGGGGAAAGCGACGACGCGCAAAGTATGGTTCCGCCGAGGCGTCGTGGCAAGCCAGGCGTCAAATGAAGAAGGGCGCGTTCTCACGCGGTACGTATTTAGCGCCCCGAGTTGATTAAGCAGATCAGCTCGGGGCGTTTTTGT
>JBKGZI010000565.1:0-3268 GCA_046545675.1 Persicimonas sp.
CAAAAACGCCCCGAGCTGATCTGCTTAATCAACTCGGGGCGCTAAATACGTACGCACGTTCACGTGCACGTTCACGGGCTCGAGCCGACCTCATTGGCTTCACAAACACTCGTGTATAATCATGAGCGGACCCCTGAACCCCTGAACCCCTGAACCCCTGAACCCCTGCCCCTAAAACCTCCCGTTCACCCCCAGCGTCGGAATGATCGGCAAACCGGGCACCGGCGCCGACTCGGTGTGGTCGTAATTGTACTGCCGGCCCTCTTCGTTGACCGCGTTATAGGCGTTGATGACCTCGATATAGGCGCCGATGATATAGGTGTCGAAGACGAACTTCTTGTCGAGGCGCACGTCCATCTGGTGGAAGGTGTCATTTCGGGCGGACAGCCGCGGCCCGTAGACGCGCTCGTAATCGTCCTCGTCGGCGTCCCATACCGAGCCCGCCACCGGGGTGTACGGAGAGCCGGTGACCAGTCGGAATCGGCTGGAGAGGTCGAGGTTCCACGGCAGGTTATAGCCGGCGACCAGCGTCAGGATGTGGGTCTGGTCGAAGCGGAACGGGGCGTACTCTTCGGCGACGGGATCCCAGCGCTCGGCGCGGCTCAGGGTATAGGAGAGCCAGCCGAAGAAGCGGTTCTCGGGGAAGTGGCGCAGCAGGACCTCCATGCCGTAGGCGCGGCCCTCCCCGGAGTTGTCGTAGACGACGTTTTCGACCTCGCCGGTCTCGCTATCTTCGGTGATCTCGGAGGTGGTGTCGACCAGGTCGAACATGTCCCGGTAAAACAGCGTCGTGTCCAGCTCGACGTGGTCGAGGATGCGCCACTCGCCGCCGACCGCGTAGTGGGTGGCCTTCTCGAAGGAGATGTCCGGGTTGCCAAAGTCAGGGTCGGATTCGTTGGGCAGCGGCGGCTGGGTGAATAGGCCCACCCCGCCCTTGAGGGTCAGCCCGTCGGCGAGCTCCCAGCGCGTGGCAAAGCGCGGCGAGGTCGACGGCCGCTTGATGGCGCCGTAGTAGTCAAAGCGCAGCCCCGGGATGAGCTTGAGGCCGTCGTAGGGCTCGTAGGTGCCCTCGACATAAAACCCCGGCTGCAGCAGCGGGGTGGTGCGGTCGGTGACCAGGCCCTCGCTGGGCAGCGGAATGCGGCCTTCGCCGTCGCCGTCCCAGTCGCTGCCGCGGTCTTCATCCTGGCGGGGGACCTCGAGCTGGTAATCGACGCTGCCAAATTGGAGGTCGGCGCCCAGGCGCAGCTCGAAGTCCTCGGAGGCCTGGACGCGCAGGTCCTCGCGGATCTGTGTCTGATAATAATCGGCGAAGAAGTACAGGTTCTCGGCCACCTCGAAGGCCGCGCGGTTCAGGCCGAACGAGGCCACCAGATCGCTCTTGATGGGCTCGTCGTCGGGGCGCCATTCCCAGCGCATCTGCCCGCGGTGGAAGAGCTGGCCGAAGCTGGCCCCGGTAATCTGGACGTTGGTGTCTCCTCGCGGCTCGTCGTCGTCGAAGACCGTCGCGACCTCGTCGTCGGAGCCGTAGACGAAGAACTCCAATTTATGCTCGTCGCCCGCCCGCCAGGTCAGCCAGCCCTGGTAGTCATAGTAGCGCGGCGAGACGGTGACCTGGTCGGTGAGCTCGTCGGGGGCGAGGACCGGCAGGACCGTGTCGATATAGCTGCGGCGGGCGGACAACGCGAAGCTGACGTCCTCGCTGATCGGCCCCTCGAATTGCGCGGTGGCGTCGATGAGATCGATCTCGGTGAAGCCGTGGAAGCGGTCGTCGCGCGGCGAGCGCGTCTCCAGCGAGACGATGCCGCCGGTGGCCCGGCCGTAGTAGGCGCTGAAGTTTCCGGGGTAGAAGTCGACCGCCTCGAGCATCTCCGAGCTGATCACGGCCGGCCCGCCCAAAAAGTGAAAGACCAGCGGGATCGAATCGCCCTGCAAGAAGACCTGCGTGTCCTCGGGGGCGGCGCCGCGCACGACCAGGTTGCCGCTGACGTACGACGGGCGCGCCACGCCGGGCATATTTTGGACCACGCGCACCACGTCGCCGCCGGTGCCCGGCACGCGGCGAAGCTCCTCGAGCTCGATGCGCTGGCGGCTGACGTCTCGCTGCTCGCGCTTGGCGGTCGTCTTGACGGTAAACTCGTCGTAATACTCCGCCTCAATATAATAGGTGCCCGTGGCGACCTCGCCGTCGACGACCTCTTCTTCGAAGTCGAGTTGCTCGTAGCCGTCGGCGTCGAAGACGAGCCGGTAGGACTTCGCCTCCAGGCCTCGGAATGCATATCTGGCATCGGCGTCGGTATAGGTCTCGCGAACCTCCTCGCCGCTCTCATGGTCGAGCAAGCGCACTCTCACGCCGGCCAAGGGCTTTCGGGTGCCCGCCTCGCGCACCTCGCCGCGCAGATTCACCGGCGACTTCGAGAAGCGGTAGGTCACCTCGACGGTCTCGTCGGAGCCCAGCTCGACCTGCTCGGTGCGGTCCTCGAATTCGGCGAGCTCGATGTCGACGCGATACGGGCCGGGCGGCACCTCGCTGAACGAAAACTCACCGTCGCCGTCGGTGGTCGTGGTGGCCCGGGGCGCCTCCTCGTAGTCCTCGCCTATATATTCAATGGCCACCTTGGCGCCCTCGAGGGCGCGCTCGCTCTCGACCTCGACGAGCGTGCCTTGGAAGGTCGCCGGCATCAGCGGCAGCGAAAACTCGATCCCGAAGTCCAGCGTCACCGCCGCCGGCTGGTTGTCGATCTCGGCGGGCTCGAAGACGAATTGCTCGGCGGCCTCGACGGCCGCATCGTCGAGGCCGTGGCCCAGCCCCTCGAGCACCTCGACCTCGGTGACCTCGCCGCTGGCGCCGACGAGCAGCCGCAATTTGACGACGCCCTCGACGCGGGCGTCGACCGCCTCGTCGGTATACTCGGCCTCGGCCCCCTCGATGAGCTTGGGGCGCTTGGTGACTCGCTGCTTTCGCTCGTCCTCGGAGGCCTCGCCGCCCGTCCCGCCGCCCTGGGCGAACACGGCCGTCGGGAAGGCCATGAGCGATAATAATATGATGAAAACAAATCGATTCATTTGAGGGGGCTCGTGCGCCGTTATGCAGTTTCTAACTCTCTCACTTTCTTATTTTCTCACTCTCTGCAGTCCTACCAATCGACCACGCGTACGCGGCGCTCGATAAAGTCGAGGCCGAGGCGACCGTCGCGGGCGACCGACCATAGATAGACCTCGCAGGCGTCGCCGATGCCGTCGCCGTCGGAGTCGGTCTGGTCGGGGT
>JBKGZI010000566.1:0-3262 GCA_046545675.1 Persicimonas sp.
GCATCGAGTGTCTCGAGCTTCTCGTTATCCCCAAGACTTACGCGCTTGTACTTAGAGCGCGTAACCAAACATCAACACCAGCGCGTGGGCTTGGTCCAGCGAGACGCCGTCGTTGAGGCCCAGGCGGGCCTCGGGGAATTGGGTGCGAAAGCGGCTATAATCGTAGCGCACCAGCACCTGTCCGCCGCGGTAGCCCTCGTCGGTGGGCACCGAGAGCACCTCGAAGCCGACCTGGGCGCCCAGGCGCGCGCCGAACGCCGAGCCGTCGCCGTGGGCGCCGCCGGATTGATCGACGCTCAGCGCCGGCAGCGCGCTGATATCGGCCGACGCCGACCAGCCACCGGCCGACGCGCGCCACCCGAGTCCGGCGCGAAGCTCTCCGGCGATATACCGGTGGCCGGTATACGAGAGGTTGGGCTCGACGATAAAGCTGTCGATGGCCAGCCCCAGGCCGACGTCGAGGGCGAGCGTCTGACCAAGCGGCCTGCGCATATTGAGGCGGGTGTGCAAAAAGCTCGCCTCGGTGACCGGCGCCCGGTCGAGCTCGGCGGCCTCCTCGTTATTTCTGCCGGCGGCATAACCCCCTTCGGCCTCGACGGCCAGCCGCGCGCCGCTGGCGTCAACTCTATAGAGCTCGGCCCCGATGCGAAGCGTGCCTCCCACGTAGAGCTGAGGCTTGTGGGTGGTCGTGCGTGACTCGAGGCTCATCTCCAATGAGCGGCTCATCACAAGCGGCCCGAGGGCGACGTCGACCCCTGCGGGCTCGCCGGTCAACTGCCTCTCGGCAGATGCTTCTGATGGCTCGGCGGCGCCCTCCTCGGCCGCCGCCGGGGCTGTGCCCACCACCAGCCAACACATCGAAGCGATCGTGAGCACGGCAAATCGAGTGGCGCTCATCCGAACGATGCTATTCATAATGCGCCCCCTCATCGATCCACAGACGCACCGTCTCGATGATCTCGTCGTCGAGGCGGCCGCCGACCGGCGGCATCATCTGAGCGCCGTCGGCCGTCAGCCGCATATAAAACGCGCTGGCTTCGGCGTCTCCGGGCTCCACCAACGCGATGCCGGCGGCGCTATCGACGCCCTCGAGGGCCGCGCGCACCTGCTCGTCGGTGGCCTCGGTATCCCCCTCGACGTTGAAATTGGTGATGCCCGACGCACCGTGGCAGCTCGAGCCGGTCGCACAGGACTGGCGAACGACGGCGGCGACCTCGCCGAACTCGACTTCCAGATCAGCGTCGGCCCCGCCGTCGATCTCGCTCAAGCCGACGTCGCCATTCGTCTCCAATAAGTCGGGCGGCGCGCAGCTGGCCAACAGCAGGCATGTGGCAATGCCGACAAATAACGCAGCGCGCGGGCTGATCGGCCCGCGGAATATCTGATTTAGTCGATCCAAGACTCAACGCCTCCATGTTCATAACGACCACGAGCTTACGACGCAGCGCCGATCGGAGCAAAGGCTATGACTTGTGCCACACAAGAAGTTTATAGGAAAACCGTTTGTCAGAACGCGTGTGCGTCCAGGACGGCGACCCGCGTGATTTGACGTGTCGGCCGCGTGCCGACGCATGCATGGAGGGCGGCTGCCCGGGCACCCAGATCTGTGATCTCGACGAGGACGCACAGACCGCCGAGTGCATCGAGGACGACGAGGTGGACTGCACCAGCGCCCTGGACTGCGTCGGCGATCGCATCTGTAACGGTCGCGAATGCACCGAGCCGACCGCCTGCGAAGACGACGCTCTCGAGCCCAACGACACCGCCGAGGACGCCGTCGACCTGCAGCAATCCGGCTACGTGCGCCAGGGAGGCGTCGCGGCGTCGATCTGCGACGGCGACACCGTCACCGGCACCTGGACGGGCACCAACGACCGCTTCATCGACGAGGGCCGCCACGGCCAGTGCATCTTCCCGGACTACGAGCACCCGGAGGGCCCCGACAACTTCTATAAGATTGACCTACAGGCCGGCGATCTGCTGACCGCCGATCTCGCGTCGAGCGACAGCCAGGCGCTGCTGTACTTCCTGGAGGACTGCACAAACTCCGACACTTGCGTGGGCGGCGGCTACGAGGCGGCCGATCAGACCCAGCAATATTACGCCGATTCCGACGGCCTGGTGACCATTGCGGTCGGCCGTGGCTCCTCGTCGACCAACTCCGACAGCTTCGATCTGACGGTCGACGTGCAGAGCTCGATGACCTGTCGGCCCGGCGAGAGCACCTGCATCGACAGCGACACCGTCGGCCAATGCAACGATGCCGGCGACGGCTACGACGCACAATATAATTGCCACGCCGGCTGTAATCTGGGCGCATGCGACGCCGGCGAGGTCCTCGAGGCCACGGTCATCTCCTATGAGGAAGAAGGCCCGATGGTCTATATCGTCGAGGATTGCTCGGACACCGAGGGCACCTGTCTGGACGGTGACGCCCGATCGTACTCCGACGGCGACACGGCCCGAGCCGCCTTCGCCTCCGACTCCGACCAGACCGTCTATGTGGTCGTCGACTCGACGTCCAGCAGCCCTGAGGGGCCGTTCAGCCTGGAGGTCGAGCTCGGCTCCCCGCAGTGCGCGGTCGGCGATCGGCGCTGCTCGCCGGACGACTCCACGGTGGTCGAATATTGTGAGGAGAGCCTGACCTACGCCACCTACGAATGCACCGGCTCGTGTACCAACGGAACCTGTGACAACCCCACCGGCGACGAGTGCATCGACGCCATCCCGCTGGCGCCCGGAGAGTCGTTCTCCGGCTCGTACGCGGATATGAGCGAGAGCCTCAACCCGGGCGTGGGCACCTGCATCCACTCTCCGGAAAACGAGATGCGCGGCCGCGACGCGGTCTTCGCCATGGACCTCACCCAGGGCCAGGTGGTCCGGGCCACCCTCGATCGTAGCAGTGAATTCGGAAGCCCGGGCGACGGCGCCGGCATGTATGTGCTCGACAATTGCGCCGGCGACGAGCGCGACACCTGCCTGTGGGCCGAACCGCAGTCCGACGAGCTCGAATTCCACGCCGACCAAGACGGCACCTATTATCTGGTCGCCGATTATGACCAATACGGCTACGACGACTTCACGCTGAGCCTCGAAGAGGTCACCACCGGCGCAGTCTGCCAGCCCGGCGAGACCTCGTGCGACCCGGCCACCGGCGAGCTGTCGCTCTGCAACCCACGCAGTTAACCAAAGCAGTTCAACCAGCAGTTAAGTACAAGCGCGTAAGTCTTGTGGATAACGAGAAGCTCGAGACACTCGATGC
>JBKGZI010000567.1:0-3253 GCA_046545675.1 Persicimonas sp.
CTCCCTCAACGCCACCTCCACCGGATTATAATAATCCGGCGCTCGCTCGTAGACGCCCTCCAGGCCCTTGCCCTCGTTGACGGGCCGGAAGACGTCCGCAAAGACGCCGTCTTCGAGCGTATCGAACATGCCCTCGGCGCGGACCTTCTCGAGCAGGTCGACCGCCTCGGCGAGCACGGTCTGGGCGCGAGTCTGGATGATGCCGCCGTCTTTGTACTCGATCTCGTCGCCCAAGGAGCGCGCGTTATTCATGACGTATTGGGCGTTCTCCAGCGACAGGTAGCGGTCGCCCATATGCGGGGTGTGCATGGCCTCGGTGGGCATGCCCAAGAGTTGGATGCCCTGCTTGGACCAGATGCCGATCAAGTTGAACAGCGCGTCCTGGATGTGGCCCTTGAAGATGTTGCCGGTCATATATTTGGTCGGCGGCATATACTTCAAAGGCGCGTCCGGGAAGATCTCGCGGGCCATCTCGGCCTGAGCGAGCTCGAGCAAAAAGCCGTCTTCGATCTCCGGGCTCATCTCGAAGGCGTGGCCCAGGCCCATCTGCTCGGCGGGCAGCCCGGACCGCAAGGCGAGCTGCTCGTTGATGAATTGGCTGGCCAGCACCGTATGCGCCGCCTCGACCGCGTCGGCGGTGGTCAGATAATTATCCTCGCCGGTATTGATGACCACGCCCGCATAGGCGTTGATCATGCGGCTGAAATACTGGTCGACGAAGGTACGCTGCGGGTTGATATCCCGGAACAAAATACCGTACAGCGCGTCGTTGAGCATCACGTCGAGCCGCTCGAGCGCGCCCATCGCGGCGATCTCGGGCATGCACAGCCCGCTGCAATAATTGCAAAGCCGGATATACCGGCCCAGCTCCTCGCCGACCTCGTCGAGCGCCTCGCGCATGATCCGGAAGTTGGCCTGCGTGGCGTACGTGCCGCCAAAACCCTCGGTGGTCGGCCCGTAGGGCACGTAGTCGAGCAGGCTCTGGCCGGTCGACCGGATGACCGCGATGATGTCGGCGCCCTGGCGCGCGGCGGTGCACGCCTGGACGACGTCCTCGTAGATATTGCCGGTCGCCACGATGACATAATGCAGCGGCTCGGGCCGCTCCTCGGAGCGATCGAGGCGAGCGTCGCGCTCGGCCACGGTCTGCTCGATGCGCCCGACCGCGTCCTCGGCCAACTCGGCGCCGACCCGCTCGATCTCCTCGTCATCGAAGTGGGGCAGCTCGGCCAGGCTCAAATCGCCGGCGGCCAGGGCCTCGGCGATCTTCTGGGGCCCGCGGTTGGTATGCAGCATCGCCCGACACAACACGCGGGTGACACCCTCGGCGACCAGCCCGGCGTCGGCCGCCTGGTCGACCACGACATTGGCCAGCGGGACATCGTCGGCGTCCACACCATCCACGCCCATCAGGCGCAAGACGGTGCGCTCGACGGCCACGGTGGTCCGGCCGCGGATAAACGCATCCATCGCATCGGCGACCTCACCGGCCGCCTGGCGGGCGCGGTCGATCATTTCAGTATCGAGTCCGAGACGGGACATAATATCTTACCTCTTGGGTGCTCAGCATCTGGCAGTGAATCTCTGGCATTGAAGGGGTCGAGTTGGCAAGTCGGGATGTAGTTGGGCGGGCGCCGGGTTCCGGTCGCCGGTCGCCCGGGGATTTTGTGCGCCTGTGGATAGGCAATCTTCAATATGTTAATTTCGCATGCATACGCTAATCCGACTTTATTTGGGGCGCCCCTGACCCACAAAGTTGCACGACCCGCGCGCACGAGGACAGGCCAATGAACCAACCGAACCCCTACGCCGCACCGTCGTCGGTGATCGATGACCAGCCTCGCTTCGACCAAGACCCGTGGGCCGCGGCTCCCCTTGCCACGCGTGGATCGCGGCTGGTCGCGTTCCTGATTGACTGGGCGAGCGGGCTGGTCGTTGCACTTCCCGCGATGCTTGGGCTCATGGCTTTCGGCGGCGGCTCGACCGATAACGATACATTCCTGATGCTCGGTGTTGGCATCTCCATCGTATTGCTCATGGGGTTAGCGGGCTATAATCTGTACCGATTGCACGAGAACGGCCAGACCATCGGCAAGCAAATCATGGGCATCAAGATCGTTCGCAGCGACCGGACCACGCCGGCCTCGTTGTTGCGGATCATCTTCTTGAGGAGCTTTCTCATCGGCTTGGCCTCGCAGATCCCCATCATCGGCTTGTTTATCGCGCTCGGCGACCCACTATTTATCTTCTCCGAAGACCAGCAATGCCTGCACGATATGCTCGCCGACACGAACGTCATTGTGGACAATCCGGCGTCGGGCGGCGGCGTCAGCAGCGACTTCGACGCCGGCCCGTCCTCGGGCCCCGGCCTGTACGGCGACGACTACTTCGGATCGACCGGCACCGACGGCAGCAGCGGCGCTGGCCAATTCGGCCCGGGCGGCGGCTCCGGTGGAAGCTCCGGCCCGTCCAACGATAACGTAGCCTGGTAATGCAACCACTCGACACCACCCAGACCATCGAGACGCCCGAGGGCGTCGAATTCGAGGTCCACCTGGCGGGGCCGATCTCGCGGGTCGTCGCGGCGCTGATCGACCTGGCGTTTCGCGGCGCCGTCTACTTTGTGATGGCCATCCCGCTGGCCTTGCTCGGCGAGTTCGGGGTGGGCCTTTTGCTCCTGGCGATGTTCGTCTTGGAGTGGGGCTATCCGATCTACTTCGAGATGTACAAGGACGGGGCGACGCCCGGAAAGCGCATGATGGATCTGCAGGTCACCAACGCCGACGGGACTCCGATCAACTGGAAGGGCTCGATCCTGCGCAATTTGCTGCGCACCGCCGACTTCATGCCGCTGGGCTACGCCGCCGGCATCATCACCATGAGCGTCACCGGCCGCTTCCAGCGCCTGGGCGATCTGGCCGGCGATACGGTCGTCTGCTACCGCCAGGAGTTGCGGTTTCCGACTCACGGCGAGCTGCCCGACGTCGCCCCGCGGCCGGTCGCCGAGCAGTTGAGCGTCGAGGAGCAGCGGGCTATCGTCCAATACGCCCATCGCAGCAAGCGGTGGAATTATACCCGAAACGCCGAGCTCGCCCGCATCCTCGAGCCGCTGACGGCCACCCAAAACGGCACCAAAGCGATCAGCTACTTGCAGGGACTCGCCAACTGGATCACGCGATGGTCGTGAGCGGATTGACGTACATTTTTTGCCTGTCGCGACCGTTGCGCCGATACGAAACTCGTAGCTGTGTTG
>JBKGZI010000568.1:0-3239 GCA_046545675.1 Persicimonas sp.
CTTCGAGCCAATCAGCCTGCTCGGCGATCTGCGCGCTCAACCGCGCCCGAATCTCGTGCTCGAGCTCCTCGAGCTGCTCCTCGAGCTTGTCGAGGTCGCGCTCGTAGTCTCGAAGCGGCGGATCGGCCAGCTTCCAGCCGCCGTGGGTGTGGGTGAGTCGATCGTCGCGCTCGAGCGCCTCGGGCGGAGTATCCTCGGTGGGTCGAAATGTGCCGTGGATGTCGAAGGTGCCGCCATGATCGGCGACGACGGCGGTCTCGAGCCCGTCGCGCAGCTTTCGCTCGAGCTTCTTTTTGCGCCGAAGCTCGATGCGCAGCTCGTCGAGCTCGTCGCTGAGCTCGGAGGTCAGGTGAAAGCGAGGTGTGGGCTGCTTCTGGGGGTGAATTGCCTCCATCAACGCATCGATCTGTGTGGGGCAGCTCGCCGCCAGCCCCCAGCCGTTGAGCAGATCGATGGCCGCCCCGGTCAGCGAGTTGGCGTAGAAGAGGAAGCGTTTGACGCAAAAGAGTTCGGCCTCACCGAGCACGCCGACGACGCGAGCCTTGCGAAGCGGACGATCGATCAGCGGCAGCTCGGCCAGCGCCTCGTAGGCGGCCTCGGCGGCCGACGGCTCCCCGGCGCACCACTGCTCGGCCTCGACCAGCCGCTCCATCTCGTCGCGCCAGGCCTGCTCGTCGCCCGCCCCATAAAAGCGCAGCTCACCCGCACACGCCACACCGGCCTTGCTGACCGGCGCCAGCCGATCCAACAACTCCCGCACCCCAAGAACACTCTCGGTCGAGCTATCAATAAAGGTCATATGGCCAACCAAGAAACCAAGAAACCAAGAACCAAGAACCAAGAACACTCCACCAGGCGCTAAACCATCAATCGCCTACGCCCCACAACATCGCAGCGCACTTTCAAAAACGAACGCCCGTCGCCTCCCGCATACACTCCATATACCCCTCGCGATCATGAGACAGGCTGCCGCCATCATCGCCGGTGCCCTCCTCGACGCGATCGATATTGTCGAAGATGCACTCCCGGTGGTTCTGGCCGATGAGCTTCTTACACTCTTCCTCGTCGTGTACGGCGAGGAAGCACTCGTGCTCGAAGTCCTCGGCGAATTCTTTGGCGATATTGGGGCCGACCGGCTCGGCGGCCCATAGGGTGAGTACGTACCAAAACGCCGTCCCGCCGAGGATGACGGCGATAATGGCGAAGAAGACGATCTTGGATTTTCGGGCGTCACTCGGGCTCTGCTCGGACATCTTTTTACCTTGGGACATGATCAATCGACCGCTTGTGGCCTAATCGACCTCTTGTGGCTCGGGTGCCTGTGCAGCGTCGCCGGCCTCGGCTCGGTCGGGCTTGGGCCGGAAGCTCGCGGTCAAGAGGGCGGCGAGGATGATAAAGGGTAGCGAGAAGACCGCCTCGTAGGTCAAGAAGTACACGGCGAAGCCAAAGATTCCCACGACCTCGCACATGATCCAGGTGGTCAGCGCCATCGTAAAGTAGGCGCTCCTCGCCTCGGGGCTGCCCGGCTGGCATCGCTCGCCGATCGGCTCGAAGAACATACGGTTTCGCGTGCGAATCAGCAGCGGAATCAGCAAGGCGGCAGCCAGCGCCAGGATCACCACGATCTTGGGCGGGCTGCCCGCGGCGATCTCGGGCGGCTGATATCCCTCGGGCGCCGGGATGACAAACGGCATCGTGGCGAAGATCACCAGGCTGAACAGGATCGAGCCCCACACCAGCCACAAAATCAGCGCCAGCCCCTGCTTGTCGTGCATGCCATCGGTGTCGCCCATCGCCCTGCCCGGACCTCGCTCGGGTTACCATCGGCGCGAGAGTATATGCACTGGCACCGCAGTTCAAAGCCCATTATGCACTCCGATCCTGGGTGGCTCGCGCTCGGATCCTCGGCAACTCAGCTGGTCGATGGGCCGTAGACCCGGACCTCCACGATAACCTGCGAGCCGCGGGCCTCTCCGACTTCTTGCAAGACTTGCTTGGGAAGTTGGATGCGACCGGCGGAGTCGGGGAGAGCGACGAAGGTGTAGAATCCGTCCGGTTCAGCGCCGGAGCCCGAGCTGGAACGCTCGATGGAGGCGTTGGCCTCGACGCGCGGCATCGGGCGAGTCGTGACCGACTTCATTTTGGAGGTTTTGGAGTCGTCGTCGTCATCAGCGGCCATCTTCCGTATGAGCTCGGCGGGCACATCGTAGTTGGTCGTCTGCTCGCTGACCTCGCCGGTCTCTGCGGTCGTGCGAAGCGTTCTCGACTGCGCCTGGGCGTCGGGGAACGCCTGGAGCTGGATGCGCTCGCGCTTCATCACCTGGGTGGTCTCGGCGTGGGCCCCGCAGGGCTCGACCGGCTCGATATCATCGGCGGAAAGCTCGACGGTGCCGTCGGCACCGCGCGGCTCCGGCAGGGTCGAGTCCGCAGCATGGGGCGGAGATCTTCGTGGATCGTCGGACATGGTAAGTCCCGCGACAGAACGCTGAATGGGTGGGTTGGACGTTATATTGACTGCTTTGATTTTAGTGTGACGGATTCGGTCGAATGCGGCAAGGCGCGGGGGCGCCTCGAGGCTGTTTCGGTCGAGCATTTCAGCCCAACTCGAGCCGTTTTTGTTCGTATGACCCAATGTGCAGGGGGGACGGCGGTTCACGTTCACGTTCAGGTCTGATGATCCCACACATCTCTGGAGCTGGCTCGCTGTTGCCTCTCAAGGCGCCGTTGTATGGCGCCGCGCCGAGACGAAGCGAAGCGGAGTCGAGGCTCTGTAGCCGGGGGCGAGTGCGAGGGCTTTTCCCGAGCACTCACCCCCGGATCTCGCGCCATACCCTCCCCCCCCTTGCGCGGCGCCGCGGGCGCCGCAAGATGCGTATATCCGAACAGAGAATCACACACATACGCAAATTTCATCGATGCGCATTTCCTCCTCTATTTGAGTAAGTTAGCTCGCACGGTGTGCGAGGACTTCCGCGTTTGCACGCAACGATTTGGGCCCATGTGCCGAAAACCATTGTAAGCAGGCAGCGTCAAGATGGCGCCTGCCATCATTTGACCTCGGCACAAGGAGGCCTTCATGTCTTTTACGCGACTTCGCTATCACTTCATTTTCGCCACTCACAAGCGCAAGCCCTGGATCGACCAGGAACTCGAGGAGTTTTTGTACCCGATCATCCGCCGCCATTTTCGACTCAATAACGGTGCTGTGGAGACGATCGGCGGGATTGAAGATCACGTGC
>JBKGZI010000569.1:0-3208 GCA_046545675.1 Persicimonas sp.
CCCCGGAGCCGGCCGAGCCGCTCTCCGGACACATCCTGCTCATCGAGGACCAGCCGCTGGTGCGCAAGATCACCACGAAAATCCTCGAAGAGGCAGGCCTCGAGGTGACCGCCGTCGCCGGCGGCGGCCAAGCGATCGACCTGGTCGGCAAACGAGGCGCGCTCGCCTTCGACCTCGTCATCTCGGACGTCGTCATGCCGCACATGAGCGGCCAAGAGGTGGTAAGTCGGCTACGCGAACTCGGACCGCAACTGAAATTCTTATTTATCTCCGGCTACCCCGACAACTACTCCCTGCCCCGCTCCTCCGAGCTGGCCGTCGACATCCTGATGAAGCCTTTTACCAGCGCCAAATTGACGGAGACGGTCCGATCACTTCTGGACGCTGACTAAGTCCGACCGCCCCGGCGCGCCTCACTCCGATCGCCTCAGAAATCCACAAGCCCACCCTCCCGTCTCTCCCAAAGAGCAAGTCATCCGTCTTGGAAAGCCAGCCGGGTACCGAGCAATATGAACAGGCCCAATAACAACGCCCCGAAGTGCAGCATATTGACCGTCCACCGCTCGTTCTTCTTGACCTCCGGGATGAGGTCTGCGGCGGCAATATAGATGAAATTTCCGGCGGCGAATGGCAGCAAAAAGTCGATATCGATGCTCTTGGCGGCCACCCAAGCCAACACGCCTCCCAAGGGAAACGTCAGCGCCGATACCACATTGAAGAACAGCGCGCGCCGCTTCGACCAACCTCCGTAGACGAGCACCCCGAAGTCACCGAGTTCCTGGGGAATCTCGTGGGCGGCGGCGGCAAGCCATGCGCTGATACCGAGCCGAATATCGAGTACGAACGCTCCCCCGACGGCCAACCCGCCGATCAAGTTGTGCAGCCCGTCGGCTATCAACAGAAGATGGCTCAGCGGAGGTGTCTTGTGCTCACTAGGAACCCGGTGACAATGGTGCCAGTGAAGAAATTGCTCGAGCAGAAAGAAGACGACGAAGCCGGCAGCCACCCAGACATATACCGAGCTCTGATTTCCCGCTGCTTCAACTCCCGCTGGTATCAGGTGGAATAGCGCCCCGCCGAGCAACGCCCCGGCGGCCAACGCGACCAGCGGCAACAAGATCTTTTCGAGCGTCCGCTCGCTCACGACGGTCGTAATCGCGCCTACCAACGCGATGGCGGCCATCGCCAAGCCCGACCCCACGATCCAGAGCAACACAGAGATATCACCCACCACTGCCTCCACGTCGCCTCATATCTACCGTTTTAGCCATCGTTGTCTCCGTGGGGACACGCTGTCGACCTCTCCGTGGTGACTAACTTAGAGACGTGAAGTTGTGCGGCCATCGCCGTGCCGACCTCGTCGGAGAGAGCAATGGAATTGCGAACTGAGCCGTTTTACGACAATCAGACAACGGAACGATTTGCCGCGCGGGTTGCCGCGCTGCAGCAGGCGGCGAGTTATCCGGGGGACGTCCGAGAGGTCGAGGCCATCGAGACGCATATGGCCTGGGTATTTCTGACGGAGTCACATGCCTATAAATTGAAGAAGCCGATTCGCACGCCCCACCTCGACTACACCAGCCTCGAGGCGAGGCGTCGCGCCTGCCAGACCGAACTGGAGCTCAACAAGCGGCTGGCCGCGAGCGTCTACCTCGCCGTCGTCGCGCTGGTGGAAAATGACGAAGGGATGCGTGTCGAAGCCGACGGCCGCGCCGTCGACTGGCTGGTCAAGATGCGCCGCCTGCCGCGCGAGCTCATGCTCGACCACTGCATCGAGGCCGGCGACGTAACCCCCGGCACGATCGACCGTCTCGTCGCCAGACTCGCCCGCTTCTATGCGACCGCCGAGCCCGCGCCCCTCGAGCCCTCGACCTACCGGCGGCACATTGCCGAAACCATCGAATCCAAGGCCGCTTCGCTCGAGCAGCCGCGTTACGGATTGAGGTCCACCGAAGTCCGACCTGCAGTCGGAGCCCTACAACACTGGATGGCCGACCACGGCGACCTGCTCGAGGAGCGCGCCGGCTGCGTCGTCGACGCCCACGGCGACCTGCGCCCCGAGCATATCTGCCTCGAGCGCGAGCCGGTGGTCATCGACTGCCTGGAATTCGACCGCTCCCTGCGCCTGCTCGACCCGGTCTCCGAGCTGTGCTTTTTGGGCCTGGAGTGCCGTCGCCTGGGCGCGCCGCTAATCGCAGGGCGCCTGCACACCGAATACGCCCTGCGCACCGGCGACTGGACCTCCGATCGTCTGGCCTCCTTCTACGCGAGCTACCACGCCGTCATCCGCGCGGCGGTCGCCGTGTGGCACCTCGACGACGACGCCGTCGACGACGCCGACAAGTGGCGCCGACGCGCGAGCTGGTATCTGAACATCCCCCGACAGTTGCTATACGTGCCATCACGTCGATCTTTCGGCATTTGACCCCACCAGCCTTCGGTGAGCGCTTACGCTCCAGAGAATGAGAGAGTCAGAAAGTAAGAAAGTGAGAACGAAGCTCCAAACAACCGATCTCGTCTCGACACTTTGCTGTATCTAACTTTCTTGCTCACTCACTTTCTTACTCTCTTGTAACGCCAATTATTATGCGTGATTGCACTCAAACGCTCATGGGCCGACCAGATCGACGATCGAACCGTTGGTGTGAAACCGCTGAATCGCCGCGGCGAGCAGGGGCGCACTGTCGATGACCTCGACGCGGCTGTCGAGAAGCTCCGGGGCGAGCCGGCGTGGCGGGATGGTGTCGAGGATGACGATGCGCTCGAGCTCGGATTCGGCGAGCAGGCGGCTCGAATCGGCCGAGAAGACGCCGTGCGTGGCGGCCGCATGCGCCGCGAGAGCGCCACGCTCGCGGCAGGCAGCCGCCGCGCGCGCCAGCGTCGTTCCGCTGCTGATCAGGTCGTCGATGATGATGGCCACCCGCCCGTCGACCTCGCCGACCACCGCCCCGCCGCGCACGACGCCCTCGCTGCGATATTTTTCGATAAACGCCGAGCCCACCGGCCGGCCCAGGCGCTCCTCGAGGGCCTGGCGCACCCGCTCGGCCCGCTTGACGCCGCCGGCGTCGGGCGACACGACTGCCACGGCCTCCTCGCCGACCAGCTCTGCGAAGGCGTCCACGAACGCCGGCGCCGCGGTCAGATGCTCGGTCGGAATCCGGAAGCTATTCTCGAACGCCGCGCGGTTGTGCACGTCGACGACGACCAT
>JBKGZI010000570.1:0-3198 GCA_046545675.1 Persicimonas sp.
CAGCGCCTCGTCGTCGGCCAGCGCCTCGTCGTCGGCCAGCGCCTCGTCGTCGGCCAGCGCCTCGTCGTCGGCCGGCTCCGCCCGAGCGGCCTGTCGAGCGTGAGTCGACACGCTGCCGAGGGTACGCTCCAGCGCAATCTGCTGATCGGAGTGAAGCGACGCAATCTCGGAGGCCATGCGCATCAGGGGAATCTCGGCCTCGGCGATCGCATCGATATCTGAGCCGACCGCGGTGACTTGCACGTAGGTCACGATGCCGATCAGACCGATAAAAGTGAGCTCGACCAAGACCAGAAGAATAATCTTTGCCGACAACTTCATAGATGACTCCCGGCGCCCGGTGACGCGATTTGTGCGAAGAGCCGCTCGACATCGATGATGTTGAGCACATCGCGGGTCAGATGACTGACAAAGTCCAGCTTGCGTGCATCGTTGTCTCTTTGAAGCTCGTCCTCATAGACCGTGCGCGGGCCGAGCACCTCGTCGATGCGCAACCCGAGGGTGCGCTCGCCGACTTCGACGATCACCGCCAGGGCGGAGTCGCCATGGCCGAGCGGTTTGGGCCGACCGAAAAACGAAGCGTGCAAGTCGTACAGGCTGTGGCACTCCCCGCGCACCTGAAAGAGGCCCTCGACGGCCGACGGAGCTCCGGGCACTTTGGTGACCTGGACCCGCCGCACCTCTCGGGCGTTGTCCATCGCGATGCCCAGGCGCACCTGCGATCGGCTCACTGTGATGACCTCCTCGAGGACTCGCCGCTCGGCTCGATCGCGCTCACGCGAGGCGAGCTTGGCCGCCCTTTGCTTCAGGACTCTCTGGACATCAATCGAAGCGTCTATGCTCACGCCTTGTCTCCGTTTTCGTTGGTTCCTGCGGTCGTGTCGTCAGTCTGCGCGGCATTCAATCGGGCGAGGTTTCTCCACTCTCGTTGAGCCGCCTCGGGTCGGCCGAGCGCCTCGTAGGCGACCGCCAGCCACTGGCGGTGAGCGGGCTGGTCGGGCTCGAGGAATACGCATTGTTTGAAGAGGCGCAGCGCCTGGTCGAGGCGCTCCAGGTTCAGGAGTACGACCGCCTTGAGCAGCCGTACGGGCACCGCCAGCGGAGACTCGAGGCTCTCTAAATAGGACAGCGCCTCCCGATATCGGCCTTTGTCGGCGAGTTGTTGCGCGCGCTCGAACGGGTCGAGCAATTCCTCGCCTTGTGCTTCCCTTCCTCCCTTTTCTCCGGGGGCGTGCGTTTGGCGATCGGGGAGGGCGAAACCCGTGGAGCGCCGCTCGCGGAAGCGCTCGAGCGCCTGTAGTCGTTTGCGCCGTATCGATCTCGAACTGTCGAGCCGGCGACTCAATTGGCTGTCTGAGCCTCGAAGCTCCATCTTGGGCTTGGCCGAGCTCGGCCGCTTCTTTTCGGGTTGCACACGGGACAGCGCGAAGACGATGGCGTCGTGGTCGACGCGCTTCTCCCATCGGTCACCCAGGCGCACCGGATCGGCAGGGCCGACAAACAGAAGCCCGTCCTCGTGGAGCATCGAGCCCAGCTCGGCCATCACCTCGTTGATACGCTCGACGAGCCAATAGATGGCCACATTTCGAAAGAAGATGGCGTCGAATTTGTCGCGCCGTGGCAGCGGCCGCTGGGCGAGATTGACCGTCTGGAAGCTGACCAGCGGGCGAAGTTGTTGGCTGACGAGGATGGTGTCGTCGAGGGTGTCGAAGTAGTGCTGATAATTGCGCAGCCCATTCCTCGCCGACCACTGTCGATATCGAGCCCGGCGCGCATGAGCGATTCTGGTGCGATCGATATCCCAACCGACCACCCGCGTGCGGTGGGTCTGGTCGCCGTAGACGTCGGCGAGCACGGCGGCCGCTGACCAGGCCTCTTCACCGGTGGCGCAGCCGGCCGATAGGACACGGCAACTGCGCTGGTGGGCGCGTCGTTTCTGGGCCAGCGCGCGCAGCGATTGATAATGGCCGTAATGACGAAACAGGTAGGTCTCGCCGATGGTCAGGGCGCTGATCATCGTGGCGAATTGTTCCTGGTCGGCGAATAGCCGGCGCAGACCCGCCTCGAGGCCGTCGTCTCCGGCCGCTTGTCGCAGCGCGCCCTCGATGACGTGGCGGCGATGAACGGGCGTGTCCATGCCGGTACGCTGCTGAATGATGGCCACCGCCCGGTCGACGACGGAGCTCTCCGGCGCAGGTATCACGGCTCCTCCGATTCGTCCGCTCTCTCGAGGACGAACTCGCGAGAGAGTCTCCGGGCTGACAAGACAAAGCTGGCCGTCGATTTCGATTGAGATAGAGAGCCGAGCAAGAAAGGGGTCTGGTGAATCCCCTTCGCAGGAGGTGCGAGATCGGCCGGATCGACGCTGACAACATCGCCGAGCTCGTTGACGGCGAACGCGCACTTCGTAGCCGTGCGCATCAACACCATCGCATGGCTCGGGTCGAGGTCGAGGGGCTCCCCGTCGAGACGCTGCTGGAGATCGATCAGCGGGAAGATCTCGCCGCCGACATCTACGCACCCGAGCACCCAGTCGGGCGCATCCACCAAGGGCTGTGGCCAGGCCACCGCCAAGACCTCGACGACGAACTCGATGGGCAGCGCGTACCACGTCTGGCCGATGCGCACCTCGAGGGCGGCGAACGGCTCCTCTGGCAGCGGTTCACTGTCGGCATCGAGACGGCGGCGCACTGAAAGCAGTTGCGCCTCGAGGGCGCGAATATGCTCGCGCAGCCCGTCGCGTTCGTCGGACTTCGGGGAAGAAGATTTCATAACTCTTGCCAGACTGCGACACCACCTCTTTCGAGGAAGCGTCCTGGGTCGAGAGGTCGATGACACGCGATCGGCCGCAGCCCACCGCCCAATTGGCTTCGTTCGAACTCATCGCTTCAAATGAAACGTTAAACTTTAGGTAGGTTCTAAATAACGCACGCCGTGGTCGGCGCTCATGATCTAGATCATATGGGTGGAAAATGGCTGCCGAGATGGGGATTGATTCTGCTGCCGGCGCTCGCATGTTCGCACCACGGAGCGTGCCTTAAGTACAAGCGCGTAAGTCTTGGGGATAACGAGAAGCTCGAGACACTCGATGCGTCATCCAGGTTCTTGGTTCTTGGTTCTTGGTTCTTGGTAAAGACGTCGCCAATCGAGGCAAGAACCAGTTACAGCTATAGACAAAAAAGGACACCTCCGGTTTGA
>JBKGZI010000571.1:0-3175 GCA_046545675.1 Persicimonas sp.
GGGCGGGGTGGACGCCAGTCGGTTTGCCGAGTTGATGCAAGACAAGGCGCGAGGCGCCAAAAACCGCAAGTTGATCGGCGATGCTATCCGCGCGAAGGCGCCCAACAATCACGAATGGATTCCGGTAAGCATCGTCGGGGAGGTCGTCGAGTACGCAGAGACGTTCAAAGCGAAGTCCGCGGAAGGTGAGGCAAAGCTTGGATGGGTGGACGCGATAGACAAGTTTCGCACGCCCACCGACATGCTGTTGATTCGCGACTTCGACTATCAGCTCGTGGTGGGAACCCAGACGGGAGACGAGCCACCACCGGTGGAGGTGACCGAGGTCAAACCCAACGGTGAGGCCCGCATCGAGGATGATAAAAGTGACAAGAAGCGCGAGGAGCGCCTCGCCGGAGTTGGCGCGCATCCGGGCGGACAGTTGGGCAAGTTGGCAATGGTCGACTTTACGGTCGAGCCGTTTCACAACTTTTTGCGGGACACATTTCGGGAGACGCGAAGTGCCACTGAAGGGCCGCGAGACTTCATCGGTCGGGTTTACAAGCAACGAGAGTCAATCCTGTGGAACCCCAACCACTTCTCGATCTCAAAAGGTGACGAGACTATCTGCCTGGGCGAGTCGTCTGCGGTGGGTTCGATGGTTTCGGACTACCCGGAGCTGAAGGCCTCCTCGGACGATTGCGTGGACAAAGAAAACTCGAGCGGAATTGCGTTTAGTGCGTTCAAGAAAGTCGCGGAGAAATTATTTGAAATAGTCAGAGCGCAACTGGAACAGTGGCTGTAAGACAGCCGGGAAGGAGTCATGCAAAGAGTTCATTTTGAAGATACTTCGATATCGAACCAGGTTTCCGTCGAACTTCAGACCGATCCTCCGTTCACACAGAAGGCCTTGGAGAGGGTTACTTCGATTATTCTGCGCAATTACGTTTTGGGACGCGACATCGAGACACTGTCCGATCTTCAGTATCTGACGAGGCTTGGGGAGTTGACAATCGAGAGGGTCTGCGGCGCGGATTTCGCCGTAGCTTTTGGACTTCCCATGCTAGGTCGTCTCACAATTCAAATGACTGATCTCCATCGGCTGGATGGGCTCGAGGGTCATGAGAACTTAGAATATCTGACCGTTTCGTGGAATTTCATTGAAGACCTCGCACCTCTGCTGCAGCTACCCAACCTTCGTTTTCTCACGATTTACGGCAATCCGCTTACGCCGGAGAGTTACTACGAGATTCTTCCGGAGCTCGAGGACACAGTGAGATATCTCGGCTGCGACGACGAGAAGACTTGGAAACTCCAGCGCCGAATGTGGGAAGAGGGCCATCGCGCATGTTTTGGCAAGGAGACGCATTACCGACTGATCGTACCCGAGCTGTGCTGCCGACTCAAAACGTCGTTTGAGGTGCGCATCGAACCCGAGGAGCTCGAAGCGGAGCTCGCGCGTGAGGGCGCCGACATTGAAGAGATCGCCGACCGACGCCGCGACAAACCCTACCGGCGCGCCGAGCACACCGAAACGGGTGACGCGGAGGCCGCGCGCGGCTGGATCGCGGAGGCTGAGCTCGACGACCGGCTCGAAGAGGCGCTTCGGGGCGTGGTCGACCGGCTCGACGGGGTCGCGTTCGTGCGCGAAGGCGAGGCGGTCTTCGACCACATGCAGGGCCAGCTCTACTACTGGCAGCCCTACCCCAAGCCCGAGGGCGGACGCCCCCAGATTCCGGCGTGGTACCGCGCGCAGAAGTCGGCGCTATCGTACCTTCTTGAAGACGACGAGGACGCGCTCGTGATGCTCGCCGCACAAGACCTGCCCGAGGCGCTCGACGGGGCGCCGGTGGCGCTTCGGCCGGTGGGCGTCAGAGCATTCCGGCCAAAAAAGCACTCACCGACCGGTGGGCGTTTTTCCCCATCGCCTACGCCGGCAAAGACGCCGACCTGGCGCTGGGTATCCGGCTGGGCGACCCGGACGACCGGCAGGTGTATCTCGCCGACCTCGACCGGGCGCTCTCCTGGGAGTTCGATCCCTTCGAAGTGGTCGCCTTCGAGGACATCGCAGCACTCGTCGACGCGATCGATAAGGTCGTGCCGGCAAGCCAGATCGACGGACCGATCGCCGAGTTGGGCGACGAGCCCCCGCCGGTCGCCCCGGCGTTCGACCTGTCCGAGCACCGCACGACAATGACGGCCGACGACGCGCGTGAGCACCTGGCCGGCTGCGAGCTCGACGAGGCGCTCGCCGAGAGTCTCTCCTCGCTTGTGGACGCGTTTGCCGAAGCGGAGTTTGTCTGCGAAGACGACGCGCTGATCGACTACTGGGAGGTGTCGAACCAGGCGCAATTTCCAACGTGGTATCGCCGCCTTCGCAAGGCCCTGGCCCTGCCGGTCGTCGCCGGCACCCACCCGAATCAAGCGCGCATCGAGTTTTCACACCGAAAGCTTCGCGGGGAGTCTTACGTGCTCTCGCCGCCGGTGGTGCACCTAAAGTCGATGCGCAAAAAGCTTATCGACGAGGCCGGGGCACTGCCGGTCGGCTGGGAGACCCACCGCCTGCTGGTAATCCGACGCGACTCCGATGACCCGACGATCTACGAGTTCGACCCGTCGGTCTATCTGCCCGAGGAGGCGTTTCAGCCGTTCGACTCGCCGGTATTTACTGGTCCCGCACAGATGTTCGATGCCATCAGGGCTGTGACCACGACGGTGTCGGACGAAGCGCTGCAGCGCGGGTGATGGAACAAACACGATTCATTTTGAGAGAGGAAAGACCATGAGCGACAGCGAACGCGCCGCGCTCGGCCGAGAACGTGTTGGAGAGCCCATCGCCGAGGTCGTGCAGGCGTTTATTCCAGCCCTCATAGGCAGTGAGCTGGCAGGGAAGGTCGAGCCACAAGCAGTGATGGAGTACGTCAACGGCTTTTTGTTCGCAGCGTTTGTCCAGCTCATCGACGAGTCGACCGGGGGTATCGACGCCCTGGAGGCGATCCAACCGGCTGGAGTCCGACAAGCGGTGCTCTTACTGCTGCGAGACGTCTTGGCGCGGGAGCTGGTGGTCAGGAATATCCCGGCCGACGAGGCTGCCGAGCAAATTCACGATTTCATCGAGAAACTCGCGCACGACCTCGGAGCTGAACCCGCCCCGGTCCTAGAGCCCGAGCTTCCACTGGATACAGACGACCTCGAG
>JBKGZI010000572.1:0-3167 GCA_046545675.1 Persicimonas sp.
GCTTCGACCTGTCCGTCTGCACGTTCTGGGGCGAGGGTTATATTGCGAGGGAGGTCGAGAAGCTGGGAGTCGACGTGCATATATTGGGCGTCGATCCTGCGATTCGGAATCCGCGCGCGACCGTGGCGCTATACCGCTTTCTCAGCGACCTCCAGCCCGATATTTTGCACTCGAGCATTGCCGAGGCCAACTTCCATGGCGCGATCGCAGGGGCGCTGGCAGGCGTCCCGGCGCGTATCGTCGAAGAGGTCGGCGTGCCGACGCGCAGTGAGTTGGCTCACCGGATCATGGGCGCCATCTACGCGACGACGCAGGCGGTCGTCGGCGTCTCCCAGGCGACCTGCGATTACCTGATCGAAAGAGAGAATGCGCCGGCCGACCGGGTCCGTCGCGTCTACAACTGTGTACGCCCTGCATTTCTGGAAGAGGGGATCGAGCCTTCGCTGCCGCCCACTGATCGATTTCGGGTTCTCGCCGTCGGGCGGCTGGTTCCGGTCAAGAATCACAAGGGGTTCCTGCGAGCGTTTCGCCGCGTCGTCGATGCCAACCCCCAGGTCGAATTGAAGCTCGCGGGGGACGGTCCGCTGCGAGGCGACCTGGAGGCGCTCGTCGAGGAGCTCGAGCTGGGCGAGCATGTCGAGCTGCTGGGGTTTCGCGACGACGTGCGCGAGCTCCTCGCCAGCGCAGATTGCTTCGTGCTGCCGTCTTTCTCCGAGGGCCTGAGTATTTCGCTGGTCGAGGCGCTCGCGATGCGTCGCCCGCCGCTGGTCTCGCGGGTGGGTGGTAATCCGGAGGTCGTCGGCAAGCTCGATGACTCGCTGCTCCTCGAGCCCGACGACACTCAGGGGTGGGCTGACGCCATCCTCTCGCTGGCCGAATTGGACGCTGAGGAGCGCGCGGAGATTGGTGAGCGCGCACGGAGAGTCGTCGAGGACTATTTTTCCCCGACGGTTTATACCCGCACGCTGGAATCGCTCTACGAATCACGATATCGGGCGACACCTCACCGAAGCCCCTCCCTGGGAGACCTCGCCGAGGGAGTTAAGAAGCTGGCGTTTCCAAAACTCGCTTCATCCTAGACATCACCAACTATAACGGAGCATGTCTGCGAGGCGTGCTCTGCTCCGTTCCGGCCAAGATTGAATTTGGCGTTGTCTCGCGGTATCCACGGGCTCGACGCAACGACGCGCCGCAGAGGCGAACGCCCCGCAGCGGCTGTGGAGTTGAGGGTTGATCATTCGAGAGCTTCCGAGCAGTTGGCAGTAGAGATGGATAACGAAACTCCCATTCGCGTACTCCACGTGCTCCCCTGGATCGAGGGCGGCGGCGTCGAGCATCGACGCGTTTATTTGGCCCGGCACCTCGACGCGAGTCGCTTTGAACAGCGACTGATTTGCTTGTCGAGTAAGCCTTGGTTCGTGGATAAGTTTGCCGAGCTAGGGGTTGAGGTTACCGAGGTGGCTACGCCAAGGCGCTGGAGCGTCACTGATTACGCCGCGATTTCAAAGATTCGCCGGGAGATCGTGCGCTGGCAACCCGATATCGTGCATGGGGCTGTGTATGAGGGAGTTTCAATGGCGACGCTCGCCGGCCGCCTGGCGGGAGTTCCCATTATCATAGGGGAAGAGACCGGCGATCCCTCAATTCGGTCGTGGCGTGGAAACCTGCTATTGGCCGGATTGATGCGTCTCGCGAGCGCATCAGTAGGGGTCTCACGCCCAATTGGCGAGTATCTCGAGGACAAGTTACGTCTTCCTTCAAATCGTGTCTATCAGATCGACAACGGTGTCGAACCTCTCGAGCCTATCTCTACATCGGAGAAGTTGCGCCTGAGGCGAGAGTGGGGGATTCCGCCCGAGGCGTTCGTCGTCGGAAGCGTCGGCCGAATGTACAACACTCAAAAACGTTACACTGACCTGATCGAAGCGGTGCGTTTGCTGAAGGCGACGATTCCGGAGGTTCGGTTATTGATGGTCGGCAGTGGCGGCGAAGCGAGCATGAAGCTTTTGAAGGACCACGTGAGCCGCTGTGGCCTCGAAGGCGAGGTGATCTTCACGGGATATCGCAATGATCTCGAGTCGATGTACGGAATGATGGATGTTTTCTCACTGCTCTCAGCAGATGAATCTTTCGGTCTCGTCGTCGCCGATGCCATGTTCTGCGGCTTACCCGTCGTGGTTACACGCGTCGGCGGCATGAAGTTCATCGTCGTGGAAGACGAAACGGGGATCCTCGTCGAGCCGTTCGATCCGAAACAGGCGGCGGACGCGCTCAAGCGCCTCTACAAATATCCCGAGTTGAGACAGCGCATGGGTGAGGCTGGACGTACCCGCGCTCGAGCAAAATACAGCGCACAGCGCTACGCGAAAGACGTCGAGACTATGTACGACGAGTTAGTGACCAAGCATTTGCACCGAGATTAGCCCATGAACGCGCTGTTCATTTCCTGGGACGGACCCGCCCAAAATTATATGGAGTCGCTGTTCCTGCCGATCTACGAGCGGGTGCAGCATGACGACCTGTCGATCCGTTTGGTGCAGTTCACCTGGGGAGATCCGACGATCACCGATTCGGTCGCCCGGACGGCGGCGCGCATGGACATCGGCTATGATGTCCGGAAGGTGCTGCGAAAGCCACTTGCGCCGGCGACGGCGGCGATGATCGCCAAAGGGGCGATGGACTTGGTGAGCCTGGTCAAGAAGCATGACATCGACGTGCTGTTTCCGCGGGCGGCGATTCCATCGGCGATGACGCTTTTGGCCGAGAAGATGCTCCCGGGCGTCAAGATTTTTTACGACGCCGATGGCTTCATGGCCGACGAGCGCATCGAGTTCGGTGGGTGGAACCCGCAGGGCTTGATGTACCGGCTATTTCGCGATGTCGAGGCGCAGATTTGTCGGCGCGCTGACTCGATCATGACGCGTACGCATCGGGCGAAGCAGATATTAATCGACCGCGTCGGTGACCCGATCGACCCGGACATCATCCATCCAATCCCGAATGCCAAGGATATCGAGGAGTTTCACCCGGGAACTGAGGATGATCGTCGGGCGATTCGCGATTCACTGGGTGTGTCGGATGAGGCGCCGCTTTTGATTTATGTCGGCTCGCTCGGCCCGCATTACCACCCTCGCGAATTGCTGGCCTACTTCGAGAAGGTCTGGCAG
>JBKGZI010000573.1:0-3161 GCA_046545675.1 Persicimonas sp.
ATTTTTAATTTCTTGAGTCTTTATCCCGTCTTAGGGGTTTCCGGACGGGAACTAGCTAACCACGATCCCCGGCGCGTGGCAACGCACGGTCGAGCGCCGGAAGTGGCCGGCGTGGTCAGCGTCCTGGGGATCTCGGACACGGTCGTCGGGCTGACGATCGTCGCCGGGGGAACCAGCACGCCCGAGCTCGTCACATCGCTGGTGGCCGCCAAACGCGGCCGCGACGACATCGCGGTGACCAATATCATCGGCTCGAATATCTTCAACGTCCTGGGCATCCTCGGGGTGACGGGGCTGGTCCTGTCTTCGGTTGTCGAGGTTTCAAATATACGGGCGGCATCGCCCCATCGACGCCTCCTACAACTGGGTGATCATCAACGACTTGGAGACGACGAGACTCGGAGAGGACGACGGCGACGCTATGCTCCAGAGGAAAGGATGAAGCTCGAAAAGATCAGAAGTGAAGCGTGGTAGTGAAGACCAAACCCGCGCTCGACGTGCTGAAATTGCTCGACGCCGTCACTTCCGCCCCAAGCCACAGTCGCTCGCCGAACGGCATACGCCCCGCCACGATGGCAGTCGCCGCCGGGCCAGTCTCGTGGAGCGTCTCGACGTCGGTGCCGTGGGAGACCTCGCCCTCCACGAGCCAAGCGGTGCCCCCGAATCCGAGCGAAAATTCGAAGGCTTCGCGCGCAAGCAACACGTCGAGCGTCCCGCCGACCTCGTAGAAGCGCAGCTTACTCACCTTCGGAAAGGTATCGTCGTCTGCGGTGAGGCCCAAAGCGGCCGCGAAATGGAACGACAAGTCCAGGTTGCTGTGAAAGCGGTACGACGCTCGAAGGCCCGCGGTGGGGCCGTGCATCTGCAAGCTCTCCATCGACCCGCAACACAACGAGTTGCTCAGGTCGTGGTGGAGCACCATCCAACCGGCCCGCCCGGAGAACCGAGACTGGCGCTCGATCGGTGGCGGTTCTTTAGCCAGCGATTCGCCCTGCGAGATGAGCGTCACTGCGAGCATGACTACGACGATGGGATACGCCTTCACGGTACTTCGTCCTCACTTTTCGTGGTCGTTGCGAGTCGGGGCTTTATAGCACCGGCGCAAATGCGTGCCAACGATTCAAACGCTCAACTTGCGGCTCCAGCGCGGCGTCGACCGAGACGGGGAGGGCGCTGGTGCAAAGTGGCTCGACTACTGGATGCCCGCGGAGGAGCGTTACTTCGAGTTGCACGGGCCCAAGGAGTTTGCGGACGTTGTCGTGTCTGGAGAAGCGAGTCAGGTTCTTAGCGTCGAACTGCTGTCCCCTGATGAAACCGAAGCTTCCAGCCGCCATCTTTTCTCACCCACACCGAGCTTCGATTTCCAACTTTGAACGATAGTTGAATCATGGTTCCTCCAAAAGTCTGTGCGCCAGACTGTGCCGTCGGAGGACCCGCGATAACGCGAAAAGCCCGGGACATCGCACATCTATCGCGGCGACGCCCCGGGTGGATGTCGGAGACATCCTGCATCACACCAGTGGCTCGACGGCGTGCGCAAGTTCGTCCACTGCCTGTCTGAGCGGCAAGCTGCGCTGGCCGTCGCGGCTTCGGAGACTCACTGAGCGGTCCTCGACCTCGCGGTCGCCCACGATGAACATATAGGGCACGCCGAGCTCATGTGCTTGGGCGATGCGTCGGCCGACGCTCTCGTCGGCGGGGCTCAGCTCGACGCGTCCCCCCCTGGCTTCGATCGCCTCTGCAATCTCGCGTGCATAGCCAAGATGCTCGTCGGCGATCGGGAGCACCCGCGCCTGCACCGGGGCGAGCCAAGTGGGTAGACGGCCCTCGTGGTGCTCGAGCAAAAGACCCATGAAGCGCTCGAGGCTTCCGTATAGTGCCCGGTGGAGCATCGCTGGCCTTTGCGGCTCGTCGTTGGCGTCGGCGTACGATAGATCGAAGCGCTCGGGCATAAAGAAATCGAGCTGGATGGTGCCGCATTGCCACATGCGCCCGGCGTGGTCGGGCAGCAAGAATTCGATCTTCGGCCCGTAAAATGCGCCTTCTCCCGGATGCTCCTCGAACGCCACACCCGCGCGGCGAAGGCCTTTGGCCAGCGCCCGTTCGGCGCGGTCCCACCGGGCGTCGTCGCCGAATCGGTCCTCGGGGCGAAGCGAGAGCGCCACCTCATATTCGTCGAGGCCGAAGGCGCGGTAGAAGTCGGCGAGCCCTGCGCAAAAACGCGCGACCTCGTCGACCACCGCGTCGGGGTCGCAGAAGATGTGGCCGTCGTCCTGAGTGAACTGTCGAAGCCTAAAGAACCCGTGCAGAGAGCCGCTTCGCTCGTTGCGGTGGACGAGCCCAAACTCGCCGAGGCGAATCGGCAGGTCGCGGTAGGACTCCAGCATATGCCGGGCAATCTGCACATGCCCCGGGCAGCTTACCGGCTTGAGGGCGGCATCGCGGCCCTGCTCCTCGACGACGAACATATTGTCGATGAAGTGATCGAGGTGGCCGCTCGCCTCCCATATGGGATGGCGAAGAAGCTGCGGCGAGCGCACTTCCCGGTAGCCGTCGGCGCGCATTCGGCGCCTGGCGGCCTCCTCGAGCTGGCGGTACAACTCGAAGCCTGCCGGGTGCCAGAAGACCATGCCGGGGGCCTCATCCTGGAAGTGAAGCAGCCCCATGCGCTGCGCGATTTGTCTGTGGTCGTTTGCGTCTAACATTATCTCTCCTCCGAGAAAAAACCGGTCAACCGGAGGAGCCGCCAAGAAACGCGAAACGCCCCGTCCGGGAAACCGGGCAGGGCGTGAGTTCGTGCGTTTCGCTGTCGGTCAGTTTACCGCATGCGCACCTCACCAGCCCCGCCGGTGCGGGTGGTGGTCGTGGTGGTGCGGGTTGTGGTGAACTGAGCGTTCATGGCGCTTCTCTATCTCTTGTCGCATCGGCACCATTGCCGACATCTGCTTATCAGCGCTAGCAGAAGAATGCGGGTGCCGCAAGCGGTGAGACCACTCTTTCTTATGCCTCTTGACCGTGCGCCGGAGTCTGAAAAGCAGTTCTTGTGAAAAGTGAGAAGACCTGAAATTGGCACCCTATGACTGCGCCTCAACCTTCGATTACATCGGTCGGATCGTACAACTCTTCCCAGTCGTCACGTACGATCGCATAGCGGTGCTCGT
>JBKGZI010000574.1:0-3152 GCA_046545675.1 Persicimonas sp.
TACGGTTCGGAGGGAGGGGCGCCCGTTGAATCGGGTGTCCCTACCCCTATCGGTTAATAAAGCCACTCGACCGAGAATTGGCTCGCCACATAGCCGGTCCCGCTGCGGTTGGGGTGATTGAGCCAATAGCCGCCGATGCCCACCAGCTTCATCTCGCCGCCGGCCAGGTCGCCGGGCAGCTTCCACACGGCCAGCGCACCGGGCATATCGCGCGACAGGTCGCTTTGGATGCTCGCGGCGTGCTCCCAGCGCGCGCCGGCGAGCACCCAGGAGTCCGACTCTTCCATGACGAAGACGTAGCCCAGCAGGGGCCTGACCGTCCAGAATTGGTCGGTGGGCTCGAGCAGCATATCGAGGGTCGCGTCGTAATAATTCTGGCCGACGTCGACGTCGAGGTGTGTGTAGGTGGCCGGCACCTGCGCGACGATATTGCCCACTTTGGCCTGCAGCGTCGCCTCACCCGTGATCTGATAGCCCGTCGCGGAGGTGCCCTCGCCGACTGCGCCGCCCAACGAGTCGAGCTCCCAGTCCGGGTTCTCCGGGTCGTCGGGCAGATAGAGATAGCCGAAGGCGCCGAAGTAGCTGGTCGTCTGAGCCTGGACACGCAGCTTCAACACGGCCAGCGGCAGCGCCTCGATATAGCCGCCGCCCGAGGCATACGACGGGGATGTGTCGACGGTCGCGCCGGCCTCGACATAGGTGTCCTTGAAGAGCAATGAGTCCGAGTCCGAGAGCGCGAAGCGGTAGCCGGCGTCGATATTGAGCGCGGTGCCGATCGGAATGGCGCGCAGCCCGAAGGACGAATAGAGATGCCATTGGTTGCCCGCGGGCGTCTCGACCGCCTCGGCGGCCTCTTCGGCGTCGTCGGGCTGATCGGCGGCCGAGGCGAGGGCGGGAAGTAGCAGCACACAGAGCAGCGATAGGCCCCCGAGGAGCCCGGCAACGCGCGTGTGTGAATGGACAGCGACCATCATCAACCTCTCGGGGCAATAAAAAAATAATAACAAGCGCTAAAATGTGGCAAATAGGTTGGTGTATGCGGCAAGTCTAGCCCACAGTGGGCGTCGCGACCAGCGAGACTTCTAAGCCGAGAGAATGAGGTTTTACCTAGGGATACGCTCATCCTCCGTCGGTTGGCCGGCAGCCTCCCCTCCCCGCTCGGAGCGCAGCGTAGAGAAGGGGAGGAACAAGGAGGGGCCTCTCCTTGATCCTCTCCCTCCCTTCGCTGTCGCTACGGGTGGAGAGGGAGTTAATCGCCAACCAACGCCTGATGAAAACACTTTTTACCGAGCGGTCAGTTGCAAACCCGCGTCGCACACTTCATTCTATGCGCCCACGCCAAGCACACTTTTTGGAGACTCGGCATGACTGAATCCGCCACCAAGTCGAAGACCGCCCCGTCGAAGAGCGCCGACTCGAAGTCCGACCCCGCCACGGCCGACATCTCGCCGGGCACCATCCCCGCCGAGGGCATCGCCAAAGACGAGCTGCTCGATACGATGCGCGGCTTTCGCGAAGGTGACGCCGACTGGAAGGCTGGGCGCACCTGGAGCCTGGTCTATTACGCCGGCGAGGAGCATTACGACCTGCTCAAGTCGGCCTACGAGCTGTTTTTTAGCGAAAACGGCCTCAACCCGATGGCCTTCAAGAGCCTCAAGCGCATGGAGGCCGAGGTCGTGCGCATGACCGCCACGATGCTCAACGGCGACGAGGACGTCGTCGGCACGATGACCTCCGGGGGCACCGAGTCGATCCTGATGGCCGTCAAGGCGGCGCGCGAGCGGGCGAGCTGGCTCAAAAAATGGCCGCTGCGCCCCGAGATCGTCGCCCCGCAGACCATCCACCCGGCCTTCGCGAAAGCCGCGCATTATTTTGGCGCCAAGATGCGCTACGTACCCGTCGGCGACGACTTCCGCGTGGACGTCGACGCCCTCGAGAAGGCCGTCGGCCCGCGCACCATGCTCATCGCCGCCAGCGCCCCGCAATATCCCCACGGCATGGTCGACCCCATCCCCGAGATCTCCGAGATCGCCCTCGAGCGCGGCGTGCCCTTCCATGTCGACGCTTGTTTTGGCGGGTTCATCTTGCCGTGGATCGAAAAGCTCGGCTACGACCTGCCGGTCTTCGACTTCCGCCTGCCCGGGGTGACCTCGATGTCGGCCGATTGCCACAAATACGGCTACGCGGCCAAGGGCGCCTCGACGGTGCTGTACCGGGATATGAGCTACCTGCGCCACCAATTCTTCGTCGACACCGAATTCCCCGGCGGCATCTACGCCTCGCCGACCATGGCCGGCACGCGCCCCGGCGGCGGCATCGCCGCGGCCTGGGCGGCCATGAAGTCACTGGGCGAGGACGGCTATATGGAGCTGGCCAAGGCGGCCATGGACGCCGCCCACCGCCTCAAGGCCGACGTGCGCGCCATCGACGGCCTGAAGATCTTGGGCAGCGAGCACGCCACCATCGTGACCTTCGCGGCGGCCGACGACGACGTCGACATCTACGCCGTCGCCGACCAGATGCAGGACAAGGGCTGGGCGCTCGACCGCCAACACAAACCCGCCAGCCTGCACTGCACCGTCAACGGCCACAACGCCCCGGTCATCGACGACTTCATCGCCGACCTCACCGCCGCCGTCGACCACGTCCGCCAACACCCCGAGCTCGCCAGCGAGGGCGACGCGGCCATGTACGGCATGATGGCCAAAATCCCGGTCAGCAGCGCCGTCAAGATGAGCGTACGCAAGGTCATGGAGGAGATGTACGGCAAAAACGCCGCCGAGCCCGATATCGGCAATATCGGCGGGGGCGATGATGCCGATATCATGCTCAAGTTGATCGACGAGTACGGTGACCAATTGATGGATGTGTTGGAGCGTTTTGAGGGGTTGAAGGATTGGTTTACGAAGTGGCGTTGAGGGCTTGCGACTCACGAATTGGCCGAAATTTGCGGCTTCGAACGATAAGCGTAGCCGATAGGCGAAGCGCCACCCGCTGCTTTTCAAGCGGGTCTTTGTAGCCCCAGGAGACCGAAAGGAGCCTGGGGTTAATAGGTCGAAAATCGATATGAACCAACCACCAAACAAAACCACCCGCCGCATCGGCGGCCGCTACACCCTCGGCGATCGCATCGGCACGGGCGGCTACGGCGA
>JBKGZI010000575.1:0-3144 GCA_046545675.1 Persicimonas sp.
CGCAAGAGCGGGCGCGGCTTCTACGAGTATTGAGCTGATCCGAAGCGACCGAAGGGAGCGCCGCAACTTGCGCCCTAAAACAACAGGGCGCGGAGCTCCCTTCGGTCGCTCTTGGATCTACTCAGGTGCATCGGAACTCGTCGACTCATTCGAACGTCGTTTGAACAACATTTACTAATCGGAGAAACCCATGGCCTACGACACACTCGAGCTCGACTTTCGCCCCGACCACATCGCCACGCTGACCATGAACCGGCCCAAGCAGCTCAACGCGCTGGCGCCAAAGGTCGTCGATGAGTTGGCGCAGGCCGTCGAGGAGTTGGCCGAGCGCGACGATATTCGCGTGCTGGTGGTGACCGGTAAGGGCCGCGCCTTTGTGGCCGGTGCCGACATCAAGGCGATGAGCGAATTCGACGCCGCCGAGGCGACCGAATTCGGCAATAAGGGCCACGAGGCGATGGACGCGCTCAGCGCCCTGCCCTACCCGGTCATTGCCGCGGTCAACGGCTTTGCGCTGGGCGGCGGGCTGGAGCTCGCGCTGGCGTGTGACCTGATTTATGCCTCGGACAAGGCCCGACTGGGCCTGCCCGAGGTCGGCCTGGGCATCATCCCCGGCTTTGGGGGCACGCAGCGGCTCGGCCGGACCATCGGCTGGCATAAGGCGCGCGAGCTGGTCTACACCGGCCGTCACGTCAAGGCCGACGAGGCGCTCGAGATGGGCCTGGTCTGCGATGTCTTTGCCGCCGATGGGTTCATTGATAGTGTCTTCGAAGTCGCGGCGACCATCGCGTCGAACGGCCCGGTGGCGGTGAGGACCGCCAAACGACTGATGCGCGAGGGCAGCGACCTGTCGCTCGCTGAAGGCAACGCGCTGGAGCGTGACGCGTTCGCCGAGCTCTTTTTGACGCAGGATCGCAAGGAAGGCATGGACGCCTTCGTGGAGAAACGAGACGCCAACTTCGAGGGCAAGTAGCATGGAATTCGAACTAAACGATATGCAGACGATGGTGCGGGATACCGCGCGTCGTTTTGCCGATAGCGAGCTTCGCCCGAGCGCACAGGAGCGCGACCACAGCGAGGCGTTTCCGCACGACGAGCTCGCGAAGATGGCCGAACTCGGCCTGATGGGCGTCAATATCGGCGCCGAATACGGCGGCTCGGAGGCCGGCGTGGTCGCCTATAGCCTGGCGATCACCGAGATTGCGCGGGCCGATGCGTCGGTCGGGGTGACCATGGCTGTCAATAATATGGTCGGCGAGGTCATCGAGGCGTTCGGGACCGACGCGCAAAAGGAGCGCTATATCCCGAAGCTGACCTCGGGTGAGTTCTCCAGCGGCTCGTTTTGTCTGAGCGAGCCCGGCGCGGGCTCCGACCCGAGCGCGATGCGAACCCGCGCCAAGCGCACCGACGACGGTTGGACGATCGACGGATCGAAGGCATGGATCACCTCCGGCGAATTTGCCGGTGTCTTCGTGGTCTGGGCGCGCACCGAGATGCCCGACGGCTCGGATCGAATCTCGACCTTTTTGGTCGACCCGGCCACCGACGGCATCAGCGTGGGCAAGCCCGAGGAGAAGATGGGCCAGCGCGGCTCGAATACCGTCTCGCTGACCTTCGAGGACGTGCGCCTCCCCGAAGACGCCCTGCTAGGCGAGCTCGGCGAGGGATTCAAGATCGCGATGGTCGCCCTCGACGGCGGCCGCATCGGCGTGGGCAGCCTGGCGCTCGGCCTCGGCCGCGAGGCGCTGAGCCTGGCGCTGGACTACGCCCAGGAGCGCGAGCAATTCGACCGGCCGATCATTCGCTTCCAGGGCATCCAATTCAAGCTCGCCGATATGGCCACCGAGCTCGACGCCGCCAAGCTTTTATGCCTGCGAGCCGCCTGGATGAAGGAGCGCGGCGAGCAGCGATTTACCCGCCAGGCCTCGATGGCCAAACTCTACGCGACCGAGGCCGCCTGGCGCGCCTGCGATGAGGCGGTCCAGATCTTCGGCGGCTACGGCTATACCAAGGAGTACGCCGTCGAGCGACTGCTGCGCGACTGCCGTGTCACGCGCATCTACGAGGGCACCAACGAGATCCAGCGAGTCGTCATCTCGCGGGACCTCTCCCAAAACGGCGTTTAACGCCGGGAGAACCGCACCTATGAGCCCTGCTACAGACAACCAACGCACCTACCGAGTCCTGATCGGAAAACCCGGCCTCGACGGCCACGACCGCGGCGCCAAGGTCATCGCGCGCGCCTTGCGAGACGCCGGCTTCGAGGTCATCTACAGCGGCTTGCACCAGACCCCCGAGATGCTCGTGGCGACCGCGCTGCAAGAGGATGTCGACGCCATCGGTCTGTCGATCTTGTCGGGGGCTCATAACACTCTGATGCCGCGGGTGGTCGAGCTGCTCGAGGAGAAAGACGCCGGCGATATCTTCGTCTTTGGCGGCGGCATCATCCCCGACGAGGACATCGCCGAGCTCAAGGACAAGGGTGTGCGCGAGATCTTCACCCCCGGCACCGCGACCACCGACGTGGTCGCCTACCTCGAGCAAGAGTGCGCCCGCCGTTATGAGTGAAACGCTGTCTGAACAGATACTCGCCGGGGATGTGCGCTCCGCCGGTCGGCTGATGCGCCTGGTCGACGACCAGCAGCCGGAGGCTCGCGCCGAGCTCGACGCGCTCTTTGCGCACACAGGCAGCGCCTATATCGTCGGCTTTACCGGCAATCCGGGCTCGGGAAAGTCCACGCTGGTCAATCAATTCATCGCCACCTGCCGCGAGCGCGACTTGAGCGTGGGCGTGGTCGCGGTCGACCCGACCAGCCCTTTTTCGGGCGGGGCCATCCTCGGCGACCGGGTCCGCATGCAGCAGCACGCCCTCGACGAAGGCGTCTTCATCCGCTCGGTGGCCACGCGCGGCAACCTGGGCGGCCTGTCGCGCTCGACCCCGGCGATGGTGCAGATCCTCGACGCGATGGGCTTCGACATCATCATCATCGAGACCGTCGGCGTGGGCCAAGACGAGGTCGACGTGGCTCGCATCGCCGACACCAATATCGTGGTGACCGTGCCGGGCATGGGCGACGATATCCAGGCGACAGCTCCACCGTCCCAAGCCGCCGCAATTCGACATGGAGGACGACGACCGTGTCG
>JBKGZI010000576.1:0-3144 GCA_046545675.1 Persicimonas sp.
CACTCGTGGGGTGGAGGCGTGATGGTCGCAGCCATTGTAAGCGGCTAGGGCGGGGCTTGTCACGAAAACAGCTTTGGTGTCGAGCCGCTCAGTGTAGTTACGCCAATGATGTTCCGACTTGCCACCCCTCCCCAGATTCTGGGGAGGTGCCGAGCGTATTTTGCGAGGCGGAGGGGGCCTCAGCGATCTTCCATTACCAGCCACGCCAAAGATGACTCGTCAGTCACCTCTGGCACCAGGGTTGCAACTTACCTCCGCTGACGCGGCGATGCCGAGCTTAAATGCGGCCGCTGCCTCGGGACACTGAATGTTCATTAACCCCGCGGAGGATGCGATGAAGTGGAGATTACGCCTATCGAATCTAAGTCTGATGTTGCTCGGATTGTGGGCAGGCAAGGCCCACGCCCAGCAGCCGACGGTGGAGGAGCCTTCCTCCACTGATGGACAACAGAGTTCCGATGTTCAGGAAGACGCGCAGCCCAGGGAGCACTTCGACCCCGACAAGCCCATCTTCTGCATGGAGGATGAGGGTGGCGAGTGGATCCGGCTGCAGTGCGACCACCAAGAGCAGCGCTGCCTGATCGCCCGTTCGCACGCGGACATCCCCGCCGCCCGCATAGCGGCTCGAGAGAGGATGATGGAGCGGTGTAGGCCGAGCGAGCCCGGGGATCTCCAAAAGCTCCGGGAAGACGGCTACGAGATGGTACCGGCGTTCGCGACGCGCTACGGTTATAAGCGAGACGAGCAGGGCCGCATCTACCAGACCCACTTCGATCTACGCCGTCGGGTGATCCTGGGCATCTACGATCAGATGAGCCTATCGGGTGATCACGCCGGAGAGCATCGGCTCAGCGCGGAGATCGGCGGGGTCATCGAGCTGTACGACCCGGACGAGCGCAAGCGGCACCGCCACCAATTTTTGCGCGGCCAAGTCCACCTCGACCCGCTCGAAGCCACCGGACTTCTTTACGGCTATGACCGCGGGCGTGTGAGCGACGAGCCGGCCCTTCGGATCGTCGAATTCGTGACCCCCGAGCCCGACCGCTACGATATCTGGCTCAATCTGGGGCCGGGGGCGCGCTTGGGCCGGCTCAGTTACGAGGAGATCGCCGGCACCCACGAGCTCTTATTGGACGTGGGGCAGGCTCATATCAACTGGGAAGTGCTGCAACACCACGATGAGGGGCTCGAGGATTACGTGCTCGTTCGCGCGGGCATCGGCGGTGGTTTGGCGGCCGTGGACGGCGAGGAGTCCGCCACGACCTACGGGTATCCGGAGGTCGGCGTCGAGGGCGCCTGGCTCATCGACGAGCGGGGGCTGACCCAGCTTCGCTTCGACGGCGCCTTGCGCAAGCTGTGGGATGTCGACGGCGGCGAGCGCGAGCTGGCCCACGCCCAGCTCGACGTCGAGCGGGTCGTCGTCAGCATCAATGACCAGCCGATCACCCTCTTCGCCCGCACCGGCGTCGAATATCGCAGCGGCCCGCTCGCCGAGGAGGGGCTGACCTCCTTCGAGGCGTTGGTCGGCGGTCGGGTCAGCTTCTTCGTGCCGACGCGGCCCGCTTATGGGGGCCAGTAGTCATGGATTCCCGAATCTCTATCGCATCCCTCGCATTGGCGATGGTGTCCTGTCTTCTTGGCCAGTCGGCCGCGGCGCAAGACACTGAGCCTGCGGGCCCGGAGGGCAGCGAGCGCCAACGCCTCGCCCAGGCGCTCAACGACCCGGCCTGGACGGTCGACGAGCACGGGCGCGTCTACCGCATCGCCTTTCCTCGCTACGATCGCGTGGTGCTCGGCTACGGCGCCCAGGCGAGCGTCGCGTCGCCCGGACACCTGGGCCAGCATGTCGAGTTCAGCTTGAGGAATACGCTCGGCCTGGACTTCGACGAGGAGAATATCTGGTGGCGCTTTCGCCACACGTTCTTGGAGGTCGACTATAGCTGGAGCGCCGGGCGCGGCCGGCTCGAGCCCACCGTGCTGCGCGCCGATTACCTGCGCCACGACGCCAGCTCGTTTATCGTTATCCCGATGGAGCAGGACATCAAGCTGCCCGCACCCTTCGATATCGGCGTCGACTACGAGCTCGGCGGCTTCGAGCTCGACCAGGAGGGCAGCGACTGGCGACTCGATCGCATCGACATCGCCGAGGCCGCCGTTCTGATGGATTTCATCAGGGACCCGAATTACCGCCATCGACTGGGTATCGGTCCCGCCGGCTCGTATACCGCCCGGCGAGGCACAGACGGCTTCGTCCACGAGCTCGCACCGATGAGCGGCCTGCAGGTGCTCTACGCCATCGAGAGCCACGACGGCCTCTACGCGATCGATCTGCGCGGCCGATGCGCGGCCGCCGCGCGCGTGACGACCGACGAGCGATTGCTGTGGCGCACCAAATGCGGCGCCGATATACGCGCCGAAGTCGTGGTGGTGTCCGTCAACGACCAACCGGTGAGCGTGCCGCTTCACTTCGAGTTGAGCGATCTGCCGGGCCAGCCCGAAGCAGTCGCCTCGCCGTCTTGGTCGGCAACCGTCGGCGTGCGGGTGGGTTGGAGCGAGAGTTTTTAGGCCGGCCGCGAGACCTTAGCGAGCATCCGCTCTCCCTAAGCTCAGCGACCACCTGTCGAATCTGCACGACGTCATGCTCGAGCGTCGTCCTCTGAGATGAAGAGATGTTGGCGTATACCTCTCGTCGGCGATTCGTGGCAGGAAGTGCGCACGAATAGCGTCAACATTGGGCTAATCAATGCAGTTGTTCAATCGAGACTAGCACCTCGTTAGAGAATTGGTTTGAACTACAATTGACGCGATGTTATAAGCCGCGAGTCCCCTTCTCTTGGATGTGTTTTACTCTGATTAGCCACTTGGGGGGCGCGTGTTTTTTATAGGGAAGGCAGCATATACTGGAGACCTTCTCCGCCGTTTTTTGTTTTCCGTGTCATTTGTTTCGCTACTTCTGTCGGCGGGCTGCGGTCCCGATGTCGAGGGCGCCGGTTCCTCATTTGGTTCGTCCAACAACCAGAGCGGCTTCAGCGAGACACCATTCGTTTCCGGTGAAATTCGTGCCAGCTTGAGTGAAGAGGATGTTTGGGAGTACATGCTCGCCCTACCACCGGGACAAGCGTGAGCTGAGCCGGGTAGTCTCTT
>JBKGZI010000577.1:0-3141 GCA_046545675.1 Persicimonas sp.
GTGCACCGGAGAACCCAGCACCTGCGACAGCACCTGCGGCGACGGCGTCGTCGCCGGCGACGAGGAATGCGACGACGGCAACACCGACGACGGCGACGGCTGCGCCTCCGATTGCACGCTCGAGAGCGGCTGGAGCTGCGACAGCTCCGAGCCCACGAGCTGCGACGAGATCTGCGGCGACGGCTCGGTGGTCGGCGCCGAGGAGTGCGACGATGGCAACACGCTCGACGGCGACGGCTGCTCGTCGACCTGCACCTCCGAGCCGGGCTACGGCACGGCCTCGGACGGCAACCTGACGACGGATTCGAATACCACCATCAACAATACCTCGGCCAACGCCGAAGCCAGCGCCGGCAGCGATCAAGTCACCCTGACCAACGTCGACGGCACCTTCTCGCCGGGCCAGCGTGTCCTGCTGCACCAGACCCAGTCAGCGAGCGGCTCGGCCGGACACTTCGAGCACGCGGTGGTCGACCAGGTCTCCAATAGCGGCGATACGTTGACCATGTACGACAACCTAGACAACGATTATAGCTCCACGGGCGACGACGCCGCGCAGGTGATCGTGCTCGAGCAATACCAGGACGTCACCGTCCAAGACGGAGGCCAACTCACCGCGCCCGCCTGGGACGGCTCCAAAGGCGGCATCCTCGCCTTCGACGCCCAGGGCGACGTGGTCGTCGAGGCCGGCGGCACCATCACGATGAACGGCGCCGGATTCCGCGGCCAGAGCCACGCCAACCAGTGTCCGTACCGCTGCGCGCGCGGCTATCAGGGTGAATCCGAGGTGGGTCTCGGCGGGGTCGACATCGTCAACAACGGCTCGGGCGGCGGCGGCGGCGGCGCCGGCCAAGACGACGGCGGCGGCGGTGGCGGCGGCCACGGCAACTTCGGCGCCGATGGCGACACCAGCACCGAAACCTGTGGCGACTGCGCGGAGTCCTGTCCGATCCCCGGCGGCACCGGCGGAAACGATCTCGCCTATAGCTTCACCGATAGCGCATTATTTGGCGGCGCCGGCGGCGAGGGTGGCGCCGACGAAGATGGCTCGTATCCGGGCCGCGGGGGCAACGGCGGCGGCGCGATCATCATCCGAGCGGCGACCATCGATCTGTCGGGTACGATGACCAGCCACGGAGACGACGGCGAAGAGGGCAGCAACTCCGCGTCGTGCGGTGGAGACGGCTGCGGCATGGGAGGCGGTGGCGGCGGCGCCGGCGGCGCTGTCCGCATCGAGGCGCGCTCGACGGCCGACCTCGGCGCAGATCTGGTCGGCGCCGACGGGGGTGTGGGCGCGCAGACGACCTGCGACCGCGCCAACCTGGGCGGCGACGGCGCCGAGGGCCGCGTGGGCGTGAGCGCCACGACGGCCACCGGCAGTTCGCTGCCTGCATACGAGAGCTTCTGAGCGGTCAGTTGCGCACGAAATTGCGCACCCAGCGGATCAGCCACCAGATGTTTAGGAAGACGAACACCCCGATGAGCCCACTCAGCGCGAGGTACCACCAGTGGTTCATCGGGGTGACTCCGCCCTCGATGAGGTAGCCCTCGATGCACTCCGGCTCGCCGCCTTCGGCCTGCTCGGCCGATTGCTCGGGGAGCTCGGGAAGATCAGTGCCGCATAGCCGGGTGCTGTAGCGCTCGTAATAATATTGGCGCAGCCCCTGATAGCGGCCGGTGGTCTTCGACAGGTGCAGCGCGCGGCCGGCGCCCTCGAAATAAGTGCGGTCGACCTCGCCTTTTTCGTCGGAGAATTCGCGCTCCAGATCGCTCTTGCCGTCGTCGTCTTCTTTGGGGACCTGCACGTAGACCTGGTCGCCGACGAGCTTGAAGAATTTGGATCGTTTGCTCTGTGCTCGCCTCGACGGCACACCCTTGAGCGAGACGTAACGGTTGTGGGGGATATCCGGCTCCCACTGCTCGTCTTTGGCGCGCTCGACGGCAAATTCGTCGACCCGGCCCAGCTCGACCGGCTCCGAGGAGCTAAAGAAATAGTCGAGCTGGGTCTGCCAGTCGCCGATGATGGAGACGCCAAACCAGATCACAGCCAAAAATAAGATCGGCTGCAGGATCGAACCCTGCCGTCTGTTTTCGGCCAGCTCGAGCAGCTCCAGATCGACCTCCTCGTCGAAGTCGTCTGCGTCAAACTCCTCGGGCTGCTCGTTGTTGTTCGACTCCTCGACCATGCTATATCACCGTACTGGTATCGTCGTACTAGGTTTCAGGGCCGCTACGACCGCTTTTGTACTTATGCCAATGGGCTTCGATAATCAACGGGGCTGCCGCGGCGTTCAACGTGTGCGACGGCCTTGTTTATTCAATGACATAGACAACACTCCCGCCCAAAAGTTTCGCCATGGCCGAGCCAAAGATGCCAAAGACGCCCGCCAACGAGCGCCCGATCTTCTTGATGTCCCCGCCCAGACGCGACTGGGGACTGCGCGGGAAGGCCAATTTTCGCTCGCGGCAGGCATCGGCCACAGACGCCGATCGGGCGCGCGCCGAGTGGGCGAAGCTGGCCGACGTCATCGTCGCCGCCGGCGGCGAGGTCGTGGTCTGCCCGCCCGATCCCGACCAGAACCTGACCGGGATGCTCTACACCGCCGAGGCCGGCGAGTTCTTTCGCACCGACGCCGGCGGGCCAGGCTTCGTGCTGCCCAATATGGCCGCCGCGCACCGCCGACCCGAGGCCGACTGGATAGCGCGCTTCGTCGAAAGGCTCGACTTCGCCACCCGCCGAATCGAGTCGACCTGGGAAGCCCAGGGCGACTGCATCCGCGCCGACGGCCCCGACAAGATCGTGCACACCTACGGCGTCGGCCCCGACGCGCGCACCGAGAAAGGCGCCTACGCCGAGGTCGCCGATCTTCTCAGCCCGCACCACATCCAGATCCGCTTCGACGCCGATCCCTGGTTCCACGGCAACACCTTTTTGAACGTCTACCGCGCGCCCCACGAAGGCAACCAGCGCAGCGACGACCACCTGATGGTCGTCTGCCCCGACGCCCTGCCCGACGGCGAGTACGCCCGGCTTCGCGAGTTTCTGCCCGACGCCCAGATCCACGAGATCTCCCGCGAGCAAAGCGTCGGCTACGACACCAACGCCCTGCAGGTCGGCCACACCGTCATCGCCCCGACGAC
>JBKGZI010000578.1:0-3124 GCA_046545675.1 Persicimonas sp.
TACGAAAGGCCTGGCACGATTCGTAAACCACAAGATTTCCGTGACTGCACTTAGTTTTGCGTCAGCCCTGTGACAATTCCTAAAGCCGCAACACGCCTGCTTCGACTTATGACCATCAACTACACAATCGACGATAAGAACCTGACCGTCGACCACTTCCTCGAGCTCGTCGACCGCGTCTGGCCGGGCGAGTACGACCGCCAGAAGACTGCTGAGGCCATCGATCGCACCGTCAATATCACCGCCTGGGACGACGAGCGCCTTGTCGGCTGCGTGCGGGTGCTCACCGATGGATACTTCTTTGGCTGCATCACCGAGATTCTGGTCGACCCGGACTATCAGGGTCGTGGCATCGGCCGAGAGCTGATGGAGCGAGCGTGGGAGGCCTCACCGACGGGCATCTTTCTGGGCGCGCAGCCGGGCAAGGAAGAGTTCTTCGAGAAGCTCGGATACGAGCCAAGCCTCAACGCCTATCAGAAACGCAAGGCGAGGCCCTCGAGTGAGGAGGCGGGAGAGACGTGAATGAACTCGGCAAAGTCACCGCCTTCGTCGTCAGCAAGGGCGAACCACACCGGCTTCTGGTCTTCGAGCATCCTATGGCCGGCATACAACTGCCTGCAGGTACGGTCGAGCCCGGTGAGGATCCAGTGACTGCCGCGGCGCGCGAGGTCTTCGAGGAGAGCGGGCTCGCGGTGACGAGCCAGGGCATTGTCCTCGATGAGCAGGTCCGCCCACTCGGCCCGGACCGTGCAGCGATGCTCGAGACGGTCAGCACGGATGGCGCGACCTTTCAGCGGGGCCACAAGGTGCGAGTTCTCCGCGAGTACGAGGCCAGCGGCAGCGTCCGGGTGCGCGAGGAGATCTACGACTACAACGTCTCGCCACCCGAGTTGATGTCCACCACCACGGGCATACTTCCCGTCGGCTGCCTCGCCGATGCGGTCAGGCGCACGTTCGTGCTTTTTGTCGAGGAGACAAGGTCGACCGAGCGGTGGCGTCAGAAAGCCGACGGACACACCTTCGAGGTGTTCTGGACGCGGCTTCGGCCCGAAGTTGCGCTATTCGAGAGACAGCGCGAATGGTTGACCTCGCATTATGAGGCCATCCAAGGCTCCCTCTAAACTCTGTCCGCAGCCGTAGACATTCATACGATGGAGGACGTGATTTCAGCCAACTTCACACACGCCCTGCACCGAGAGATGCCCGACATTCTCATCGAGTGGTGCAGCCCCCAGCAGATCTCACGGGACATCGAGGAGAGGCTCCAAATTGAGCTCGACCGTTGCGAGGAATTGGGGCCGCTGGTGCGCGGCCAAGCGGTCATCGAGGAGGTGCTGATTGGTGAGTTCCGCGGGCGCGGCATTGCCCCAGTCGCGCAAAGTCTCTTGATCGAGCAACTCGCCCAGAACACAACCAGCGAGCTCATCTGCGGGACCATCGATGACCGCAATCACGCGTCACGCGCCACTGCGCGGCGTGTCGGACGACGTGAAGTTGCAGCGTGGCATTGGCTACAATGGGATTGATGCAGCAACACCGCGTCGGTGGTTTGGGGACGTGTTGACGACGAGATTGGGATTGTGTGGTTGCTGTGGCCCCCTCAGCCGCATGCTGTACAGCGCATGCGACAGCTCCCCCAAACGGGGAGCAGTATCCCCGGCAATTTGGTGCGGGTCGGATTGTTGGGGAGCTCTATCGTGGTTCAGTCACAATCGCATCACATAGAAAACACGGTTGCCGTGGCAGCCATGAGACCTCTACATTTATTTACAACTGTGGTGGCATCATGGCAGAACGCATGACTCAAAAGCAGCGCGTACCCGAACGCGCTATAAACGTCCCGCAACGACTGCAACTCGTGTCACAAAGCCACCACACCTTCCCGCAACCGTAGAGCCGCCATGCTAGACGAAGACATCCACGACGACGCCGGCGCACGCCGCATGCTCGACATCCTCACCGACCCCGAGGCCGACGACGAACTGCGCGCCCAGGCTGCAATCAAGCTGGGACCGGGCCTCCAGTTATGCGACGAGCGCATCGACTGGGAAGACATAACGCTGTACTTCGGCAAGGCGGCCTTCGAGGAGATCGACCAGACGTTTCGCCGACTCTACCACGACGCCTCGACACCCAAGCTGGTGCGCCGGCGCATCCTGGAGGCCGCCGTGCGCGCTCCGATGGACTGGCACGAAGGCGCCGTGCGCGCCGCCTTGGAGACCGATGACGACGACTGGCGCCAGACCGCCGTCTTCGGCATGGGCAACATCCCGGGATTCGAAGATCAGCTCCTCGACATTGTGCAGCGCGACGACCTCTCCGAAGGCGTCCTGCGCGAGGCGGTCCGCGCCGCCGGCGCCCGCGAGCTCGACAAGGCCGAGCCCATCGTTCGCCGCGTCGCCCTCGACGAGAGCCGCGAGTCCTACACCCGCCAGCTCGCCATCGAGGCGCTCATCTGGTGCGGAAACGACCGGTCGGAACGCGCCCTCGAGAAGCTCAAGCGCCACTCCGACTCCGACATCGCCGAAGTCGCCGAATGGGCGCTCGGCGAGTTCAGGATGTTCAGGAGATTGCCGGACGACCTGATGGGCTTCGACGACGATTTGTTTTGAGCGTCACTGAGTCGATTTGAGGAGTTGACTGATGGGTCATTTCTGCTGGTACTGCGCACGCGAGCGCAGCACTGCGAAGTTCACCGCCCGCGGCCACCGCGACCACAAGGGAGAACCATGGGGTTCGGCGTCGGTGCCGCCGTGAGACGACGATGCCTCAGCCCTCCGTCGTCAATAGGTTCGTCGTTTTGACGACCGTCTATGCCCCAAAAGTTCAGCCTGACCCTCTCGACGAGCTCAGCCACTGCTCGGTCTGCTCGAGGCTCTGCACCAACTTCGGGTGGTTGCCCGACAGGGAGACGAGGTCTTGGGTCACCTCGGCGATTCGGCGGCTGAAGTGCTTTTGGATCCTCTCAGTTAGCTTTGGATTGGTGATGAACCCACGCTCGGTAAGCCACGGGGCCAGGCGCACGATGGCCTCGAAGAACGCCGCCGCGGTGAAGGGGCTGCCAAATGGACCCTGATTTCTGAGCGCGTCGGCAAAGCCCACCGCTAGATCCGGATGCGGCGCA
>JBKGZI010000579.1:0-3122 GCA_046545675.1 Persicimonas sp.
GAGGGTGGCAGGGCGTTGGCCAGGGGCGATATGAGCGTGGCAGAGCGTCTGCCACGCTCATTTTGCTGACGGCCAACGCCCTACCACGGCCACATCCCCCGAAATCACCCGCCTCACCCCCGGCGATTCGTTCGCGCGATCAGCACCGGGAGGAGCTTGCGCGCACGTTCGTGCTGCGGAGCGATCTCCACCAGGCGCCGATAATAATCGAGCGCGCTGTCGAGCTTCTTTTTGCGCAGGGCTGCCGCGGCGAGCAGTTCGAGCTTTTTAATCGTGCGGGCGCGGTTGGCGGTACTGATGAGCTTGCGCCGGTATAGTTCGCGTTGCTCTGGGTCGATGAGACGCTCGTAGATGGCGTCCAGGCGATCTTGCAATCGGTCGACGCGGTCTCGCTCGGCTTCGGAGAGCCCGAGTGGCTGGTTGGCTGCCTCGAAGATGCTCGACATCTCGCGATAACCCCGCGCGATCTCGGCATCGTAGCTGGTCCAGTGGAGCCCGAAAACCGCGAAGAGATTCTCTCGATCGAGCCTGCCCTCCAGCAGTTCGATGCGCTCGTGCGCGGCGGCGTAGTCCTCGGCCCAGCTCGAGGAGGCGTTCTCGGAGAGGCCGGGGGGCTTGACTTCGAGCAGGCCAACCGCTTCTAGCGCGGCCAGCAGCGCGATGGTGGCGTCGTCGGGGAGCGGTGAGCGTGCGAGCACTTGCTCGAAGGCACGCTCCTCGCCGAGCACACGGTCGATGAGCTGGCGCTCGTGAAGCTCGAGGCCGAATTGGTTGAGGCTAAAGGCGAAGCAGGCCCTCCTCGACAGACGCATGTGACGGAAACGCTGTCGGGCGCGCTGTCGCTTGCCGGAATATTTGGCGCTATGCGCTGCCCGTGCGTGGGAGAAGAGGATGCTCGCCAGCGGGACCGACACGATCATCGACGCCGCGGTGTCGGCAAGCGAGTTGTACTCCGCGTGCGACAGCGGCGCATCCAGGAGCCTGCGCATCAAGTATCGCGTGCGCGAGTAAAGTGCCGAACGCACGACTCCGGCCGAGACGAGCCCGGGCTCTTGCAGCAGGAGATGGGCCTCACTGACACCGTCTCGCTCAGCGCGCCGGCGGATCTGGGCGGCCTGTTCGGCGGTGAGCTTGTCAGCGCGCTGCAAAAAAGCACTCAGCGACCGCTTCGGCGACGCCGGCAGCAGGCGAATATCGAAGAGCTGACCGTCCTCGATCACCAATTGGGCGCGCTGGCGATCCGTTCGCACCTCGACTAGGCCCCGTCCCGGCTCGCTGACAAGCTCGAGGAGCACTTCGTCGAGCGTCGTCTCGTCAAGGTTCCAGCTCCTTTCTGCAGACTCGTCGGCCGGCCGTAGGTCGCGGGCGGTCGACGCTTTTTGAGATGACCGAGAAGAGCGAGAAGCTCGAGTAGATGGCGGAGGCTTGGGGGGCGGCTGTTTCTTGGACGACAAGCTCCCGGGAATCGGCGGCGGCTGAGCGGGGAATCTGCCGGCGTCTTGACGCTGTCTGCGCATCACCACCGCTGCATCGGGCATCTCATCGTCGGGCGCCTCGCCCACATAGGCCTCGATCGTCGGCGGCTCGACCAACGGCGTCTCAAGGGTCGGCGGCTCCTCGCTCGCCTCGCTCGACGGCGCCGCCCCAATGAGCGCCTCAGAATCCCGCCCCAATACCCCGTCCGCTCCGGCGTCACGCGCTTCGCTGGCTTGTTTGGTGGGCTGATACGCGTCGAGCATCTCCGAGATACTCTCTTCATCGAGCGCGCTGTCGAGCGCCCGCTCCAGCTCCCGGAGCATCTGATCGTCATTGTCGGACATAGAACACCCACACATCAAAAGACGCGCCACGATCGTGGCGATGACCAGAACTCTTTCAGAGTAGCGGGGCGGGTGTTTTCGGGCAAGCGGGGCGTGTAAAATGCAGATAAAACAATGGGTTGCGGTTGATGCGGGTTCGGGGTGTGGTGTCGTTTTTGTGCAGGCGGGGAGATGCGCGTGGTCGGGTGTTGACCGGCAGCAAAATGAGCGTGGCCGACGCTCTGCCACGCTCATTTCGCCCACGCCCCACGCCCTGCCACGCTCTCTGCCCCCTAAATCCTCCCCCGCTCATGCTCATACTCGGCCGGCTCGAGTTGCACGGTCACGTGCGCGATGCCAAAACGCTCGTCGAGCATGTGGCGCAGCGCGTCGAGCTTTTGGGTATAGCTCTGGAGGTCGTCGACGTCGACGTGGGCCGATAGCGCGACCAGCCCGCTGGTGATGGTCCAGACGTGCAGGTCGTGGACGGCGTGGACGCCCTCGACGCCGCGCATGGCGTGGCGGACCTCGTCGACGTCGATGTGGCCGGGGGCGCCCTCCATGAGCACGGCGACCGCTTCTCTGACCAGGTTGACGGCCGAGAACAAGATGAGCGTGGCGATGATCACCGAGGCGAGCGGGTCGGCCCAATTCCAGCCGAACGCCCAGATGAACACGGCGGCGCCGATGGCGCCCACGCTGCCCAGGGTGTCGCCGACCACGTGCAGCCAGGCGCCGCGCACATTCAAGCTCTCGGATTTGCCGGCGTGCAACAGCCACAGCCCGATGAGGTTGATGGTCAGGCCGCCGATGGCCACCCCCATCATCAGCGGGCCGGTGACCTCGGCCGGCTCCGTGAAGCGGTGGTAGGCCTCCCAGTAAACATACAGCGCGACCACCGCCAGCGCGGTGCCGTTGAAGAGCGCGGCCAAGATCTCGGCGCGATAGTAGCCGTAGGTTCGCTCGGCGGTGGGTGGGCGCGCGGCGATCCACATCGCAAATAGCGACAGCGCCAGCGACGCCGCGTCCGAGAACATGTGGCCGGCGTCGGCCAGAAGCGCCAGCGAATTGGACAACAGGCCGCCGACGACCTCGGCGCCCATATAGCCGACCACCAAAATAAGCGTCCACATCAGCCGCTTTCGGTCGCGTGCGCGGTGGCTGTGGCCGTGGCCGTGGTCATGTGAATGCGCGTGTCCCATCGAATCACTCGCGAATCGCTCGTAGCTGTAGTCGTAAACTTAAACTTAAACTTAAACCTAAACCTAAACCGTAACCGTTCAGTCCCCCTTGCCAGCAACTGCCTGTTGCTCACCTTTGGTC
>JBKGZI010000580.1:0-3120 GCA_046545675.1 Persicimonas sp.
CGTTTACTCGAGACGATACGAAAGGCCTGGCACGATTCGTAAACCACAAGATTTCTGTGACTGCACTATCCATTCCTATTTCAACGCTCATTCAATACGCGTCGACGGCCCTCCTCGTGTTGTCGGTGAGCTACCTGCTCTGGCGAACGCTCGAGCAGGTGATGGTCCAGCGTCGCAGCTATCAGCAGTTGCCCTTTGGCAAGCCCGAGCCGCTCGAGGCCGGCGAAGACTTGGTCGATTGTGCGCGGGCAGCGATGCTCGGTGTCGCGCTCGGCGACGCGTTGGGCATGCCGCGCGAGAGTCTTCCGGTCTGGTTCGCCAACCTTCGCTTCGGGCGCTCGGCCTCGCTGTCTCGGGGGATCGTCAGGTTCATGCGTCGTCGCGGAACGATCTCCGACGATACCCAGCTCACCGTCGCCACGGCGCGCTCGGTCGACGACGACGGCTCTTACGACGCGCAGCGCTTCCAGAAGCAGCTCTCGCGATGGACCAAATATGCGATCGGTCCCGGTCGCGCGACCATGCAGGCCGCGCGTGGCTGGCGCCGCGGTGAGGACCGCCGCGACTTCGACTCTCAAGGCAACGGCGCGGCGATGCGCGTGGTCCCGCTGGCCATTGCGTTTCGCGACGAGCCGGAGCGGGCTATTGAGGCGGTGCGTCTAAATGCCGCCGCGACACATCCCAACGCCGAGGCCATCGCCGGCGCTGAGGCCATGGCGAGGATCGTGATGTGGCTACTCGAGTTGGACGGCGATGCCGCTGTCGACGCGAATGAGCTGGTGGAGACGGCTCTGCCGCGTACCACGAGTGGGGAAATCGAAGACTGGGAGACCCGATTTCGCAGCGCCGTGAGCCGGAATGCTGACGGCGGCGGCCTGGCGGCGGTGGGAACCACGGGTTGGGTCAAACAGACCATACCGGCGGTCGTCTACTTGCTCACCCGGCACGCGCACGACATAGAAGGCGCACTCGCCGAATTGTGGGCGTGCGGCGGCGACGTCGACACGAACGCTGCCCTTTATTTGGCCTGTATCGGGGCGTGGAAGGGCACACGCGCCTTCGACGCCGAGCTCATCGATTCATTGCAAGGCGCGGCGGTCTTGGCCGACGAGGCTGCGAGGCTGGCCGCGATATCCTTCGAGGCCGAAGAGTCGAGCAGACCCGCATGAAACGGGGCTCGTCGGGGAACGTACTTCCTGTTCGCTCGGCCGTCGCCCAATCCTTTATCGAAGAAGCAAATGTCGTCTCATTGACCGATGCGATCGTCGATACGGTCATCGAGCTCCGCCGACGCCGCGGCTCGTCGGGGAACGTAGTTCCTATACGTCGGCACACCGTTGCCGAAAAACTCTGAGAGAGCATCGTAGAGGCTTTCAACATTGCTGCGTTCAGTGCGGTAGAAGAGATCTACGTCACCGGTGGAGCGAGCGTAGCCATAGTAATTTACAGCAATGCCGCCGACCAAAAGGAAGTCCACATCGTATGCGTTTAGTAGCTCGAGTAACTCGATATGGTCGGGCGTGAAAAAGCGGGGCAGCATCAGGAATCCCGTCGCTCGATATGGACGGTGTTCGCTTCCCTCACATCTGCGTTGTCTGTGCCCCAGATGCGACGCTGCAATTCCATAAACTGAACCATGCGCTCGTAGGGGGTGAGCTGCGCCTGCTGGGAGACCTCATGGGCGCGAGCTTCGCGGTGGCTATGGAAGACCTGGACAGATCCGCGCAGCCCCGTACGCTCGGCGTTGTTCGATTCCGGGTGGGGCGTATTTGGTGTGGGTTCGGTCATTTGCCGCTCCTCGTACTCATCGAGTTTCAACACGCGCTCTACTTCACTTCAAAGATAGCGCGCCGAGGTGATCACGGCAACAAAGTGCGGTTTGTAAGCTGCTTTCGTACTCACGCCTCTTCGACCAGCTCATAGCCCTCGATCGCCAACCAATCCCGCATCCGTTTTTGTGCCCGCGCATCTCGAAATGAGAACCACGCCTGGCGCAGCGGCTCGTGACTGTCGAGTACCCGGCGAAAGCGGCTGAACGCGCCGCGGCCCTCGATGGCGTCGGCGAGTTCGGTGCGCAGCGTGTCGTCTTGGACCAGGTCCGTAAAGGCGGCCATATTGCGCCACGCCTCGCGCGTCTCCAGAGGCTCGACCCATAAAAAGCGTCCGTCGCTATCCTGCATGATGGCGACTCGCTGCTCCCAGATGCGGCGCTCGTACTCGCCCAGGGTGTCCGGGTCGTCATCGAACGAGACGCCGTCGTATTCGCTGAACCGCAAGACCTCACCGGTCTGCGTATCCAGATAGAATTCGGCGTCGCTTCCGCTGCCGCCGAATACCTCTTTGAGATCTGCGCGGGCCATCAACGATAGCTCGAGCGGTTCGAGCTCGTCGTCGATTTCGAGCTCGTAGTCCAGAAACGTGTCGTGGCCGACCAACTCTTCGGGATTGGAGGGCAGTGGGCCACCGTCGGAGTCTTCGAGCCCAAAGAATTGCTCGAAGAGCTCGAGCGAGCGCTCGTACCCCTCTTCGGTCAGCACCACCGACTTGGCCTTGCCGACAGGGTCGCCGATGAGTCCCTTCTCGTGGAGTCGATCCATCGTGTCCCAGTCGAAGCCCTTCCAGGCACGCCACGGGCCTATCTTGTGTCGTCGGTGGGTGACCAGGTGCAGTAACGCGAGTGTGACGTCATCGATTTTGTCGAGATCGTACGGCATAAGTGTCCTCGCGGGTTGGAGTTTTGGACATTCTGGCGGTCAGAACCTATTCTTGTCCAGGCGCTCAAGTCGGATTCGCCGTGTGGGGTCAGCGGCACCGACCACGGTGCACCGGGCATTCGTGAGCAATATCATCCTGCCTATTACGCCGCATTTGTGCTCGACCCGGAAGGGCATCACGTCGAAGCGGTGTGTTTCGAACCGGAAGAAATAGAGTAGCCGCCGATCTCATCTGATCGTCAACCAATCCCCGCAGGTTCAGCCTGCTACTAGGGTAATTAAATTCTGGCGGGCTGCCAGACGCGGAGTCTGGGCGGTTGAGGCACGGGCCGAGACGCGGCGTTTGGGCGTATGAGGCGCGGCTCGAGACGCCACGTGCCGCCGACCCACTCCGGCACGCAGCCCA
>JBKGZI010000581.1:0-3118 GCA_046545675.1 Persicimonas sp.
TGCTCGAGACGATACGAAAAGCCTGGCACGACTCGTAAACCACAAGATTTCCGTGTTTCTACTTAATACAATTAAGATTGATTAACGGTTTTTAGGGTTGGTGATGGCGACGGTTCGCGGCCTCGAACCGCGACCATCCTGCCGATCGCCGAACGTCACTCTTAATTGCCTTAATACTACAACGTCACTTCGGCGTGAGTAGCTCTCGGCGAGGACAGATGTCCAATGGCAAGGCGACGGCTCGCATACGGTTAAACCGCATAAAGGCGATGCGGGTAGTATCGTCGAGAGACGGCAACGCAGCCAGTGGACATCTGGACCGACGAAGCGCCGCGAGGAAGTGACGTTGTAGTATTAATAGGCGGGGTGACGCCCCCGTGGGCCACGTCGCTTTTCTGCGCATATGGTCAGTTGGCGTCCGCAAAAAGCGCATTGACGCCTCACTCCCGTGCTAACGTTCTATATGAGCGGTTCACGCGAGACCAAAGGGGCCGAGATGACCACGCAGATGCCACCCGAGGGACAAGACGCGTCCCTATTGCAGTCGCTTCGACTGATGATGCGAGGCGAAGTGATGGGGCCCGAGGACCTCGCCTATGAGGACAGCCGCAGGGTCTATAACGCCAATGTCGACCGTCGTCCCAGGATCATCGCGCGGTGTCGCGACACTACCGATGTGATCGAGGCGGTCAATTTTGCGCGCACCCACGGCATGGCAGCGGCCATCCGAGGCGGCGGGCATAACGTGGCCGGGCTGGGCACCTGTGATGGGGAGTTGCTCATCGATCTGAGCCAGATGCGCGGCACGCGCGTCGACCCGCTCAGGCGCCACGTGCACGTGCAGGGCGGGGCGACCATCGGCGACCTCGACCACGCCACGCGCGGCTTCGGGCTGGCTGTGCCGGCGGGGATCGTCTCGACGACCGGCGTGGCCGGGCTGACGCTCGGCGGCGGGTTCGGGTATCTGACCCGCCAACACGGGCTGACCTGCGACAACTTGGTGTCGGCCGACGTGGTCACCGCCGAGGGGCGGTTGGTGGTCACCAACGACAACCGCAACCCGGACCTGCTGTGGGCGCTGCGGGGCGGCGGCGGAAACTTCGGGGTGGTGACCTCCTTCGAGTTCCAGGCCCACCCGACCAAGCAGGTCATCGGCGGGCCGATGTTCTGGCCGCTGGAGGCCGCCCGGCCGCTGATGAAGGCCTTCGACGATCTCATCGAGCGCGCGCCGCACCAATTGGGAGCCTTCTTTGGCTACCATATCGTCCCGCCGGTCGAGCCATTTCCCCAGGAGTATCACCACGAGACGATGTGCATGTTGGTGATCTGCTTTGATGGCCCGGAAAACGAGGCCCGCGAGGTGCTCAGCCCGATCATCTCGGAGCTGGCGCCGGAGTTCGACCTGACCGGCCCGGTGCCCTACGCCGATCTTCAGACGCTCTTCGACGATCTGCTGCCCCCGGGCCTGCATCATTATTGGAAGACGGTCTACCTGCGCGAGTTGCCCGAGGAGGCCATCGAGGCGCACCTCGAGCACGGCCCCAAGGTCGCCAATATCCACACCGGCATGCATATGTACCCGCTCAACGGCGCCGTGCACCGGGTCGGCCCGCGCGAGACGGCGTTCAACTACCGGGACGTCAAATACGCGGTCAATATCTTCGGGGTGACCCCGGAGCCGACCCAATTCGACGCGATCAGACAGTGGGTGCGCGATTATTACGACGCGCTCGAGCCAGCCTCGGTGGGCACCGGCTACGTCAACTTCATGGACAGAGTATCCGAGGAGGAAGAGGCGGATGCGATGGTCCGGGCTGCCTACGGCGACAACTACGACCGGCTGGCCGAGATCAAGGCCGACTGGGACCCAAATAACCTGTTCCGGTTCAACCACAATATCAAACCGGCCGGCGGGCGCCGGCCGCGCGATTGACGGGAGCGCCCGGAGCAACCCTCCCCGCGCGCTTTTCAGCGTGGGGAGGATCAAGGTGGGGCGCCGTTTACCGGTTTGTCTGACCCGCTCGGTCGGTCGGCCACGTAACGCCCCACCTTGATCCTCCCTTTATGCGGCTTGACCGTGCCTCTCTCCACTTCGTTTCGAGTGGGGAGGGTAGGTTCGCCCGCTCCTATTGGCCCGACTTTGTCGACGCCCCCAGGCCGTCGGCAGCCTCGATCCATTCGAGCTCCTCTTCACGCTCGACGCGCTGCCGCTCCTCGGCGGCTTTCTCGGACTCGCCGAGGTCTTCGAGGCATTGTGCCCGCGCCTGACGAGCTCCGATGAGGTGCTCGTCGAGCTCGACTGCGCGGTCGAAGTCGACCAGCGCGGAGGTGAAGTCGCCGCGGTCCATGTGGGCCATGCCGCGCTGGACGAAAGCCACGGCCAGATGCGGGTCGATCTCGATGGCGCGGTCGAATAGCTCGAGCGCCTCCTCGTGCCGTCCCTCGTCACAAAGCTCGATGGCCTCGAAGGTCAGCGCCCACGACTGCGGAAGCAACCCGCCGGCCGACAATTGCTCGGTGACCTCGGGGCTATCCTCGCGACGGTAGACCGCCAGGGTCCCGCCACTGTTCATGGAGCGGGGAAATCCGCTCTTCAAGGCATGGCGAAAATCCCCGCCGTCCTTCGCCCAGCGAATCCGAAGCTCGCCTGTGTCCACCTGCAACAAGCCGCGGTATATCTCCTCGCCGGGTCGTCTGACCGTTAGCTGCCCGGCATCATCTTTCCACTCGAGCTCGTACTCGTAGTTCGTGGGCTTGGTGACATACTCGGCGTGCGCCGGCCGCACCGGCCACAGTTGCGCTTCCTGGATCACCAGGTGCGTCTGGTCCGAGCGCACCAGTCGCTTGCCGCGCGTCAGCGACTCAAGCCGCCACACACCCAGCACCGGCTGCGGATCGAACGTGTCGAGCTTGAGCGCGCGCTTGAGCCGCGCGACCTCCTCGTCCGACAGCGCCGACATGGCGTTGTCGACCGAGATATCCAGATCCAGCGAATTGATCTTGTCGATGAGCTCGAATTTGCTCAGGCCCAGCTCGTCGGCGAGTTGATGTACGCGTGTGGTCATGGCGTTTCACTTTGCGGCTTGGGGGAATCGTTGTGCGCTGATGCTGGATTCGC
>JBKGZI010000582.1:0-3115 GCA_046545675.1 Persicimonas sp.
CCTAGCAGACTATGATCGGCGACGTCGTCACGATCGATGGTCGCCCGCAGGATGGCTTCGAGGTCGGCGCGGACGAGCTCGAAATGAGGTTCGAGACGCTCCCATTCGGCTTCGGGCCAGTAGGTTTCTGGGGGTAGGGTCATGGTTGGGGTGTGTGTAATGGCTGAGGCTGGCCGTGGGTGCGCCGCCCCGGGCGCGCCTTCGGCGCTCCCGTCGTCGGCTTACCCACGGTTACGGTTTAGATCTCCGCTCGACTGGCCGGCGTGGGTTATAGGGTAGATGACCAAGTCGTACTCGCGGGAAAGAGCAGCGTCGTTTGCCGTTCGCACCCTCGGGAGAGTACATTTTGGCTTATAAGCCACAACCGTAGCAGGGTCGAGCCATGAAAATATCTTTTAATCTCATGCACCGGTTCTCTCAATGATTCCGATTATCGTCATCATAGTCGGCGTGGTCATGATCGCCGTCGAGCTGGCCCGGCCGGCGCGTAAATGGCCCAAGGTCGCCGGCTGGTGGGGGCGCGCGATTCTCTTCAACGGCTTGCAGGTCGGCGCCGTGTACTTCGCCGGCGTCGCCTGGGACGGCTGGCTGCTCGAGCATCGGCTGTGGTCGCTGGAGTCACTGGGGCCGACCGCCGGCGGCTTTATCGGCTACTTCGTGCTCACCTTCGTATACTACTGGTGGCACCGCGCGCGGCACTCCTCGCAGCTACTGTGGAACGTCTTCCACCAATTCCACCACAGCCCGCGTCGCATCGAGATCGTGACCACCTTCTACAAGCACCCGGTCGAGATTCTGGCCAACGCCGGCATCTCGAGCGTGGCGATGTATATCCTGGTCGGCCTGGGCCCGGAGGCGGCCGCCTACGCGACGCTCCTGAGCGGGCTGGCCGAGCTATTTTACCACTGGAACGTCCACACGCCGCATTGGGTCGGCTACATCATGCAGCGGCCCGAGAGCCATTGCGTGCACCACCAATACGGGCTCCATCGTTATAATTACGGCGACTTGCCCCTGTGGGACATGCTCTTTGGTACATTCCACAACCCCAAAAAGTGGGAGGCGAGCTGCGGGTTCGACGAGGACGAGGAGTTGCGAATCGGCGATATGCTGCTCGCCCGTGACGTCCAGTCCGACAAGCCGATGCCGCCGCCCGGTGTCGACCTGAGCCACGGGACCGACGGACAGCCAGGAGCAGCCGAATGAGCAAGCTCGACTACCGCGCGCTGGCGCTGCTCGTATTGGGCCTCGCCCAGATGATCGGCGCGATGATTGGCCTGGCCCCGCTCAAGGGGCTGGCCGCGGCGACGACCGCCTCGCCGGCGCCCAAGGTGTTCTCGTCGGTCAAAGGCTTAGAGACCTATTCGACCGACTTCCAGTTGGCCTGGGAGACCGTCGGCGGCAAGACGGAGGTCCTCGCGCTGACCCCGGAGATCTACCCGCGCCTGCAGGGCCCCTATAATCGCCGAAATATCTACGGCGCGATTCTGGCGTTCGGGCCGGTGCTCTATACCGACGAGCTGACGCGGCCGATGTTCGACGAGATAGCCGAGTATGCGCTGTGCGGCGATGCCCCGATCTTGCGCGAACTCGGCATTGATCCGGACGCGCTCGCCGGCGGCCTGCGCGTCGAGTACCAGCCCCGGCCGGGCCTCGACCTGGGGGAGTTGCCGACCACCATTGAATTGGAGTGCCCGTGATCGGCTCGTTCGACATCCCCGGCAAGAAGTTACTCAGCCTGAACTTGGACCACGGCTGGACCGGCGGCCAATACAGCGCGTTCCGCGCAGTGCTCGGCGTGTATCTATGCGTGCATTTTGCCAACTTGGTGCCGTGGGGCGTCGAGATGTTCTCGAGCGCCGGCGCGCTTGCTGACGCCTCTAAGAGCCCGCTGGCCTATGCGTTCCCCAATATCTTTACGTGGTTCGACGCGCCCTGGTTCGTGACCGCCGTCCTGGTCGCGTCGAGCACGGCGAGCCTGCTCTTTGCGGCCGGAGTGCGCGACCGGATTCTGGCGGTCGTCCTGTGGTATGTCTGGGCGTGTCTCTTCGGCAGAAACCCGCTGATCAGCAACCCCAGCCTGCCGTTTATCGGCTGGATCCTGCTCTTTCACGCCGCCCTGCCCGGCAAGCCCTACGGCGCATGGTCGATGCGCGGGCGAACTAACCCATCGGGCGACTGGAAGCTGCCGAACTCGTTCTTCTCGGCGGCGTGGATCCTGATGGCCGTCGGCTATACCTACAGCGGCTACACCAAGCTTATCAGCCCGTCGTGGGTCGACGGTACAGCGCTTCGCGAGGTCCTGGAGAGTCCGCTCGCCCGACCGACGTGGTTTCGTGAGTTCCTGTTGGGCATGCCCGATATCGTCCTGCAGGTGGGCACTTGGTCGACGCTCGCGCTCGAACTGCTGGCGCTGCCGGTCGCGCTCTTTGCGCGGCTTCGCCCTCCCCTATGGTTGGCGTTGGTCGGATTGCACCTGGGCATCATCGCCACGGTCGATTTCGCCGAGCTGAGCATCGGGATGCTCATCGTCCACCTGCTCACCTTCGACCCTAGCTGGATTGCGCCGTCTCGCGCCGGTGTGACCGAGCATGTGTTCTACGACGGAGGCTGCGGGCTGTGTCACCGCGCGGTGCGCTTCGTGCTGGCCGAAGACACGGCCGAGCCGCCGGCGTTTCGGTTCGCGCCGCTTGGCGGCGAGACGTTCGAGCGCGCTCTAGTCGAGTCAGATTCTGCGGTGGAGTTCGGCGACCTACCCGACAGCATCATCGTGGCAACCGCAGACGGCGAAATCTTGGTGAAATCCGAGGCTATACTCTATATCGGCCGTCGGCTTGGCGGCCTGTGGAGGGCATTCTCTACGATAGCGAGCTTGGTGCCTCGCGCAGTGCGCGATTTTGTTTATGACGGGATTGCGCGGATTCGCCACCGGCTATTTGCCCAACCGAAAGACGTCTGCCCTCTTCTGCCGCCTGAGCTTCGCGAGCGGTTTGAGGGTTAAACGGAGCGGATGTTTCTGGCCGTTGAGGTGTTGCGAGGTGAAGGGCCTGCAGAGATGCGAGGTGAAGATCCTACAGAGATCGGAACGTCCTCTATTTAGGCGGCCAAACTAAGG
>JBKGZI010000583.1:0-3106 GCA_046545675.1 Persicimonas sp.
GAGCTGCACGCCCCCGAGATCATCATCCGCAACGAGAAGCGGATGCTCCAGGAGGCGGTCGACGCGCTCTTTGACAACGGCCGGCGTGGCAAGACGATCACCGGCCCCAACAAGCGCCCGCTGAAGTCCTTGAGCGATATGATCAAGGGCAAGCAGGGTCGCTTCAGGCAGAACCTGCTCGGAAAACGCGTCGACTATTCTGGCCGCTCGGTCATCGTCGTCGGCCCGGATCTGAAGCTGCACCAATGCGGCCTTCCCAAGAAGATGGCCCTCGAGCTGTTCAAGCCGTTTATCTACAACAAGCTCGAGGAGCGCGGCTACGTCACCACCATCAAATCTGCCAAGAAGATGGTCGAGAAGGAGACCGACGAGGTCTGGGATATCCTCGACGAGGTCATCAAAGAGCACCCGGTGCTGCTCAACCGCGCACCGACCCTGCACAGGCTGGGCATTCAGGCCTTCGAACCGGTGCTCGTCGAGGGGAAGGCCATTCAGGTTCACCCGCTGGTCTGCGTGGCTTATAACGCAGACTTCGACGGCGACCAGATGGCCGTGCACCTGCCATTGTCACTCGAGGCTCAAATGGAGTCGCGAGTGCTGCTATTGAGCACCAATAACGTGCTCTCGCCGGCCCACGGCAGCCCGATTATCCTGCCGACTCAGGACATCGTCCTGGGTTGTTATTGGATGACCAGCACGCGTCCCTATGCTCGCGGCGAATACCGCGAGGACGAGGACGGCCGGCCGATTCAGGGCTTCTTCGCCAACTTCGAAGAAGTCCGGCGCGCCTATGACAATGACGTGGTCGAACTTCAGGCCACCATCAAAGTGCGCTATGAGGGGGAGTTGGTCGACACCACCGTCGGCCGCGTCCTCTTCTACGAGGTCTGCCCGGATGCGCTGCCCTTCGATTTGGTCAACCGCAACCTCGACAAAAAGTCGTTGGGCACGATCATCGACGAGTCGTTCCGCAGTGTCGGCAATAAAGACACGGTGCTTCTTGCCGACGCCATCCGCACCATCGGCTATCAATACTCGACCGCCGGCGGTATCTCCATCTCGGTCGATGATATGGAGATCCCCAGCAACAAGTGGGAGGTCGTCGGCGGCGCTCGCGACGAGGTCGCCGAGATCGACAACCAGTATACCGAGGGTCTGATCACCGACGGTGAGCGCTACAACAAGGTCGTCGACATCTGGGCCAACGCCACCGAAGAGGTGGCCAACCAGGGCATGGAGGAGATCGCCCAGCAGACCTACACCGACGAGCGCACCGGCGAGACGATGACCTCCACCTCGTTCAACTCGATCTTCATCATGGCTGACTCGGGCGCTCGTGGCTCGGCCCAGCAGATGCGTCAGCTCTCCGGTATGCGCGGTCTGATGGCCAAGCCCTCCGGTGAGATTATCGAGACGCCGATTACGGCGAATTTCCGCGAGGGCCTCTCGGTCCTCGAGTACTTCATCTCCACGCACGGCGCTCGTAAAGGTCTGGCGGATACGGCGCTGAAGACGGCAAACTCGGGTTATCTGACCCGCCGGCTGGTCGACGTCGCCAACGATTGCGTGGTCGTCGAATACGACTGCGGCACCCTCGACGGGGTGACCATGACCCCGCTGTACGAGGGTGGCGAGGTCGTCGAGTCGTTGGCCGACCGGATCCTCGGCCGTGTCGCCCTCGAGCCGGTCTGGGACCAGGACGACGAAGTCTTGGTGCCGGCCAACGCCGAGATCGGCGACGAGCGCGCCAAGTTGATCGAAGACGCCGGCATCGAGCGGGTCCGCATCCGCTCGACGCTGACCTGTCAGTCCATCGACGGTGTGTGCGCGCTTTGCTACGGACGCGACCTGGCCCGTGGCCGTCTGGTCAACGTGGGTGAGGCGGTCGGTACCATCGCCGCTCAGTCCATCGGCGAGCCGGGCACTCAGTTGACCATGCGGACCTTCCACATTGGTGGTGTCGGCTCGCTTTCGGTCGAGCAATCCTCTCACGAGGTGCGCCACGGCGGCATCGTCAAATTCCACAACGTCAAGCACGTCGAAAAAGAAGTCGCGGGTCGCTCGATCTTCATCGTGATGACCCGTAACGGCGAGGTCTCCATCCACGACGAGCAGGGCCGTGAACGCGAGCGCTACCCGCTGGTCTTTGGCTCGCAGCTGTATTACGGCGATGGCGATACCATCGAAGCCGGCGCCCTGCTGGCTGAGTGGGAGCCATTTGCGACCCCGGTTCTCACCGACACCGACGGCGTGGTCGAATATGAAGACGTCGTCGAAGGTATCTCCATGGAGGAGCGCTTCGACGAGAATACCGGCCTGTCGCGCAAGGTGATCATCGAGAGCCGCGACTCCAGCGTTCGCCCGCGGATGCTGGTGCGCGACAAGAAGGGCGGCAAGCAGCTGTCCAGTCACTTCCTGCCGGTCGGTGCTGCGCTATTCGTGGCCGAAGGTGAGAAGGTCGACCCGGGCACCATCCTGGCGAAGATTCCACGCGAGACTACCAAGAACAAGGACATCACCGGTGGTCTTCCGCGCGTCGCCGAGCTATTCGAGGCGCGTACTCCCAAAGAGGAGGCGCTGATCTCCGAGATTGGCGGCGTCGTCTCTTACGGCCGCGAGACCAAGACCAAGCGTACCATCGTGATCACTCCAGATGTGGGCGATCCCAAGGAATACCAGATCAACAAGAGCAAGCACGTCACGGTGCTCGAAGGAGATCGGGTCCGCGCCGGCGAGGCGATCATGGAGGGCTCGGAGAACCCCCACGATATCCTCAAGGTCAAGGGTCGCAAGGAGCTGTCGAAGTATATGGTCGACGAAATCCAGGAGGTCTATCGCCTCCAGGGTGTCGGTATCAACGACAAGCACATCGAGATCATCGTGCGTCAGATGCTGCGCAAGGTGCGCATCGTCGACGTCGGTGACACCGACTTTTTGGTCGATGAGCAAGTCGAGCGCTCGACCTTCGAGGCCACCAATCGACGCGTCATGGAGAAGGGCGGCCAGCCGGCCGTCGGCCAGGACCTGTTGTTGGGAATCACCAAGGCTTCGCTGTCGACCGAGAGCTTCATCTCGGCGTCGAGCTTCCAGGAGACCACCAAGGTGC
>JBKGZI010000584.1:0-3055 GCA_046545675.1 Persicimonas sp.
AGTCGGGCGGACACGCTGGCCCGGGAGTCGCGGGTGCTCCGCTTGCTCGAGCCGGTGTTGGTCGAGCCGGTCGAGCCCGAAAAGCGCCCCCGCGCGCTCGACGTCGGCACCGGTGACGGGACGTACGCGCTGGAGATGTCCCGCCGAGGAGCGCGAGTGATCGGCGTCGACGTCAGCGACACGATGCTGGACGCCGCCAGAAAGCGCGCCGAGCAGGCCGGGTTGTCGATCGATCTGAGACGCGCCGACGTGCAGGCGCTGCCTTTTCCGGACGGGCATTTCGACTGCGTCGTCGCCGTCACGGTTCTGTGCTTCGTCGACGATGCAGCGCGTGCGCTCAGTGAAATGTCCCGTGTCCTCGTCCCCGGCGGACGTCTGGTCATCGGGGAGCTCGCTAAATGGAGTACTTGGGCTGCCAAGCGGCGAGTGCAAGGGTGGCTGGGGTCCGAGACGTGGGAGGCGGCGAGATTTCGTACGCGCTCCGAGCTGCGCTCGCTGGTCGAAGCCGCGGGCCTGTCGGTCCTGCGTGTCGAAGGCGCCATCCACTACCCGCCGAGCGCAAGATTTGCCGAGCTCGCGGCCAAATTCGACGCGACCCTCGGGCGCCTCGGCGCACCGGGGGCTGCTTTCATCGCCGTGTCCGCGCAGGCTCCGTAGCCGGTTGCGTCTTGCTGGTTAGCTTTTGGGTGCTCGCGAGCCGTATCGGGCTCGAGGAACTTTGCGACAGCGACCGGGAGATAGCTCATGTGCACCCACAACGCTCGAATTCGTCGGTGGACTCCGCGCCTCCTCGTCGTCGGCCTTCTGATCGGCCTCATGGTTGCCCTGAGCTTCGGATGTGATCGCATGGAGCCGACGCCGTTGCCCGAGGGTTACGAGGCTGAATCCAGCGTATCACCGGATCAGCGTCTCCCGGGGCAGACCTTCCCAGGCTTTGTCGCCACCCGAGTTGGATGAGTAAGCTTCGCCCCTAAAATGAGATCAATTCAACGAAGTTCGGGAATTTTCCGTGACAAATGCCTGTATTGTATATGATAATATAGGCGACTGAATGAGCGTTCATTCGTTTTCCCAGCAGACCCATAGAGAGAGGTTTATCATGCAACGGTATTCTCCCCCCCTCAAAGAGATGCGCTTTGCCCTCGAGGCGTTCGACTACGAGGAGAAGCTCGGCGATTTTGACGAATTCGAGATGTACGATCTGGCCACGACCATGGCCGTGCTCGAGACCGTCGGCAACGTCAGCGTCGACAAGCTGTTGCCGATCAACCGCAAGGGCGACGAGGAGGGCATCACCTTCGATCCCGAAGATAACTCGGTGACGCTGCCGGACGGCTTTCATGAGGCCTACCAGACCTTCGTCGAAAACGGGCTGATCGGCCTGGCCGGCGACCCGGAGTTCGGCGGCGGCGGCGCGCCCGAGGCGCTGGGCATCTTGGCCAGCGAGATCATCACCGCCTGCAATAAGAGCTTCTCGATGGCCCCGGGATTGACCAACGGGCTGGTCGGCGCGCTGCAGGCGCACGGATCCGACGAGCAAAAGGAGAAATATCTCTCCAAGCTCATCCCTGGCGACTGGACGGGCACGATGTGTCTGACCGAGCCGCAATCCGGCACTGACCTGGGGCTGATCAGCACCAAGGCCGTGCCCCAGGACGACGGCTCTTATAAGCTGTCGGGCACCAAGATCTGGATCACCTTCGGTGAGCACGACCTGACCGACAATATCATTCACTTCGTGCTCGCCCGTTTGCCCGATGCCCCCGAGGGCATCCGCGGGATCAGCGCGTTCATCGTGCCCAAGCTGCTCGATGACGGCTCCAGAAACCCGGTCTTTTGCACCGGCCTCGAGGAGAAGATGGGCATCCACGCCTCGCCCACCTGCGTGATGACCCTCGAGGAGGCCGAGGGTTATATGGTCGGCACGCCCAATAAGGGCATGCGCTCGATGTTCACGATGATGAACCTGGCCCGCCTTCATGTGGGCATGGAGGGCGTCGCGCTCGGCGAGATCGCCTACCAGACCGCCCTGGAATTCGCCAAAGAGCGTCGCCAGGGCCGCTCGCTCGACAAGGACAAGCGCGAAGAGAACGAGCCGGCGGACAATATTTTGGTCCACCCGGACGTGCGCCGTATGCTGCTCAACATCAAGTCGACCACTATGGCGCTCCGCGCGTTGGGTGTGTGGATTGGCGTGGAGTACGAGGTCTCCAAGCACCACGAAGACGAGCAAGTGCGCCAGGAGGCCGACGATATCGTCGCCCTGATGACCCCGATCATGAAGAGCTACGGCTCCGAGCGTGGCTTCGAGAATATCTCCGAGGCCATGCAGGTCTGCGGCGGCTCGGGCTACACGGCCGACTGGGACATCGAGCAATATATGCGCGATGAGCGCATCGCGATGATCTACGAGGGCACCAACCACATCCAGGCGCTCGACCTGGTCGGCCGCAAGCTGGCCATGAAGGGAGGGCGACTGGTCATGTCCTTCCAGAAGCGCGTCCAGCAGACCATCGAGGCCTGCAGCGAGCACGACGAGCTTCAAGGCTTGCTCCAGTCGTTCCAAAAGGCGGCCGGCCGCCTCATGGAGGCCACGCAATTGATGGCCACCAATGGCCGAGAGGACCAGGAGTGGGCGGCCGCGGTCGCCTCGAATTACCTCAACCTCTTCGCGCTGGTCTCGCTGGGTTACGTCTGGCTGAACCTGGCCAAACACGCCGTCGAGACCGACTCGTCCGAGAGCGCGACCAAGCTCAAGACCGCGCGCTACTTCATGGAGATGGTGCTCCCGGAGACCGGGCTGTACGCCAAGCTCATCAAGGCCGGCAAAGAGTCGATGATGGCCTTCGAGGACGACGAGTTCTAATACTACTTGGTCACTTTCGATGAACCCGCCCTGAAGCGGCTCAGTTGCGGGCCACGAAAATGACCAAGTAGTACTAATCGTCGAATCAGCCACGAGAAAAAGCGCCCGCCGGTGACCCCGGCGGGCGCTTTTTTGTGTCGGGAGGGGCGCAGTGATTGGACTGACGGGCTCTGGCCTTTTCATCATACA
>JBKGZI010000585.1:0-3038 GCA_046545675.1 Persicimonas sp.
CGCGCGACGAGGCGCCGCACTACCAGCACTCCGAGATCGGCTACAACTACCGGCTGAGCAACGTGCTCGCCGGGATCGGGCGCGGCCAGTTGTGCGTGCTCGATGACCGCGTGGAGGCCAGGCGGGGGAACTTCGACTATTATCGCGAGCATCTGGGCGATCTGCCGGGCGTGGAGTTTCAACCCGAGGCCGAGTGGGGGACGCATACGCGCTGGTTGACCGTGTTGACCATCGAGCCGGAGGCGTTCGGGGCGACGCGCGAAGACGTGCGGCTGGCCTTGGAGGCCGAGAATATCGAGGCGCGGCCGTTGTGGAAGCCGATGCATCTGCAGCCCGTATTCGAGGATTGCGAGATGATCGGCGGGGCCGTGTGCGAAGAGCTCTTCGACAAGGGGCTGTGCCTGGCGAGTGGGTCGAGTCTGGCTCGCAGCGATCAGGATCGGGTGATCGAGATCGTTCGCGGTTGTTCGGGTTGAAGACGCTTAGTTACGAGACCAGATGCGAGCCGTTTTCGTACACGAGAATTGTTTTTACCGGACGGCCGACGGGGCGGTCTATTCGGAGACGGGGTTCTCTTATCGCGTGTGGGAGCGCTACCTGGAGGTCTTCGACGAGCTGGTGGTGATCGGGCGCGCCGGTCCGGCTCCCGAGGGGCTGGCTGCGCAAGAGTCGGGGTATCTGTCGAGCGGTCCGGGCGTCACGTTTCGCTTTGTGCCGAATATCAAGACACCGAAGGGGTTTGTGGCCAAGCGCGCCGAGGCGCGCGGGCAGATCTGCGAGTGCCTGGAGCGCGCCGATGCGCTGATTGCTCGCAGTAGTACGACCGGTCTGCTGGGCGTGAAGATCGCCCGTGAGTTGGCTAAGCCCTACCTCATCGAGATGGTCGGCTGCCCCTTGCGCGCCTATTGGCACCACGGCTCCGCGCTGGGCAAGTTGCTCGCGCCCGTCGAAGCGCTGCAGACGCGCCTGGCCGTGCGAGACGCGCCGTTTGTGCTGTACGTCACCGAGCGCTTCCTCCAGAAGAATTATCCCACCCGCGGGCGCTCCATCGCCTGCTCCGACGTCGAACTCCCGCCGCAAACAGCGGGCGTGCTCACGCGAAGATTGCAGAAGATTCACCGCGGCAGCCGCCCGTTTACGCTGGGACTGATGGGCGCGCTGGACCTGCGCTATAAGGGCGTGCGTGTGGCGCTCGAGGCGTTGAGCGAGGTCTTGGAGGCCGAGGATGCGCCGGCCGTGCAATTGAGGCTCGCCGGCCAAGGAGATATCGAGCATTGGAGAGGCGTCGCGCGTGATTTAGGCGTCGACGGGCATGTGGCCTTCGACGGCGTACTCCGCGGCCGAGAGGCCGTCTTCGAGTGGTTCGATGAGCTCGACTTATATGTGCAGCCGAGCCTGACCGAGGGCCTGCCGCGAGCGGTCATCGAGGCGATGGGGCGTGGCTGTCCCGTCTTGGCATCTCAGGTCGGAGGGATTCCGGAGCTGCTCGAGCCGAAGTGCTTGCACCGGGCCGGTGATATTGGCGAGTTGGCCGGGGATATTCGCGAGGCTGTGGAGTCGGTTGTATGGCGGGAGGCCCAGGCGCAGCGAAATTTCGATGCGGCGCGGCGGTATTATTCGACGAGGCTGGATGCGCGGCGGCGGGCTTTTTTGGGGGAGTTTGCGGGGAGTATTGAGGTTTCTTGAATTGGTAGGGTGGTGGGCGTGTGTGCTGTTTAGCGGCGCTTCTGCGTAGTGGCGTGGGTGGTTGAGGGTTTCTTGGTTGGGGGAATGAGTTGGGGCGTTTTGTTTGTGGTGGCGGCGGTTAGGGGGTATAAGTGGCGGTAAATATCTCTTAATCAATTGTTGGGAGTGGTGATGCAGTGTTGCAGAAGAAGTGTGTGGGTCGGTTTGTTTGTGGCGTTGGGGTTGGTGTTGGCAGGTTGCGGAGGCGATGGGGAGGATGGGTCGTCTTGTTCGGCGGAGACGCTCGATGACGGGTCGGTGGTCGTGTCGTGTGAGGATGGGACGAGTGCGACGGTCGAGGCGCCCGGGGAGGCGCAGGGGTGTAGTGCGGAGGATAATGGGGACGGGACGTTGACCGTCGATTGTCCGGGCAGTGAGCCGTTTACGGTGGATGCCGACGGGGATGAATATTGCTCGACGACCGATAACGGCGACGAGACCTATACGATCGATTGTCCCGGCCAGGACCCGGTGACCATCGATACGGGCTCGGAGAGTTGTAGTGCGGTTGATAACGGCGATGGCACCTATACGATCGATTGTCCCGGTGAGGAGCCGATCACGTTCGATGAGGACTCGCGGTGTGAACTGACGGATAATGAGGATGGCACCCACGATCTGAGCTGCGGCGACGACACCGTCACGGTGGACACCGCGGTCTGCGGGGACGGAGAGACCGAGGGTGACGAGGAGTGCGACCAGGGCCAGGAGACGGCCCAGTGTACCGCCCAGTGTGAGGCGCGGCACGAGTATATCCTCGCCGGCAGCCATTATGAGAAGTTGCATGTCTACGATCCGTCCGACGGTTCGTGGCAGATCCACTCGACACCGGATCCCTCGTCGGTCCAGGGCGGTACCGTCCTCGAGGACGGAGTGGTCGTATTTGCCGATTATGTGTTCTCGGGGATTCATAAAATCGATCTCTATACCGGCCAGCGCACCGATTTTGCGACCGGGATGGGCAATCCCTCCGACGTGGTGACCATGCCCTCGGGTGAGATCGTGGCGACGGACAGCAGCCTCGAAATTACCGTCTTCGACAGCAGCGGGGCGACGCTCCAAGAGTTCTACCTGCGCTCGAGCTGGAGCTTTGCGAAGCTCGCCGTTGGTCCGAATGGGGAGCTTTACGGCTTTGCGGACGAGTGCACGGATGCCGACCATGTGTGCGACGACAGTGGCATGATCGGCACGATCGTCGAGATCGACCTCGCCAACGAGACCCACACGGTCATCTCGGAGGGCGATAATTTGACGGGCGTGGGTGATTTGGTCGTCGACGATTCGGGGACGATCTGGGCGTCGACCGGGTATGA
>JBKGZI010000586.1:0-3024 GCA_046545675.1 Persicimonas sp.
CTCAGCCCGCTCAGCCCGCTCAGCCCGCTCAGCCCGCTCAGCCCGCTCAGCCCGCCGAACCGCGCAGCAAGCTGCGCACGTGGCTGCCGATTGCCCTGGCTGCCGCCGTTGTCGTGGTATTGGGCCTGGCCGTCTCGCCGATCGGCCAACCGCTGGTCGATCGCATCACGAACGCTGGGGACGGTGAGACCACCGAAGCAGACCCCTCCGAAGATGAGGGTGAGGGTGAGGGTGAGGATGAGGTGGTCGCTGACGACGATACCGAAGACGACTCCGCAGACGTCAGCGAAGCCGTCGCTGCCGCCTCCTCTGCGCTCGGCGAGGCCAGCGCCGTCGACACCTCCGACGCCACCTTGCAGGAGGGCGTCGCCGACGAGCTCATCGAAGCCGACGACCACGCGCGTGCCGCGCGAATTCTGGGGGCGATGTGGAGCCAGCGTCAGGACGACGCCGCATTGACCGAACGTCTCGTCGGCACCTTGCTCGAGGCCGGCCGGCACGCCCAGGCCCGCTCGATCGCCGTCGAGGGAATGCAGCTCGACTCGAGCGATCACGACTTTGCCAGCCTCTATGAGCGCGCCATCACCGAGGACCCGGCGCTCGGGGCTTACCAGATCGTCGATTTGAACGTCGGTGAGCACGCCGACAGCGCGCGCGCAGGCTTCGAGGGCAAGCGCGTGGTGCTCCACCTCGACCAGGCCGACGAGCACCGCTACACCTTCAAGCCCTCCCAGAGCGGCTGGGAACGCGGCTGGCGCGCATCGATAGCCTCCTGGCGGCTCTGTCAGTTCCTTGCGTGTAAATTCGAGGTTCCCTACAGCCAGCCGGCGCGCATCGACAAGGACAGCTTCGACAAACTCGCCGCCTCGGGCGAAGCCGCCGACCGACTCTCACGACTCAATTGGCAGCAGGAAGACGATGCGCGCTACGTGTACGGAGTGCTCCAAGAGGCCGTCGACAACCCGGCGCGCTTTCCCATCGAATACCTCGACCTGTGGCGGCCTTGGCTGTCGGTGGTGACATCGACCGACTTCGACGGGAAATCTCTATCCGAGGCGCTCTCTCCGCTGGAGAGCCTCTCGGGCGGTTTCTACGAGCCGATCCTCTCCCACGTCGACGATCAGACCTTCGCATCGGTCGCAGCTCAACTCTCCAGCGTGCTGGTGGTCGACTTCTTGACCAATAACTGGTCGCGCTTTGGCCGCGGCAAGGACAATTGGGGCGAGGGGCTGCACTTTGCATCCGACAACATCGTCTCTTTGGACAACGCAGACGCCTTTCAGCCGCGCGCTTCCACCCGCATCAAGGGACGCTTCGGCTGGACGAGTCGCTTCAGCAAAGATCTAGTCACATCGCTTCGAGCCATGGAGCGCGACCTGGTCATGGAGCGGCTCTTCCCGCAGGCGTCCGCCGGCGAGAAGGCTCGCCTGAAGGTCTTCTGGAAGCAACGACAACGCGCCCTGGAGCGCATCGACAGCCTCTCGAACAAACACGGCGACAAAGAAGTGCTTGCCTTCGAGTGAGCTGGGGCCTAATAGCTATTTAAGAGACGGCCCGTCGGTCATCGGCGGGCCATTTTTTTATCTATGCGTTATTCGAACAACGCTTTGATGAGACGGGCGTAGCCAACGAGCGCGACCACGGGAGCAGATCATATGGGCAAAATATACTACGGATGCGACGAGTTGCCGCGCGGCTGGGAGCAGTATTTCAAATTGTGCAACGCCGTCGAGCTCGACCTCGACCCGCTCGACGCCCCCCCGAAGACATCGACGCTCAACAGGTGGCGGGTCGACTCCCCGCGCGGTTTCGGGTTCGTGCTCCACGCCGACCGGGGGTTCCGCGAGGGGCTGGCCGATCTGGCCGACCGCGGCGCCACCGAGCTCAACGCCCGGGTGCGCAAGGGTTGGGAGACCACCGTAGAGCGCGCCCACGCGCTGGCCGCCAAGGCCATTCTGATCAAGACCCCGCCGGAATTCTTCCCCGGCAGCGTCTCGCGCGGGCTGCTCGAGCTGGTCGCCGAGGAGTTCGTCGGGCCGGCCAAGCAGGCGGTTATCTGGGATAGCCAGGGGCCCTGGCAGCTCGACCAGACCCGTGATTATGCTCGTGATCTCGGGATGATCTATGCCTACGACCCGTTTATCGCCCACCGTGAAGAGGTCCCGTTTACCCACGGAGACACCTGCTGGGTGCTCACCGAGCGCGCCGGGCTGCGTCGAAAATTCGACCAATTCGATATGGAGACGCTCACCGCCTGGGCCGACCATTACGACCGAGCCTTCGTGCTGCTTCGCGGCCGCTTCAAGTGGGACCACGCCCGCGAGCTCAAGATGGCCCTCGAATACGCAGACTAGACAAAAAAGCCCCGCCACGTCGGTCCTCGACGCGGCGGGGCGAACAACGTCGGCCGTCAAGACCGTCGCTGTAGTCGCTCTAAAGGGTTAATAGTCCTGGGTGGGCTGGTCTTGATGCTGGTCCCACTCCTCTTGTTGTTCTTCCAGCTCCTGTTCTTGTTCTTCCAGCTCCTGTTCACCTTCCTGTTGTAACTCCTGGCCTTCCTGTTGGAGCTCTTCACCCTCCTGTTGGAGCTCGTCGCCTTCCTGCTCCAATTGGTCCTGCTCGTCTTGCATCGGCTGCTGGTCTTGCTGATCAGCCGGGCCGCCACCGACCGCACCTTCCTCGAGCTTCTGCGACATCTGTCCGATCACATTGGAGGTCTGCTCGAAGAAGCTCTGGACCGACTGCCTTTGGGCGGCCAAGGGCTCGTCGGGATCGACGTTCTGCGCCATCTCATCGATGCGCGTAATCTGGTCGCTCAACTCGGAGAATTGTGGGTGCTCCTTGAATGAGTTGAGGATGCTTGCGGTGGACTCGACGCCCTGCTGGAATTGCTGCGGGTGGTCGTAGATGTTCTGGTTCTGCTCGAGCTGCTGGGCGATTTGCTCGAGCTGCTGGGTGTGCTGCTGGACTTGCTGGGCGTCGAATTGGGCCTGTTCCTCGCCCATCTCGCCCTGCTGCCCCATC
>JBKGZI010000587.1:0-3002 GCA_046545675.1 Persicimonas sp.
CCGCCTAAATAGAGGGCGCCCCGATCCCTGCAGGGTCCTCGTCTCGCGACACCCTGCCGACCAGAAGCATCCTCAATTTGCGCGGACAAACTACGATTTGGGTGTGTTCCTCTGGGGCGTTCGGGTCGCTCATGCGGGGTGGCCGAGCGCCGGCGCAAAGCGTAGGCCGTCAAAACTTCTAGCACCGAATACTACGCCTACTCCCCGTCCTCAGAAGCCATCTGCCCCTGATAAAACGCCGTCTCGCGGTAGATGGCCAGCAGGTCGGGCATGATGACCTTGATGGCGCCGGCGATGGGCATGATCAGCAGGATGCCCCAGATGCCGGCGAGTTCGCCGCCGATGAGCAGGAGGATGATGACGGCGATGGGGCTCAGGCCCACCTTGGTGCCGACGATGCGTGGGGTGAGCACGTAGCTCTCGAGCGCGTTGATGATCAAAAAGACGGCGACCACGCCGAGCACGGCCAGCCAGCCGGCCCAGTTGAGCAGGACGACCAGGGCGGTCAGGATGATCGCCACGATGGTGCCGAAGTAGGGCACGATATTGAGCAGCCCGGAGATGATGCCGATAGCGATGCCCAGCTTGGGGTCGATGCCGGCGAGGCCGAAGACCAGCGCCAGCCCCACCGAAAAGAGCAGCCCGATGATCACGGCGACCTGGACCTGGCCGCGGAACCAATTGCCGACCGCGTCGTCCATACGACTCAGGAGCTTCAGGGTGTACTCGCGCCGGCGAATGGGCAGCCAGCGCACGACCTCCGTTTTGAAACGGTCGAGCCGGCTCAAAAAGTAAAACGTAAACAGGGGAATGAGGATCATATTGAACAGCGTGAGCAGCACGTGTCCGGTCGTCGAGACCGCTCCCAGCGCCCACTGGCCGGCCTGCTGGGCCATGTAGGGCAGCGAGGCGCTGATCTGTTCGCCGTAGCGCTCGACGCCTTGGCGCACATCAGCGGGAAGCTCGGTGTCCAGCTTTTGCTCGATCCAGGGCACCCACTCGGTTTGGACCGTGCGCACGAAATCGGGCAGTTGACCGATGAGCGCGCCGATCTCCTCGACGATCGTCGGGACCATAAAGAGGCCGACCAGGCCGACCAGCAGGGTCACCGACAACACACAGATGGCCACGGCCACGGTGCGGCTGGCCCCGCGCTCCTCGAAGCGTTTGATGATCGGGTCGAGCAGATAGGCGATCGTTGCGCTGGCCACCAGTGGGAAGAGCAACGCACCCAACGCCGTGCTCGCGTACCAGATGCCCGCCAAGATCAGCGCCAGGAAGACCAGGCGCATCAGGATATACAGATAGCGGTACAGGCTGGCCTTGTACTCGTCGGGGCTGAGCCGCGGAAAGAGGATCGGGCCCGCGCCCTCGGCCTGCGAGCGGTCTGCTGGTGTGTCGCCTGGTGTGTCGCCGGTGATCTCGGACAAGGCGCGGCCCCCGTGGTTTCGTGATCTCTACTTGGATCTTGGACACGAGCGGCGTGGCGGCTATGACTGCTTGGTTTTGGGTTGTGGGTTTAGGGTTTCTTGGTTCGCGGCTTTCGGGGGCTTGGGTCCGACGCGGCTTCATCGCTCCTCCCCCTTGTCGCACCACCCCAACTGGCTACCTTGGCAGTTATGAGGGCAACGTCAGTTCACCGCCAAGGGAGCCATCACCATGAAGAGCGCTGCCGAGATCAAAGATCATCCGTTGCACCCGATGCTCATCGTCGTGCCCGCCGGTGCGTTCATCATCACGCTGGTGCTCGACATCGGCTTTTTGATCAGCGGCGAGCCGCTGTGGTGGGACGCGACCAAGCCGGTGATGATGATCGGGGTGGTCGGCGCCATCGTGGCGGCGATCCCGGGGACCATCGACCTCTTCAAAGTCGCCCGACCCGCCGGCGCCTTCAAGATCGGGCTGGCCCACATGGTCATCAACCTGATCGTGGTCGCCCTCTTCGTGTTCAACTTCGTGCTGCGCGCCAACCTCGCCGCCCCCCGCGCCGGGGTGCCCCCCGAATTCTGGCTGACGCTGGCCGGCGCGGCGCTGCTGGGCGTCTCCGGCTGGCTGGGCTGGGCGATGGTCTACAAATACCGCGTCGGCGTCAGCGACGAAGAGGTCCCCGGCATCGAGCGCCGCCGCGAGGCGGCCGAGCCGCCCGAGCTCTACGACGAACCGGGCGCCGAGCCGGCCTAATTTGCGTGGTCCGCGCCCCAAAGCGACCGAAGGGAGCTCGCCGCGCGCAGTTTAGCGCGGCAAGGGTAGCCCCGGCCGACCGTAGCGAAGCGGAGGGAGCCCGGGGTGTGGGCGAGATAGCAAGCGATCCAACATTGATTCACTCGCCCTCTTTGGCTATGAATCAAGAGTAGCAGTTCGAGTGTCTCGTGCGGAGTACAACATGTTGATTTGGTTGGGCATTATCGCCGGCGTCGCTCTCGTCGGATTCATCGTCGTCAACGGCCTGCAGAGTTCCACCATCGACGCCGCCGCGGCGCATGCCCAAAAAACGGGCAACCTGGCCCCGCTTTTGGCCGCCATCGAGTCCAAATCCGAGTCCGATCATCCCACCCACATCGACCACGCCATCGGCGAGCTTTGGCAAGCTTACGCCCGCGAGGAAGCCGCCCGCTTCGTCGTCGAGATCGCCGAGCGCAGCGACGCCGACATCATCCAATATTGGATCAAGCGCATCGGCGAGGTCGAACCCGCGATCGCCGAGGAAGTCTTCACCGAGGAGTTCCTCGCCGAGCACTACCGCCCCGAGGTCGCCTCCCGGTGCGGCCGCACCGGCTGCTGCGGTTGAAACGTCTCATCGACCCAAGTCCAGCAACAGCAGCATGGCCCACCGGCGTGGCAGCCGGCCTATTAAGTACAAGCGCGTAAGTCTTGTGGATAACGAGAAGCTCGAGACACTCGATGCGTCATCCAGGTTCGCCACGGTTGTTGGTTCTTGGTTCTTGGTAAGGGCGCAGCACTGCAAAGAGGGTGACTCATGCGGCCATCCGGCCTTCTTGAGG
>JBKGZI010000588.1:0-2972 GCA_046545675.1 Persicimonas sp.
GTCAGGCCCAGCGCGCGCCCGGCCGGTCGAAGCTCGAAGTCGATCTGGGGCTTGCCCTCCTGGAAGCCGTCGAAGATGTCGAAGACGCCGTCGTAGTGCTCGAGCGCCTCGGCGGCATCTTCCGCCGCAGCCTGCAAGATTGTCCGGTCGCCGTGGCGCAACTCGAAGCCGATCGGATCACCACCGCTGGGCCCGGTGCTGAATTCAAAGTCGAGCCGGTCGACCCCGGCGACCTCGCCGAGCCTCTCTCGCCATCGCTTGGAGAACTCCGAGGCCCGAAAATCACGTTGATCGCTGGGCACCAGCGAGACGACCACCTGGGCGACGTTGGTGCCGGTCGAGCTTCCCCTCGCGTTGGCCGCCGCGCCCAGTCCGGCGTACACGCCCCGGCCGATCTTCTGGCGGCCACCCATCTCCTCGAGGGTCTCGATGGCGCTGCGCTCGACGCGCTTCATCGCTCGATCGGTATCCTCGACGGCCGCCCCGTAGGGCAACTCGATGGCCACCGAGACCTCGTCTCCCTCGATCTTGGGGAAGAAGTTGAATTTGATATGGCCGCCGGCGATGACGCCCGCGGTCAGCATCAGCAGGCCGATGGAGGCGGCCACAGTGGCATAGCGATTCTCGACCACCCAGGTCACCGTCGGTCGATAATAGCGAGCGATCGCGGCCTCGAACCAGCGGCTAAAGCGCCGCTGGGGGGCCGATAGTTTATACAGCCAGCCGTCCTCGGAGGTGCCGCCGTGGCCCAGGTGGGCCGGCAAGATCAACAGCGCTTCGATCAGCGAGAAGACGAGCACCGGAATGACGATCAGCGGAATATTGGAGAACATCTGCCCGGCGGTGCCCGGTATAAACAGCAACGGGGTGAACGCGACGATGGTCGTGAGCACCGCAAAGACCACCGGCATGGCCACCTCACGAGTGCCCGAGATGGCCGCGTCGAGCAGGTTGTCGTGCTCGGATCGCGCGGAATGGACCGCCTCGCCGACCACGATGGCGTCGTCGACCACGATGCCCAGCGCGAGCAAAAAGCCGAACAGCGAGATCATATTGATGGACACGTCCAGCGACGGCAAAAATAGCAGCGCGCCCATGAAGCTGATCACGATTCCCAGCGTCACCCAAAACGCCAGGCGGGCCTCCAGGAAGAGACCGAGCAAAAAGAGCACCAGGAACAGGCCGACCATCGCATTTTTGAGCAGCAGGTTGATGCGGTCCTGGTAGATCTCGGAGCGGTCGTTCCAAAGCGTATAGGAGACGCCCTTGGGCGGGCTCATCGACGCGATATGCTCCTTGACGGTCGTCGAGATCCCGATCGGTGTCTGGTCGCCAACCCGAAACACTTTGAGCTGGACGGCGGGCTCGCCGTCGAAGTAGGCCGCCTGGCCGGTCTCCGCCCAGCCGTCTTTGACGGTCGCGATCTGGTCGAGGGTCACGCTCGAGCCGTCCGGATTGCTCTTGACGATGATCTCGCGAAACTCCGAGCCCCACTCCTTGCGGGCGGTCGTGCGCAGCAAAATCTCGCCATTCTCGGTGCGAATACCTCCCGCAGGCAGGTCCATCGACGAGGCGCGAATGGTGTCGGCGACCCGCTGGAGGGTCAGGTCGTATTCGCGCAGGTTCTGTTGGGAGATCTCGATGCTGATCTCGGGCTGGGGCAGGCCGGCGACCTCGACGACCGAGATATTCGGCTTGGTCAAGAACTGGCGGCGCATCTCCTCGGCCAACCCCTTCAAGCTGTGCGTGTTCGCCTCACCGTGGACGATGACGGTGATGACCTCGCGACGCCGGGTCGACAGGCTGATGACCGGGCGCTCGGCGGTCTCGGGCAGCGAGGTGACCCGCCCCACGGCCGCGGTGATGTCGTTGAGCGCCCGATCTCGGTTGGCGCCCATGAGCAGCTCGGCCGATAGCCGCGCGCTGCCCTCGTTGGCGCCGCCGCGAATCTCCTTGATGCCCTCGACGCCGCGCACCGCCTCCTCGAGGGCCAGCAAGACCCCCTGCTCGACCTCCTCGGGGCTGGCGCCGGGGTAGGCCACGCGCACGTTGACGGTGTCACGGGTGACCTCGGGGAAGACCTCCTGCTGGATATCCTGCAGCATGAGCAAGCCGCCCACGATGCAGATGACCATCAACAAGTTGGCGGCCACCGAGTTCTGTGCCATCCAGGCCAGGGGGCCCTGTCGGGAAGGTTGCTTGCGCTGAGGTGTGTCGTGAGTCGGCTCACTCATCGGTGGCCTCCTCCTCGGTGATCTCCTCCCGCTCGTCTTCGCCCAGGTCACGCAGCTTCATGCCGTCGACCGGCGTGGCCAGCGGGCTGACGATGACACGATCGCCGTCGTCGAGCCCCTCGGAGACCAGGACGGTGTCCTCGCGGCGCCATTCGATCTTCAGGTCTCGGATCGCCAGGCGGCCGTCGTCGGGATCGACTACCAGTGCCCGGTCGCCTTCTTGGAGCGCTTTGCGAGGAATCTCGACGAGATCGGCGGTCTGTCGTCCCTCGATACGCACGTCGACGTAGGCGTCGAGCAGCATGGGGTAGGGCCGTGCGTCGGTCTCTTCGGCCTGATCGAGGCCGTAGGGGTCGTCGACCTCCACGAGCACCCGCGCCATGCGGCTGCCCGGCTCGAGGTTGGACAACAGCCGCAGCACGCGGCCTTTGCGGACGACCTCGCGGTCGCCGATATGCTGGCGCACGGTGACCGCCGAGCCCTTCGCTCCTTCAATGCCGGGCAGGGCGATGTGGTCGAGCCGGTCGGCCCGAACGGATACGCGCACTCGGAACTCGTCGGTGCCCACGAGCCTGGCGATCTGCGCCTGTGAGCCGACCAATTGGCCGATCTCGGCCGACGCGTCGACGATGACCGCGTTGAACGGGGCCCGAAAACTCGTGCGCCCGAGCTGAGTCTCGGCGGTGGCAAGTCGGGCCCGAGCGGCCTCGAGCGCCGGTGCGAGCGGCGTCCATGTTG
>JBKGZI010000589.1:0-2960 GCA_046545675.1 Persicimonas sp.
CAGGTATTGGGCCGCTGGCAGCTTCCGCTGTCGCAGGCCCACGGGGCGCAGTCGTCGTCCTCGTCGTAGTCGATGCCCAGGCTATTGCACACGTCGACGACGTCGCCCGAGCAGGTCGTGGTGCCGGGCTCGCAGATGATGTCGGTGAATTCGATCTCGACCTCGCCGGTGCCATAGAGCTGGTCGGCGGCGGTGTCGACGATCAGATGGAAGCTGCGCGGGTCGTCGGTGTCGTTGGCGAAGACCAACTCCTCGGCGTTGGTGTCGGTGGAGTCGGTGACCCCTTCGACACAGCTCGAGCCGACGTCGGCGCAGTCTTCGACGAGGTAGACCGAGCCGTCGACCTCGTTTTCGAACGAGGCGGTCGCCGTCAGCGCCGTCTGGGCGGGCACTTCCACCTCGAAGGTCTGGTCGGGTCCGCCGGTGTGCGAGTCCACACAGCCAGATTGCGCGCCGTCGTATTCGTCTTCGAGCTGCAGCAGGTCGAAGTCGTATTGGCCCTCGGCGTCGATGAATTCGGCGTCGAGGCAGGTATTGCCCTGCGTCGGATTGCAACGGCCGGTGGTCGGGTTGCAGCCCTGTTCACAGATGGCCTCGGAGTAGCGGGAGCCGGTAGGACTGCACACGTTGGAGGTGTCGGCGTCGGCGCAATAATCGCTGGCGCAGGACAGCCCGCTGGAGCTTGCGTACAATTCGAATTCTCCGCCGTCAGCGCCGTCGGGGGCCTGGACGACCAGGTAGTGGGTGCCGCGGTCGAGCACGGCGGTCAGCGCCTGAGACTCGCCGGCGGCGACGTCGTTGGCGCAGGCCTGCTCGGTATTCGCCTGCGTGCACCGGGAGCGAAGGCTCAGCGACAGTTGCGTCTCGCTGAGCACCGGGTCGGCGACGAAGGTGACCTCCCCGGGCGCGTCGAGCGTGACCTCGTAGACCACCTCGGCCGAGGGGTTGTCGGCGGTGGTGCAGCTCGAGCCCATGGCCGTACTCTCGGAGTCGTCGGTGTTGCCGACCACGGTCTGGTCGAGCGGAAGTGTCGTGGCCTCGTCGCAGACATCGACGGTTTCGGTGGGCAAAAAGTTCAGCGACAGGTCATATCGCACGCCTGCGGTTCCCACGCCGTCAGCGCCGCGCACCTCGACGGTGAAGTCACCGTGCTCGATGACGCGCAGGTTTTCCTGGACACGCGCGCTGCCCGCCGAGCCGGTCGTATCGCTGAGCTCGTCGCCGTCCTCGTCGGTGACGACGACCTCGAGATCTCCCAGGCCGCGGTCGCGGGCGGGCACGTCGACCTCGACGAGCAGCTCACCGTCTGTGAGCTCGTCGACGAGATCGCCGCTGCTGAACTCGTAGAAGTCGGTGTCGCCGTCGCATAGCGAGGCGCTCACCGAGTTGTCGTTGCTGACCGACACGATGTCGGTCGCGTCTTCGACGGCGTCGTTGGCCTCGTAGATGTCGTCGGTACAAGTCACCGCGTCCAGGCAGGTCGAGCCGCCGCATTGGCGGCCGTCGTCGCAGTCGACGGACGTCTCGCAGAAGTCCGGCTCGGCGCATTCGGCGGTCATCGCGTCTTCGTCGTATTCACACAGCCGGTTGCCGGGGCAGCCGCCCTCGCCGTCAGCGTCGCCGCAGGCGCCCGACTCGAGGGTGCATGTGCCCTCGACGCACAGGTGATCTTCGACGCAATCGGAGTTCGACTCACAGGTGGTCGCGTTCTCGCACTCTCCGGTGTCCGGCTGACAGACTCCGTTGTCGCCGCAGTCGACGTCGTCTTCGACGCATTTGTCCGTGCGGCACTCGTCTTGATCGTTGCAGAACTCGCCCTCGAGGCACTTGTCGTCGTCGCCTTCGCAGTTGTCGGCGCTGACGCAGCCGCCTTCGGCGTAGCTGCACTCGCCGCGCTCGCATTCGAATTCCTCGCAGAAGGTATCCTGGGGCTCGCAGGTGCCGTCGGCGCATTTCTCGCCCTCGATACAATCGGTCGCCTCGGTCTCGTCGGTGCAGCTATCGGCGCTGACGCAATTGTCGGTGCCGCGATCGCATACGCCGCGCGAGCAGCTAATCTCGTTGCAGGGGTCGGCCCGGCAGGTGTCGTCGTAGCCGCAATAGGTGCGATCGAGACAGTCATCGTTGGACTCGCAGGTCCCCGGGTTGACGCAGGCGCCGTCGTTGCACACCCCGGCGTCGCAATCTGCATCCTCGGTGCACTCGTCCAGCGGCTCACACACGTAGCTGGCGCCACATTCGAAGCCGGGGACGCAATCGTCGTCGACCTCGCAATTATCGGGGTTGATGCACTGGCCGCTGGAGTCGTCACAGACCCCGAAGGCGCAGTCGACGTCGGCGCACGCGTCTTCGTCGCCTCCACAACCGGCGAGCACCATCAAAGCCGCCGCCGCGCAGGCGATCAAAACATGTTTAACCACAACGAAATCAAGTGCATTCTTCATGCCTTTCCTCTTGCCTTTCCTCTCTAAATTGTCACTCATATCGCCGGCATCATGCATTAGAACAACTTTTGTTGCAATGTCTGTTAATCGAGCAGGACGGCACCGACGTTCCAGCTCCAAAAACAAAAGCCCCACCCGGTTGTACGTATTTAGCGCCCCGAGCCATGTGATTGGCTCGGGGCGCTACTATTTGCAGATCTGATCGGCGGACATGCCTCTCAAGGCGCCGTTGTTTGGCGCCGCGCCGGAGCGTTTTTTGCGACGGCCCTGTAGCCCCGGACGAGCGTGAGGGCGTAGCCCGAGCGCTCATCCGGGGATCAATGCGCCCCCCACCCCCTCTCTTTTATGACGCTTTAGCGTCATCAAACACGCGCCAAGATGCGCATTTTGCGGCGCCTGCGGCGCCGCTCAAGGGGGGAGGGTATGGCGCGTGATCCGGGGGTGAGCGCTCGGGCTACGCCCTGTACGTATTTAGCGCCCCGAGCCATGTGATTGGCTCGGGGCGCTACTATTTGC
>JBKGZI010000590.1:0-2918 GCA_046545675.1 Persicimonas sp.
CAAACTTGCCTCCCGCTGACAAGGGGCCTCAAGAGATGTGTATGATCATGAGGGTCCTGCCCATTTCACTACTCCAAATGCAATATTGATGTACAGACACGGATAAATCGAGAAGGGGGGGCGCGTCCTTTGTAGATAACTGCGCCCATCGTAACCATTCACCCGGACCGCGACAAGCGACTGGTGCATGCCGATCTCGAGACGACTCGGTCCATGGATCACCCTCAAAGCCCCAGACTCTCGAGTCCCTTCTCGGCCTCTTCTCTGGCTTTTTTCTCGAGCCTTTTCTTCACTTTCCGCTCGAGCTTCTCCTTTTCGGCCTCGCGGCGGCGCTTTCGCTTCTCGCTTTCTTGCTGCTTTTTGCGACGGTCCCGACTGGCTTTATCGCGGCGAGACCGGTCGGGCTTGGTCGCCGCGGGCTTGTTGGTTTCTTGCTTCTTTGCTTTTGGCGTCTTGGCCTTCTTTTCGGCGGGCTCCTCCATAGCCGGCTTCGACGCCTCGCTTGCCGTTACCTCTTTTGCGCTCTCGTCACTCGCACTCTCTTCGGCCGCGGCAGGCTCATCCATCTCCTCGACCGCGGCGGCCTCGTCGGCCGCCTCCGACTCGCCGTAGCCCCCCACGAGCGCGACCGCTCCAACGCCGGCGCCCAGCAGCAACAAGCCCAATATGCCGGCGACCAGCAAGAGCATTTTGTTGCTCGTCCGATCGCCGCTGCCCTCCGATAGGCCCACGGTAGGGGCTCCGTTGATTGGTTTCGCCGCCGCACGAGTCGCCGGGTGCGTCGGCCGATCGAAGTCTGCCGTACGCTGTGCGCCGACGATCTCGTTGGAGTCACGCTCTGCGCCCAATCTGCACACCAGGGCCTGCGCCGAAATGGCCGGGATGCTGGACGGGTCGACATCGCGCAGCGCATCGGCGAACGCATAGCCGTCCACGTAGCGCTCGGTCTCGTCGTAGGCCAGCGCCTTGCGCAGCACCGGCCCGAGCGCGGAGTCGACCAACCCGACGGGGACTTCGAGCTCGCCGGTGGAGTGGGCGTGCATGCACAAGAGTGAGTTATCCAGGTCGACCACCGGTCGGCCGCTGAGCATCTCCACGAGCACCAGGCCCATCTGGTAGACGTCCAGGGCCGGTGTGACCCGTTGGTCGGCGATATATTCGGGGGCGAAGTATTGCGGTGTGCCCAAGACTTCGCCGGTCCGGGTGAGCCGAGCCTCCGCGGCGCTCCTGATGTGGGCGATGCCAAAATCGACCAGCCGAAGCGACTCGTCGCGCTCTCCGGGGTTGGACACGAACAGATTGGCGGGCTTGATATCCTTGTGGACAATCCCCTCCCCGTGCGCCTTGCCCAGCGCATCGAGACAGCCGGCGAAGAGCGGCAATGCGCGCTCGGCAGACATGGGGCCACCGTCGGCGAGCACCTCAGCCAAGTCCTGGCCGGATAGGCGCTCCATGACGATAAAGGGCACCGTCTCGCCGCCGCCGAGCAGCCCGTAATCATAGATATTGACCACGTTGGGATGCTCGATGCGCGCGGCCAGCTTCGCCTCGCGCTCGAAGCGGGCCAGCACCTCTTTGGCGGCCGCCGGGTCGCTCAACGAGCGATGAACGTCGAGAAATTTGATCGCCACCGGCCTTTCGATATTGGTGTCGAACGCCTCGAAGACCTTGGCGAAGCCGCCGGCGCCCAGCAGCCCGGCGAGCTTGTAGCGCCCCTGCACCAGCTTGCCGGCCTCCAAGGTGACGTCGTCGATGCGCACTGTCTTCTGATCATCCATCGGCATGTCACGATTCGAGAGATTTCGCGACCCAGTGTAACTCTACGACTGCCCGATGGCCACTCGATCGGCATCGGTCCAGACTCGGCCGATTCGCTCACCATTCGATGGGCTCGCCGGCCCAGTCGAAAAAGCCGCCCGTATCGTCTGGGCTCAATGCGTCGATCACGTCCAGCAGTTGCGAGGCCGCCCGCTCGACTGAGAAGAGTTGTTCGTCGGGAACGCGAGCCTGAAAGGGCTTGGAGAGTTCGGTGTCGACGGTGCCCGGGTGCAGCGCCACGCAGATCGTGCCCTTGTGGCGACGCGCCATCTCGATGGACAGAGTCCGCGTGAGCTGGTTCTGGGCTGCCTTCGAGGCCCGGTAGGCGTACCAGCCACCTTTATAATTGTCGCCGATGCTGCCCACTCGCGCGGACATATTGGCGAAGACCGCCGGCGCCTGACGAGGCATGAGATCGGCGAAGTGCTTGGCTACTAAAATGGGACCGGTGGCGTTGACCGCGAAGCTATGGGCGAAGTTCGACGGATCGATATCGCGCAAAGACCGCTCCGGCTTCAACCCGCTCGTGTCGTCGTGGAGCACACCAGCGACGTTGAAGAGCAGGCCGAGCGACTCGACGATCGCCCCGACCTCCTCGCGCGCTCCCCGCACCGTGTCCTCGTCGGTCACGTCCAACGCCACCGCATGCAACGACGCGGGGTGGTCGCGCTCGAGTTCGCGCAATCCCCGGCTCTTGTCGGGATCGCGCGACGTCGCGATGACCGTGTCGAAGCCGCGCTCTTCGAGGAGTTGGCGGGCGATTTCCAGCCCAATGCCGCGGCTGGCCCCCTGAATCATCGCGATGCGTGGAGATTCGAAGCTCTCGAGGAGACCTGCCATATGAGTAGCCTGCGGACGGATGGACGTTCGGAGTCGACGCTGCCCTACAGTTGGGATGCATCGCTGGGTCCGCTGGGTGCAAATTGTTGGTGCGTGCGGCTTGCGTCCGTTGTGGCTTGTTGCCTCAGCGGGGGGTCGGGTGCGGCTTCTCCTCCGACACCGAGACGGTGTCAGTCGACTGTGTGAGCACGCTCCGACACCGAGACGGCTTTTCATCATACACATCTTTCGGGCTGGCTGGTTGTTGCCGTTTAAGGTGC
>JBKGZI010000591.1:0-2917 GCA_046545675.1 Persicimonas sp.
CATCGAGCAAGATCCATACGCGAAGGGTGTGTCGGTGGAGTTGGAAACGGTAGAGGGGGCTTTGCACTATGAGCTGAATCGACGTTATCGAGAGCACGCCCCCGATGCGAGCATGAATGATTGGCAGCGTGATGAGGCTTGGCTCTTGAAAATCGTGCATGCGGCCAATGTTCTCGAGCACGTATTCGACTCGGTGTCCGGCAGCACCTTAAAGTTCCGCAAGACGCTGCATTCCCCGTTGATGACCGAATGGATTCTGGAGCACGAGCCAGACCGGTTGAAGCCGATCGCCGAGTTGCTCAATGAGGTGTTGGTTCGCCCTGGTACTAATCCTGATTCCAATCTGCCAAATTAGTCGCGGCGGACACTCAGCAAAGTGCCATACGTCAGATATTTGGTGGAATCTTACACCCCCACCCCTCCAACTGCTTTCGAACCAGCTTCCAAGGCAAAAACCGGGATGCCGCCTTCATGGCGCTGTAGGCCTGGGCGACATCATCTGTGGTGAGTATGCTTTCCTGCACTAATTGTTCACACAACCAGAGCGTGCCGTGAACAGGTACGCCTTCGGCCTTGGCGGCCGTCCTCAAGTCACCATCACCGGTGAGCAAAGCGCAGCCCTCCTGCTCGGCGAGAGCCAGCGCCATGTAGTCGTAGCGGCTCGGGCCGGCGTACTTCCTTTGGAGTTCGATTACCCGCAGTACTGCCGGGCCGGCGAGCGTACGCTGCTGGAGGCCCAGTGCCAGAAGGTCGTTGTGTTGGGCAGCGAGTTCATCACGGTACAAGGCATCAGGTACCACGAGCGTCTCGTCCAATGCGAAGAGCTCGTCGAGGACCCCACCTTCTTCGAAGTCGATAAAGATGTTGGCGTCACTGACGAGTACGTCCGGCATCCTCGGCGTCCCCTAGCACGCGTTCGTAGTGAAACTCCGGGACGGACTTCGCCATCAACTCGGCGGCCTTCGACTCGCCGAAGAGCTGCTCTCCCAGCCCGCGGTAGACGAGTTGCTCGAATAGCCGCGGCGTCTCGCGTGGGTACGGCTCGCCTGGCTCACTCTCGCGCCAGCCGTGCTCGCTGAAGTGGCGGCGCAGTTTGTTGAAAGTGGCCATATTGATGACTTCGAGCTCTCGCGCACGATGCAGCCAACTATTCATCGATAGGCCGAACTCGTGCTTTAGCACGTGGAGTTCACGCGGCTCTATCCATTTGCGGTTGCGTCCAAGGGAGGTGAAGACCGTCTCCCGAGGGGCGAGGAATGCTCCGGCGAAGCGGTTGCAGGCGTCCTCAATGTCGACGGCGTCGTCCAGTCGGTCTGCGAGTGCGATGTGCCCCAGCTCGTGTGCGGCGGTGAAACGCTGTCGGTCTCCGGGCCAACTCGCGCCGAGGACGATCACGGGCTTGTCATCGACACGCGCGGCAAGTCCGTCGAACTTTTTGCCTGCGTCATAGTCGAGAAGCAGCACCATGATGCCGTGAGCCTCCAACTCGTCGACCATGTTCGGGATGGGATTCAGTCCCAATTCCCACGCCGCCCGGACTGCTTCGGCGACCTCTTCGGTTTCATCGAGGGAGTTCACTTGTCCCGGCAGTCCGTTCGGCAGCTCGAAATAGCCCACCGGTGCTTGCGGAAAGAGCTGGAGCAACTCGACGTAGCGCTCGGCCTTCTCCAGAACTCGAGCTTCAATACGATTGCGCTCCTTCTTCGGCAGTGACGGATGCTTGCGAAAGTCCGGCTCGCCGAGTCCGACTTGCGTGGTGCGCAAGAAGAACTCCGTGCGCACACCCAATGCGTCTGCCAAATCAGCGAGCGTAGCCGAATCCGGCACGAGCTCGCCGTGCTCGAAGTTGGAGATCGCCGTGTGGCTCTTGTCGACACGCTTCGCCAACTCGCGCAGGCTCAACCCGGCACCGATTCGCGCCCGCTTGATTCGTTTTCCAATGATATTTTCCATCTTCATCGCCTCCTAGTTTACAATATTATGCACAATATGCATATTTGTAAACTAGGAGGCTGACTTAGATTAGGTATTTCGAGGACCTACAAACTCATGCGTCGTCCCACGCGGAGCGGCGATCGTCACCGTACGCCGACACAGCGGCGCGTGCTCCCACTTCTCCAGAAAGTCCTTGGGCCCCTCGGAGCGGCCGTCGAGGCGGCGGTAATAGAGCTCGAGCGTCAGCTCGGAGTCGGTGAACGGCCAGGGCTCGACGTGGAGGGTTGTGTCGTCGTGCCAGCGGAGCTGGACGGTGGTGTCGTCGGGGGCGGTCGACCAGGCGTCGGGGTCGGCGAGCCAGCGGGGGATGGTGGCGGGCTTGGCGGCGGGGCCGGTCAGGCAGAGGTGCAGCGAGAAGATGTCGAAGAATTTCACCCAGGCCAGGGCCTCTTTGGCGGCGTCGAGCCGGTGGGCGGGGAGGGCGGCGGCGAGGCGTTTGCGGCGCGCTTGCTCGGGCTCTTGGAGGGCCTGGACGTCGCGGGTGCCCGAGAACGTCGTGTAGTGGCGGCTGACCAGGTAAGCGATCCAGGGGTGGACCGCCTCGAGCTGGTCGATGCCGGTGCGGTAGAGCTCGATCTTGGCGCGCATCGGGTAGGTGATGAAGTCGTGGGGCAGGCCGCGCTCGGCGTCGAGCTGGGGGTTGGCGTCGGCCGCTCGCCAGGGGTTGTCGTGCAGGCCGATGGCCTGGACCAGCAGCGGGTCGAGGCGGCTGGCGCCCCAGGCGGCGGCGAGGGTGCCCGAGAGCACCGCGTGGTGCTCCTGGCGGATGCATTCGAAGGTCGAATCCTTGGTGGCGCGGATGAGCATAGATGGTCAGGGGTTGCGGGAGTTGTTGCCAGTACGATTGCGAAGATCGGCTGCGTCGAGCACGACGTTCTCGCCGTCGCTCGACAGCGCCAACTCGACGAGGTGCTCGGCTAGT
>JBKGZI010000592.1:0-2902 GCA_046545675.1 Persicimonas sp.
TACTCAGCCTCACTCGTAGCCGTAGCTGAAATTCAAACCGAACACATGGCCGACGGTATTATAATTTCCCGCCGGGCCGATCTCGTTTCGAATCTCGCGCTCGTCTACCCCGACCAGCTCGTAGGCGGCATCGACACTATATTGATCCCATTTATAACCGCCGCCGATCGAGCCGACCATGCGGTTGTTATCGGGCAGCGTGGCGTTGACCGTCTCGTCAGGCGCCGGCGTGATGTCATAAGCGACCCCCAGGCGCACCGGAATTTGCGGAGTCACCTCGTATTGGCCGCCCAAGCGAAAGACAAAGGCGTTCTCCCAGCGCTGCTCGAGTTCGAACTCGCTGAGCGCCTCCTCGTCGCCGCCGGTGTCCAGGTCGACCTCGATGACGTCAAAGGTATCCCAGACGGTGTAGCCGACGTCGAATTCGGCCATCAGCCGCTGCCAGCGGTAGCTCACCCCGGCCGCGATCGCGTCGGGAAAGGTGATATCTGCAGTGCCCGGGTTGTCGCGAAAGGTCCGATAAAAAGGCGTATTCTCTTCGCCCTCGAAGTGAACCCGCGCGTCGGTGTATTCGACGTTGACCCGGCTGCGATACTGCGCGCCGATGGTCAGGTGCTCGTCGGGTCGATACATCAGCGCGGCGACCCCGCCGACCCCGAAGCCGTCACCACCGAGCTCACTCTGGATGAAGCGGTCCTCGGCGAGTTGGACGTCACGCTGGAGCTCGACCCAGCTATATCTGATCTGCACTCCACCTGCGACCGACAGGCCGGTGTCGGCGATCTCATAGGAGATATTCGGATTGAGGTCGAGCGAGGCGATCTGGACGAACTCGTTGACGTCGCGGCCGACCCAATTGTCCGGCCAATCCACCGTCAACCCATAGGGGGCGTTCATCCCGACGCCCGCCGAAAGATCGTCGGTGATCGCGTAGTCGAGGTGCAGATGGGGCAGCGCGAAGACTGCCCGCTCGTTGTCGACGGTCGGTCCACCGGTCAGCGGCTCGTACTCCATGATCGGAGCGATCAGCGCCACCCCGGTCGTGGTATTCAACCCGTCTCGAAACGACATCGCCGCCGGATTATAATAGCTGGAATTGGGCTCGTCGGGATTGGCCACCCCGACATTGGCCATGCCCACCGACACCGCACTCTGAGTTGTCTCCTGGAACCCGGCTCCCAGCGCAATCTGGGGCAGTAATAGGATCCCGCACGCACTCAAGGCGATACACACACGCTTCAAGCCATTCATACTCCCCTCCACAATCAGAAAGAACCGACATCTATGACGCTTCTATGGCATGTCTCTGAAGCTAAGGGCGGCGTGAGATGTGTGAAGAGTGGGACGGATACCGGGTTTTGGGTTTCGGGTTTTGGGTTTTGGGTTTTGGGTTTCGGGTTTCGGGTTTCGGGTTCTAGGTTTCGGGTCCGGCCGTGATATGCACAAGAAATGGCAACGGCGTCCACGCTGAGAAAGCCGGGGACGCCGCCGATGCCAACTACCTCACAGACTCACTCAAAACCCATACCCCACGTTGACCGCGATGATATTGGCGGTCGTATTGTAAGTGCCGGTGGGCGCGCGATCGTTGTCGATGTCGCGCTCGAGGGCCTTGACCAGCGAATAGGCCACGTCGGTGCGCAGGCCGTTCCAGGTGTAGCCCACACCCAAGGTGCCCACCATGCGGTCGTTGCCGGGCAAGGAGGCGTTGACCGTCTCGTCGGGGATCGGCGTCATGTCGTATGCCACGCCCAGGCGCACGGGCACGTCTTCGACGACCTCGTACTCACCGCCGAGGCGGAAGGCGAAGGCGTTTTCCCAATTATTCTCGATGGTGAAGCTGTCGATCGCCTCCTCATCGTCGCCGGTGTCGATGTCGACCTCCAGCTTATCGTAGGTCTCCCACAGCGTGTAATTGACGTCGAAGGTCAAGAACAGCTTGTCGAGTTGGTAGCCGGCTCCCAGCGCGACGAGGTCCGGAAGGGTCATCGACGTCGTCGCCGGATTGTCGCGGAAGGTGCGGTTAAAGGAGGTGTCCTCGTCTCCGTCGAAGTGAACATTCGCCTCGGAGAAGTCCAGGCCCACCCGGCTGCGATATTGAAGTCCGAGGGTCAGCTCTTCGAGCGGCTGGTACATCGCCGCGAAGACCCCGCCGACGCCAAAGCCGGTGCCGCCGAGATGGGCCTCGACGAACTCGCCGTTGCCCAGCGCCAGCGATTGCTGGAAATCGACCGAGGCGAAGACGAGTTGTGCGCCTGCGGCCACCGACAGGTCGACGCCCGGAATCTTATAGGAGACGTTCGGGTTGACGTTGGCCGTTTGCAGATCCTGGCTCTTGATATTGGTGCGACCGATCCAGTCCTCGGGCCAGGCGATGCCCAGTCCATAACTAAACGTCAGGCCCGCGCCGACCGACAGGCCGGTGTCGTTGATATTATTATAGCTCAGGTGAGCGTTGGGCGGCGGGAAGGTCTGAGCCTTCGTCGACACCGTCTCGCCGCCGTCTGTGGGCGTATAGGTGGTGCTGGGGAAAAGGACCGTATCGCCCAGATACAGCTTCAGCCCGTCACTGAGGCTCATGCTCGCCGGGTTATAAAAGCTGGCGTTGGGTTCGTCGGGATTGGCGACCCCGGCATAGCCCATGGCGGTGGAGGTGGCGCTCTGGCCGCTGTTCTGGAATCCGGCGCCGAAGGCGGTGGCGGGCAGCGTCAGCAGCCCGGCCGCGAGTAATGGCAATGTCAAATGCTTGGCAAACTTCATTGATCTATCTCCTCTTAAGTACAATCACGGAAATCTTGTGGTTTACGAATCGTGCCAGGCTTTCGTATCGTCTCGAGCAAACGCTTATGTTCTTGGTGGTTGGTTCTTGGTTCTTGCCTCGATTTGCGACGTCTTTACCAAG
>JBKGZI010000593.1:0-2901 GCA_046545675.1 Persicimonas sp.
GACGCCGGCAGCTTTGACGTAGGGTCCGAGGCAGATGCAGGTTCTGCTGACGCCGCGGACGGCTCGACCGAAGCTGACGACGCCTCGTTTCGCCTGGTGGGCACCGTCGCCGACAGCCACCTCGACCAGGTCGACGACGCCCAGGTGCTGACCGCTAAGATATGGGCGACGACCGCCGAGACGACCTCCGATGAGCCGCTGGTGGCTGAACTCACCTACGACACCGACGAGGATTCTTTCGCGTCCGGCCCGATCGATGCGGGGCAGCTTCCCGCGTGGGATATCTTGACGATCCGAGTGGCCGGGGAATTCGGCGAGGAGAGCTTCGAGCAAACCTTCGAATTCGCATTCGGCGAGTCCGAAGGCACCGAGATCCTGCCGGAGCCCGATCCCTTCGCCGCGGCGCGAGACGTCGAGGCGAGCATCATCACCATCGATCCCGAGCTTGCCGCCCCCGACTACCACTATCCAAGCACCGACGCCCCCTTCGGACTATCTGGCACCGAGTTCTGGCAGAAGTGGCCCGGTGGTCACAGCCCCACCTACAGCTACTCCGAGGGCACCGAGGCCGGACGCAAGTGTATGACCGCCAGCGCCATGCGCTTCGAGGCCATCATGGACGACCCGCCCGAGGCGTTGATCGAATTGGTGGATGAGTCGGATTGGGGTGGGAGGTTCTTCAATTGGAACGACGATTTCAGCCACGAGGACAGCACGGACTGGGCCAACGGGGCGGCGTTGTGGGCCTGGCGCACACATCTCATCAAGTGGATCAGCCAGACCGGCGACGACGGGCGGTGTTACCTACCCACGCGCGACCTGGTCGAGCGAGCGGCCGCCAACTGCCTGCAAACAGCCCGAAGCGATGACGGCGAAATCCAGGGGTGTCAGGCCAACTGATTCGCCTCTTAGCTACCCCTCGAGCGGCTGCACGAAATCTATCTCGTGGCCGTCGGGGTCGGTGATGGTGAACATGCGGGCTCCCCAGGGAAAATCTTCGGGCTCGGTGGCCTCGACCACACCGTCGGCGACGGCCGCCTCGTAGATGGCGTCGACGTCGTCGACGGTGAAGCTGATCTTGATGCGTGTGCGACCGGGCTCGAAGTCGGGGTCCGGGTGCAGCCCCACCGAATCCTCGCCGACGGTGACCTCGGCGTAGCCGGGTTCCTCGACGTCGTCCCAGTCCTCGACGACCTCGTCGGTGGCGTCGTCCCAATAGCCGCTAAACCCAAAGCCGAGGCGGTCGCGGTAGAATTCGACGCTGCGCTCGAGGTCACTTACGTACAGCATCACCTGGAGCTTTCCTTCCAACATGGCCTTCTCCCTGAGAGTCAGATTTTGTCAATTAGATGCGAAGCTCGGCGAAGCTTCACACATTCAACGCACAGAGACAATCTGAGGGCGCGGAAGACCCGAATTCATCGTCTGTCGGTCAGCGATGAACTCCCTCCCCACTCGAAGCGTAGCGGAGAGAAGGGGAGGATCAAGGTGGGGCGCCGCGCCCTCAACTTGGCTTATTGGCACACGTATGACATCCCGGTAACTCGCGCCGCGCCACCGACGACGAGCACGGAAGCGCCCAGGAGGCCATCGAGGCGGTGCGCGCACGCGTCGAGCAGGTCTCCGAGGCTCTAAAGTAGCTTTCCCTACCTCATCCCCTCGGAGACTCGCCCTCTCGCGCCTACTCTGCGCTGGCCAATTTGAAGTCGGGCGAGCGATTCACCTCCTCGGGCGCCGCTCCAGCGTCTTCGCCTTCCTCGTCCAATTCGATCATCGGTGTGGGCAAGTCGAGCTCGCTGGCGGCGAAGATCGCCTCGTATTTGAGCGAGCTGCCCACCGAGCGGGGCACGTGAGCGCATAGCAGCCGCACGGCCCGCTCCACCGAGGTCTTGCCCAACGAGGTGACCTCGACGCCCGAGCCGGTAAAGGTGATGATCCCGCTCAAGTTGGGGTCGTCGGCCAGCAACACCTCGGCCTGGTCACCCAGGGCGGCCTTGGCGGCCTCCAGGACACGCGAGAGCACCGTCGTCCAGGCCTGCAGTTCGTCGTCAGAGGCGTTTCGGTCCTCGAGGATATCCAGGCCCACCGGCAGATGCTCGAGCCGCTCGAGATACTCCTGGACGTAGTGGCCGGTGATGACCCGGCCGTGTTGTGGGGCGATGATCTCGGGGAAGGGATCGAGCTGGCGGATATTATGGATGGCGTTTTGCAGCGCCTTCTGGGTGGGCATATAGATCTGGTGGAAGGCGCGCATGCCCGTCCAATCGGAGTCGTCGGCGTACAACCCCTTGGCGCCGCGGTCGGTCAACCCGCCGAATAAGTCACCGCTAAAGAGCACCCGCGTGCTCGGGTCGTATAGCATCACCGCCCCCACGAAGTGGCAAAACGGGCTTGGCACCGGCACGACCACGTCGTCGGTCGGAAGCCGCAAGCCCCGGGGATACTTCTCCAACGCCACGAAACGCTTGCGCGGGATATTGTAGTAGTGGACCAGCCGCCAGGTATCCTCGCTGCACAACACGTAGGCCTTCGGGGTGTACCGGCCCATCATCAGCCCCACCGACGAGCCCACGTCGGGGTCCTGGTGGTTAATATAGATCGACGAGACCTTCTTGATGCTGCCGATCACCTGGCTGACCTTGGACTGCACGACGCTGAAGTCGGAGCTCGAGCCGGGGTCGATCAACAAGTTGAAGTCGCCCTGGCCGTCGGCGCCCGGAAAATGGCGCAGGTACGGGTTGGCGAAAAAGATCTCGTCGTCGGGGCGCTTTCCCACCCAGTAGGTGTTCTCGGCGATTTCGACGGGGCTCACACTGAGGTTGACGCTGTCGTGGGTCATGGTCGGGTCCTGCGTTCCAGGAGAAGATTGATGTCCTGTGGAATGAAGATCGAGGTTCTCGG
>JBKGZI010000594.1:0-2868 GCA_046545675.1 Persicimonas sp.
CGTCGAATGCGACCTTCGCCTGCTCCAGCGCTCCGACCGCCAGCGGGACGACGCGTCGGAGCTCCCCGGCGACGATCACGACGTGCTGGACCACCGCGCGGGCCCGGGTGGGCCCGTTTTCGAGGAACACTCTGAGGTTTGCGGTCGGCGATACGAGCGCGGCGTTCATCTCGTCGGTGAGCAGCCCTACCTGAGTGGTGGCGGCTCGTACGTTCGTTCGGGCGCGGTCGAGCGTCTCATTTTCCTGCCAGACCCGCTGGAGGAACTCGAATATGTCCGCGGCGAGGGCCTGCGCTTCCTGCGAGCGATCCGAGAACCGGGTCTCGAGCGAGGCGTGGCGCTCCGCGACGATCTCTTCGATCACACTGGGAGCCGCAGCCTTGGCCCGGCTGGCGATCGACCATCCCAGGCCAACGGCACCAACGAGGAGGACGAGCGCCGCGACGAGGACCCCGACCACCCATCGCCTGCTGCGTCGCCGCTGCGCCGCGGCGGCCTCCCGTCGCGCCCGGGCGAGCGCACGTTCGTGGGCTTGCTTCTCTATGGTGTCGCTCATGGGGCTCTCCGGAGGGTCTGAGATATAACCGACGCGAGGTCGCGGAAATTCGATGCCCGAGCCTAGCGAATCTGTGGACCGTGCGCGACGTCAGCGTGGAGCCACGACCGCAGGCAAGCAACGCGACAACGCCGGTCATACCGACGATGGCACAACGTGTGGAGACATGACACAGTCGCCATAACAAGTTTCCCGCGCCACAGGAGCTCACCATGACCTTTTTTCCTTCCATCAAGGACGACGGCGGCCTGGCCGACGTGTTTCGCCGCTTTCCCCGCGGAGTCGACCCCCTCCTGGTCTTTCACGACGAACTCCTGCGCGGAAACAGTGATCTGAGCATCGCCGAGCGAGAGCTGATCGCCGCGTATGTCTCGGCCCTGAATGACTGTGGCTTTTGTTTCCAGGCGCACCGGACGTACAGCGCCCTGTACGGGATCGACGTAGAGCTATTCGACGAGCTCGTCGAGGACGTCGACTCCAGCAGTCTGGAGCCACGCCTCAAGCCGCTATTTCACTACATTCAAAAGCTGACCAAGACGCCGTCTCGAATCCTTCAAGAGGACGTGGATCGTGTGCTCGCTGCAGGAATCTCCGAGGAAGGGCTGCACGACGCGATTCTGGTGGTCGGCCTGTTCAATCTCATGAATCGCATCATCTTCGGCCATGGCGTCGATGACCACCGGGCAAGCTATGGCGAGCGACTCGCCCAGGTTCTGGAGGCTCCGCGGGATGAGCGGCACGAGCAGAACGAAGAGGATCTGGGGGCCACGCCCTACCAAGAGTTTGGCCGAGCGCTGCAGCAGGACGAGTGAGTGGTGGGCGCCAATGAGGGCAGCAGCTTGCAGAACTTTTTGGTCTCTGTATTGCTCATCCCTATTCCACCCATTTCTGCTGTCCTCGTGGCCCTCAATGAGCGCCCTGCTCTAGGGTTATCTCGCCCAAGCCGATCTGGCTCGGCGAATAACCAGCAAAGCGGCCATTGCGAGCAGCCAGAATGTTCCAGAAGGTGTGCCGCCGGCGGTATTGCAGCCGCCGGAATCCTCAGCTTCTTCGGGGCACCCGTCCCCGGTGCCGGGTCCCGCGACCGCCGGACAGGCGTCGATACTATCCGAGATCTGATCTCCGTCGGCGTCTTCGTCACAGGCGTCTCCGCGGCCGTCACCATCGAGATCGAGCTGCTCGGGATTCGACTCTAATGGGCAGTTGTCGTCTTCGTCGGCCACACCGTCGTTGTCGGAGTCGTCATCGCAATCGTCTCCTAACCCGTCGTCATCCGAGTCGGTTTACGTGCGGCTATCACGGCTGTGTCCGGGTCGGCTGCCAAGGCGTAGCCGAATTCGTCGCTGGTGCTGCTCGCGTTATCGAGTCGCTGGACCTCCGTCCAGCTCGCGGCTGAAGGCTCGAAGACGTAGGCCTGCCCGTAAGCGTTCGGACCGGCATATCGCGCGCCAACGATGAGCGTGTCTGTTTGAAGCGCTACCGAGTACCCGAATCGGTCGCCACTGTCGGTATTACTTCCATGCAGCTTCTGCTGCTCGACCCAACCGCTGGCTGTGGATTCGAAGATATATGAAGCGCCGGCCGCAAAGCCATTCTCGTCGTCGGTACGCGCTCCAACGACGAGCTTATCCCCCAGCAACGCCACGGACGAGCCGAAACGGCCCTGCTCGCGCCCGTCGGAAGGGGTTATCTTCTGCACCTCCACCCAACCCGAGGCTGTCTTCTCGAAGACGTAGGCCGAACCCGAATATGGCCCATTATCTTCGTCAGCCTCGGCGCCCACGACCAGCGTCGAGCCGTCCATGGCGACAGAGGTGCCAAAGTAGTCGGCAGCCTGCCCGTCAGATGCGGCCAGCGTCTGGACCTCTGCCCAACCCGAGGAGTTCTTCTCGTAGATGAACACGGCCCCGTCGGTGTACTCGTTCTGCGTGCTGCGGCTGTGGCCGACGGCGAGGGTGTCGCCCTCGAGCGCCAGCGAGACTCCGAACCGCTTGCTGCCGGTGAAGTGCTCGACCTGTGTCCATCCGGAAGCGGTATTCTCGAAGATGAAGACCCCGCCATTGCGTGTGCCGTGGCCAACGGCCATCGTCGAGCCGTCCAGCGCGACCGTTCCACCGAAATAGGTATTCGAGTAGATGGGGCTGCGCTCCACGCGCTGAACTTTGCTCCACCCCGAGGCGGTCTGCTCGAACATGTAGACAGCGCCGTAGTCATTGCTGTGAAACCACGGCGCGCCCACGGCAATAATCGAGCCGCTGACGTCCACCGACGAACCAAAGCGGGATCCGTAGTGGCCGCTATGAAAAGTGTCG
>JBKGZI010000595.1:0-2866 GCA_046545675.1 Persicimonas sp.
GTGTAAGTCGCTGCGCAAGCAGGGCGTGCTCGATGTGTTGCGCCGGGGCTTTCGGTTTTACGGGCAGCCCATCCGGCTCGCGTACTTTCGGCCGGCGCACGGGCTCAATCCGGACGTGCTCGAGAAGTATCGGAAGAATCGGCTGACGGTGGTGCGGCAGCTTCGGTATGACCCGAAGAACGACAATAGCCTGGACCTGGTGCTATTTCTCAACGGCATCCCGGTGGTGACGGCCGAGCTCAAGGCGGAGACGGCCGGGCAGACGGTCGAGAATGCGAAGTGGCAGTATCGGAAGGACCGGGACCCGCAGGCGCCGATCTTTCGGTTCAAGGTGCGGGCGATCGTCCACTTCGCCGTGGACGCGGACGAGGCGTGGATGGCGACGCGGCTGGCCTGGGGCGACACTAACTTTTTGCCGTTCAATAAAGGGCATCGCGGCGGTGGGGGCAATCCCCCGGTCGAGAATAAGCATCGGACGCATTATTTGTGGGAGGAGGTCTGGGAGCGGCACAGGCTGCTCGAGATCATCGGACGGTATGTGAATCTGCAGGTCGAGGAGCGGCGAGGGTCGGACGGCAAGATGCGGCGGAAGGAGACGATGATCTTCCCGCGCTACCACCAGCTCGACTGCGTGCGAAAGCTCGTCGGCGCGACCGAGGTGCACGGGCCGGGGAAGAACTACCTGGTGCAGCACTCGACCGGCTCGGGCAAGTCGATGTCGATCGCGTGGCTGACCCACCAGTTGCAGTCGCTGCACGACGATGAGGACAACAAGATTTTCGACTCGGTCGTGGTGGTGACCGACCGGCTGGTGCTCGACAAGCAGTTGCAGGACACGATCTACCAGCTCGAGCACAAAGAGGGTGTGGTCAAGCGCATCGACCAGGACTCGACGCAGCTCGCCGAGGCCCTGGAGTCGGGCGCGCCGATTATCATCACGACGCTCCACAAATTTCCGTATGTCTCCGAGAAGATAAGCGAGCTGCCGGGGCAGGCGTATGCGGTGGTGGTCGACGAGGCCCATAGCTCGCAATCGGGCGAGATGGCCACGGAGATGAAGAAGATTTTGTCGGGCGAGGTCGATGAGGGGGCGCTCGAGGAGTTCGAGGAGATGCTTGGTGGGGAACGCAAGAGCGACGCGGCCAACGCCGATGTGTACGCGGCCGCGTTCAAGGCGGCGCTGTACCGCGGGCCGCGGCCGAATCTGAGCTTTTATGCGTTCACGGCGACGCCGAAGTATAAGACGCTCAAGATGTTCGGGCACACGGACGAGGAGGGCGCGCCGGCGCCGTTTCATCTGTACTCGATGAAGCAGGCCATCGAGGAGGAGTTCATCCTCGACACGCTGCAGAACTACACCACCTACGACACCTACTTCGGCCTGGTGAAAAAGGCCGAGGAGGACAAACGCCTCGACAAGCGCAAGGGCTCGCGGGCGCTGGCTCGGTTCCTGTCGCTGCACCCGCATAATATCGCGCAGAAGACCGAGATCATGGTCGAGCACTTCCAGACCAGCACGCGCCATAAGATCAACGGCCGTGCCAAGGCGATGGTCGTGACCGGCTCGCGGGAGCACGCCGCGCGCTACAAGCTGGCGCTGGACGAGTATATCGAAAAGCGCGGCTACGACCTGGGCGTGCTGGTCGCGTTCTCCGACTCGGTCGACGTCGACGGCGTCAGCTACACCGAAGAGGCCATGAACGGCGGCATCAAACAGAAGGAGCTGCCCAAGAAGTTCGACAGCGACCGGTTTCGAGTGCTAATCGTCGCCAACAAATACCAGACCGGCTTCGACCAGCCGCTCCTGCACACGATGTACGTCGACAAGCGACTCGCCGGCATCCAGGCCGTCCAGACGCTCAGCCGGCTCAACCGAACGACCAGCGGCAAAGACGACACCTTCGTGCTCGACTTCGTCAACAAGCGCGAGGAGATCCTCGAGGCGTTCAAGCCCTTCTACGAGCGCACCACCATCGACGAGGACCTCGACCCCCAAAAGCTCTACGACCTGCAATACGACCTGCAGGAGTACCGCATCTTCCGGCCCGAGGAGGTCGAAGCCTTCGCCAAGGTCTTCTTCAAGGAGAAGGTCTCCAAGGCCGACAACGCACGCCTCAACTCGCACCTCGACCCGGCCGTCGACCGCTTCAAGAACCGCCCACCCGAGGAGCAAGACGACTTTCGCGCAATGCTCAACAACTACCTGCGGCTGTACTCGTTCCTCGCGCAGGTCACTCAGTTTACGGATGAGCAGCTCGAGATGCTGTACGTCTATGGGCGCTTGCTCTCGCGGAAACTGCCGAGGCGGAACGAAGAGACCGAGGCTGTGGATATATCGGAGGACGTGGCGCTGAAGTACTACAAGGTCCAGAAAAACGCTGAGGGTGCGATTCAGCTGGAAGGTGGCGGAACGGTGTCGGGGCCGCACGAGGTTGGCACTGGCAGTGCGACTGAAGAGGAGCAGGTCGAGCTGAGCCGGTTGATTGATGTGATCAACGATCGGTTTGGGACGGAGTTCACCGAGGCCGACCAGCTATTCTTCGACCAGGTCGCCGCGGCCATGAAGGCCGACGAGTCGGTCCAGCAGGCGGCGATGGCGAATACCGAGGAGAACTTCCGGTATCCGGCGAAGAAGAAGCTGGAGAGTGTGTTGATTGACCGGCATCAGGATAATGCGCGGTTGGTGAATCGGATTATTGAGGAAGGGAAGTTTGGTGAGACGGTGGTGAAGTTGTTGTTGAGTCGGGTTTATGAGGAAGTGAGGGAGGAGGCGGGGTGAGGGTGGAGGATGCTGCTGATCGGCACGGCGTGGCTCTTCGAGGGGTTCGAGTTGGTGGCTGACTGCTTTTTGAGGCCCCCACCGCCT
>JBKGZI010000596.1:0-2864 GCA_046545675.1 Persicimonas sp.
CTGTTAGTAGGGCCACTGTTTGAATTGGCGGCGCTGTTTGAATGGGGATGCGTCACCCGGCCCCGACGGGGGTCGAAGACCGGCCCGGCGTCCCCGGAGTGGTAGCGAAGCGAGTCGATCTCGGCGAGCACGGTGTCGGCATCGCGAAAGCGTCGCTGGGGATTCTTTTCGATGAGCCCGAAGATCAGCGGACGGAACACCTCGGGGATCTGGTCGAGTTCCTCGAGCTCGAGCGGCTCGCGTGAGACGTGGGCGCTGACCGCACCTTCGACATCGTCGGCCTTGACCGCCCGGGCGCCGGTGAACATCTCGTACATAAGCAAGCCGAGCGCGTAGAGATCGGTCCACGGCCCGACCTGTTCGCCTCGAGCTTGCTCGGGTGCGATATACCGCGGCGTGCCGACCGCCATGCCCTCGCGGGTGAGCTGGGCGATGGACTCGTCGTCGATGCGCGTGAGTAGCTTGGCCATGCCGAAGTCGAGCACTTTGGCCACGTAGGCCCCCGGCTGGCCGCTGATCATGATGTTGGCCGGCTTCAGATCCCGGTGGACGACCCCGCTGTGGTGAGCCAATTGCAGCGCAGAGGCGATCTGCTCGCCCACATCCAAGGCGTCTTGGGGCTCCATGGGGCGGCCGCGCACGGCTCGGTCGAGCGGGAGGCCGTCGACATACTCCAAGATCATGAAGAAGACTTCGTCGTGGGTCTGGCCGAAGTCATATAAGCCCACGATATGGCGATGAACCAGATTGCTGATGACCTTCATCTCGCGCCGGAAGCGCGCCAGCGCGGTGGCGCTGACCTGCTCCGTCTCCGGCGGCAGCGCCTTGACCGCCACGCGCTCGCCGCTGTGCTGGTCGATGGCGCTGAAGATCGCGCCGAAGGCCCCCGAACCGACCACGTCCTCGATGCGGTAGCGGTCGACTAGCAGGTCGCCCACGTCCAGATATTGCCTCAGCGATTGACCTGGATGAGCCATCAAAAACCCAGTGATGCGGGGGAAACCCAACAATGAGCGGCGTCAATACGGCAAAGCGCCGGCCAGATACTCGAAGATTGGTACCAGCAGGGAAGCGACCCACTCGGTGGCCGCCGACAGCCAGGTCAGCGGCGCGACGGCCGGGAGGGCGTCAAAAAACCAGGCTGGATTCTGGCTCAGACCGGCGGCGGCGTCCGAAGGCCGCCAAAACGCTGCTGCCAGCAATATGGTGCAGAAGATATAGATTAGATTGCGCGCCGACGGCACGAGCCAACGCCGGCTAAACCCGACTCCGACCGCTTGAACGCTCGAAAAAGCGGTCCACATCACGGCAGTCACCCCGATCAACACAGCCCCTCCGAAGCGAACCGCCTCGGACTGTTCGTACATCATCGATGACAACAGCACAAAAGCCCAGTAGCCGGCGGCAGCGCCGAAGAAATACGCCGACAAACGTGTCCAGTACTCGCGCATCTCCCAGCCGCCGTCGACGCTTCGCGACCTCGACTTCCTTGGGCGTCGCTGCTCGTTTCGCCGGCGCTGACGGTCGACGGTATCGAGGTCGAGGTCGAGGCTTTCGGGGCGCGGCGAAGGCCGACGCGTCGAGGCGCTGGCTTGGGCGGAGCGGCGCTTGCCGCGTTGGCCGGAGGCCGCCGGGCGTGGGGATGCGGCGGCTGGCGATGAACTGTGCCAATGCTCCTCGGGCTCGGGTACGTCGAAGTAGTTCTTGCCCGAGAAGATATCCGCCTCGGAGCTCTCTTCGCCCAGCCCGGCGGTGTGGGCGGCTTCGGCGGCCGGGCCTTGTGGAGTCGCCATCTCGATGCTCTCGACGACGCCGTCGACCGGCAACGCACGCGCAAATTCACCGACGCTTCGAAACCGCCTCTTTGGCTGGCGGGTGGTCGCCTTCAAGATCAGCTTGCGCATCGGCTCGGAGACCATCTCGAGGGCCCCAAAGGGCAGCGGATCCTCGTCGAGATGCTCACGCACGACCGAGGCGACGTTTTCGTGCTCGATAGGCGTGTCGCCGGTGAGCATTTCGTACAGAATCAACCCCAGGCTATAGAGATCGCTGGCCGGCGACACCGATTTCCCGAGCACCTGCTCGGGGCTCATATAGACGGGCGTGCCGATAAATTGTGTCGAACGTGGCTGGAGCTCGGCGCCTCTTTGCTCGGATTCCTCCAGTAGCTTGGCCACCCCGAAATCGAGCACCTTCACAAAATCCGGCTCGCCGTGCATCTCGGTGAGCATGATATTGGACGGTTTGAGATCCCGGTGGACGATTCCCAAGTTGTGGGCTTCGGCCAAGCTCTTCAATATTTGGCGGCAGATGTGAATGGCCCTGCCCTCGTCGAGCGCTCCCTGTGTGGCGATGAGTTCGTCGAGGGTCACTCCCTCCAGATACTCGAGCACCATATAGGCGAGGTTGTCGGCGGTCTGGCCAAAATCGAAGATCGTAACCGTATTGGGGTGGCGCAGCCGGCTGACGATCTGGACCTCGGTGACGAATCGCTCCGAGACTTCCGGGTTCGAACGAACCACCGAGGGCTTGAGACATTTGAGCGCCACATCACGCCCCATCACCGAGTGGGTGGCCTTGACCACGATGGCAAAGCTACCGGTGCCCAGCTCTGACAGGACGTCGTATTTCCCCTCGAAACGGCTTCCCGGCGCCAGTTGGCTACGAAGGCGCGCGTCCGGATCGGATTTGACCATCAGGTACTCGGCGAAATTCGGGCGGTGCCAGATAAAATCACGAAAATCCTTTCCCGGAGCCGCGATTCTACCCGTTCACTCACTGTGGGGGGTCGAGCGCTTCGGACCCAGCTTAGCACTCGGATCGCTTAACCTTCAACTGCGGGTGCATCAGTCCGGCCGTGGCGC
>JBKGZI010000597.1:0-2863 GCA_046545675.1 Persicimonas sp.
TCTCGACCTACGCGACCTGGTGGATTCGCCAGGCGATCACCCGCGCGATCGCCGATCAGGCGCGCACCATCCGCATCCCGGTGCACCTGATCGAGACCATCAATCGCATCTCGCGCACCGGCCGCGAGCTCGAGCAGGAGCTCGGCCGCGAGCCCAGCCCCGAGGAGATCGCCGAGAAGCTCGAGATGGAGGTCGACTCGGTGCGCCGCGCGCTGCGCATCTCGCGCCACCCGATCAGTCTGGAGACACCAGTCGGCGACGAAGACGACAGCCAATTGGGCGACTTCATCGAAGACGAGTCTGCCCCCGACCCGGCCGAAGAGGCGTTCACCCAGAACCTCAAGGACGAGACCATCGGCCTGCTGGCCTCGTTGACCCCGCGCGAGGAGAAGATCCTGCGCATGCGCTTCGGCATCGGCGAGAAGACCGACCACACCCTCGAAGAGGTCGGCCAGGACTTCAACCTGACCCGCGAGCGTATCCGCCAGATCGAGGCCAAGGCCCTCCAAAAGCTGCGCCAGCCCGACCGGGCCAACGAGCTCAAGATCTTCTACGAAAACTAAAACCCGACCAAATGCTCATTCGACCCGAAACCAAACCGCACCGCCCGCACGGTCGCATGGCCACGAAACCAAACCGCACCGCCCGCACGGTCGCATGGCCACGAAACCAAACCGCACGTCTTAGCCTCCTCACCCCTCCCAATCCTCGGTCAAATAACGCACCCGAACGACCACCCCGTCGAGCTTGCGGTTGACCTCCACCGAGTCGTCCCACTGGAAGCCCAGGCCGTCGGCGCATGGGACGACCTCGTATTTGGAGCGGTCGACCACGCAGGCGTCGTCGAGGCCGTCGGCGCCGATGGTGTCGGGCACGCAAAAGCCGGTCTGCTCGAGTTTGGCGGCGGTGTCGGCGCCGCCCGCGACGAGTTGGAGCTCCATCGCGCTGTCACAGACCGGGTCGGCGCTGTTGTTGGGCGTGACGCAGGACGGAGCGGCGTCGGCGTGGCGGAACTCCGGGCAGGAGTCGGCCGAGCCGTCTTCGCAGGGCAGCAATGCCCGGTCGATGCAGTGGGGATTTTGAATCGCGGCGAAGTCGCCGAGCTCGGCGAGGTGCTGCGGAATCTGGCTACTCTCGCAGATCGTGCCGGGCATGTGTTCGCCTTCGTCGGCGTAGGGAAAGAAGTTCGGGAATTCGCGCACGAAACGCTCGTAGCGATCGCCCGAATAGGCCGCACCGGAGTCTTCAGAGTTGCACGAGGGTTGCGGCTGGATTTCGTCGGGGAGTTCTTCAGGGACCTCACAACGATCGAAGTTCATCAGGGCGTCGCCTTCGGGATAATCGTCGGTGGCGCCGTAGCGATTCCACCGGCCGTGAAAAGACGCTGCCAAGATCTCGTCGCGTATGACCTCGCGGCCCTTGGAGGCCGTCAGGTTCGCCACCAACTCGTCAGCCACCTCCGCCGGGTCGAGCAACGGGCTGTCGGGGAAGTCCGGGTGGTTGGCGAACTCACAGACGTCGCCCCCACAAACACTGCGTTCCTCGAGCGTGCCGTCGTGGCTGCAGTCGTTCTCGTCGGTCAAAAAGATCAGCGCGAATTGGGCGTGCTCGCGCAAAAGCCCGTGGTTGGGGGCGCTCTCGTCGGTGGGATTTGTGGGCGTGCCGCCGGTCTTCTCCGGCGAGACGGCCTCGACCGCGGCCGATAGCCCCTTCTCCAGGGCGGAACCGCTGGTGCCGACCATGCTCAGACACGAGAAGTCCTTGGAGAGCTTCTCGACGTCGACCTTATTGACCTCGTCGTATTCGGTCGAGCGCACCACGCGCGGGGTGTCACGATACGGCGACTCGCCGTCGACCTCGTGGGGGAAGACCTCGTAATACTCCCCACAGGTTTGCTCGAGGTGACATTTGATGTCGTCATCATCGTACTCGAGTAGGTGCTGCCACTCGCCGGGATTGCGAGTGCATTCGACTGCGTCCGCCATATATTGTCGCAGGCGCTGGTAGCCATCGTCAGGATCGTCGGGGTCTCCCTCGTCTCCGAGGCATGTCGCAAAGGTGGCGCTCGGCGTCGGCTCGGTTTGAATCTCAGCGGGGCGGGCCTCGTTCATGTGGCCCGGATCCATCTGAGTGGTGGTCACCGCGACCTGGAAGTCGACGCCCCGATCGGCGAGCTGGAGGACCGACTCCTGGAAGTTCTCACGCAGCCGATCGCGCTCGTCGCACATCGAGCCGCTATTATCGACCACCCACAGGATGTCCAGCGCCGGAGCCTCGGGCAGAACCGCGACCTGGCCGACGCCCGTCTCGTCGTCGACGTCGTGCTCGCCGATGTCGACGTCGGGACGCAGGTTGTCGTCAGGTGAATCGCCGTCGGCCTGATCGGCCGCATCGTCGCCGACGTAGAAGCCGCCGTCGCTGTCGTCATTGTCGTCGCAACTGCCGCAGCCGGAGGCCACCAGCGCCAGGACGCAAGAGAGGATGAGTCGAGCTGCGAGACTTATAGTTCGTGTTGATCGCCGCATGGGCCGCCCCAATGGTTATAGTCGCCAAGTAGGCGGCGATGGTAGCCGATGCGGCGCAAATTCACAACGGAGCGCGTCAAATGTCGGTGTCTCGCCGTTCCGTCCAAATGATCACCCGACCACGCAACCAAACCACCCGAATGGTCGCCCGACCACGAATCCAAACCATAGCTGGGGGTAAGCCGCCTCCGGATGCGCCGTAGGCGCGGCCGGAGGGGCGCACCCCCAGAGAGGGTCGCCGCTCGGCCACGTCCAGCAAATCAAGCCGCACCGCCCGTATGACCGCCCGACCCCGAAACCAAACCATAGTCAGCTATAGCAAGGGGTGGAAAAAAAAG
>JBKGZI010000598.1:0-2862 GCA_046545675.1 Persicimonas sp.
CCTGGATGACGCACCGAGTGTCTCGAGCTTTTCGTTATCCCCAAGACTTACGTGTTTGTACTTAAATGCCGCCGCGGCTTGGCGATCTCCGAAATCCGTTTAGGTTTGAGACTCCGGGAAGGGAGTCCGCCTGCCACATATCGATGAGCTGGGGAGCTGTGACTCATTTTGAGCTCAGGGGAAATTCGATGGTGCATCGCCAGGCTGGCCGAAGCCCGGAGCTGCCTTCGGGCGCCGATCTGTCGCCGGAGCAGCTCCTCGATGGCTTCGAGCGCCAGCTCGCCCAACAATCTGCCGCAGCCAGCCTGAGCCGCCTAGCTTTGAGCGCCGGGGCCGACGAGTTCGTCGCCCGCGCCGTCGAAGCGGTGCGTGACGGACTGCACGCCGACTCGGCGCGGGTCTTGGAGTTGGTCGGAGGCGATCAGTTTTGCCTGCGCGCCGCCGCAGGCCTCCAGCACCGCCCGGGCCCCAATACCACCGTCTACGCCGACGCGCGCACGTCCCCGGGGATCGCCCTTCGTGACGACGATGTCTACAGCGTCGACGACTTCGACGACCACGACTCCCTCCGACGCCTCCCCCTTTTCGACACTCCAGAGCGCGTCAGCGCAATCGAGGCGCCCATCCCCGGCCCAGACCATCCGGTGGGTGTGCTCGGTGCCGGTTGCCGCAGCGCGTACGTCTTTACCGCCGCAGACGCCGAATTCACCCGCACCGTCGCCCATCTCATCGGCGCCGTCCTCATGCGCGCCCGCAGCGACGATGAGCTCCACCGGGCGATGACCGCCCGTCAGCAAGCACTCGAGATGCTCTCCCACGACCTGCGAAGCCCCGCCTCTGCCATCAAGCTCAGCCTCGAGGTGGTCCGCCGCGCCGTCACCGGCGACGCACAACCCATCGCCCCCGAATTGGTCGAGCGCGCGATCACCAAAGCGAATTCCAACCTCGACCGCATGCTCGACATCCTCGACGCTCGACTGGAAATAGACGAACGCCAGCTCGACGAGCAGCGGCCAAGCGGCCACGACCGACCCCCGTCGATTTGATCTCAGTGGTCTCTGCTTCCGGAGTCACGCCAACTCGCTCAACGCGTCGTCGACCGCGGCGAGCAGCTCATCGCCCATGAACGGCTTCTTCAAAAACGAGATGTCGTCGCCGACGTTGAGCTGCCGCGTGGCCTGTGACTCGAGCAGGTGGCCGGAGATGAAGACCACCGGCAGCCGCGGCCTGAGCTCACGCACCTGCGCGACCAACTCGTCGCCGCTCATCTTGGGCATATAAACATCGCATAATAGCAGATCGACCCGAGCACCGTCCTCGAAAAAATCCAAGGCCTCCCGGGCGCGCTCGACTGTATGCACGTCGTGGCCCTCGCGTTCGAGCAGGCGCCGACACACCCGCAAAACCCCGGGCTCGTCATCGACGACGAGGATCGAGGTGGTCACGATTTTCTCGGAATCATCAAAACCGCTTGGCCATTTGCTCATCAGTTGCGTCTCCCGCACGCGGCCGGTCATATAGGACGAGCCGGCACCTACGATGAGGCGCCGACATTCACCGGCTCTCCCCGCCAGAGAATAAGGAGAACTGCTTGCCGGAATTACTCAGACAATAAGTAGAGCCTACTGGATCGCTGCACGCGTGGCGAGCAAAGAACTTGCAAAAATTTGCCACGGGCTGCCCGGCAGCGCACCACGCGGCGAGCCACGGTCGAGCCGTCCAATACCAGTGACCACTCAGAGCGCCACGACGCCGTTGAGGTCGTCAGCCGCCTCGAAGATGGCCCGGCTGACGCTGTCGTAGGTCTCCAACACCTCTCTGAGCGCCCGACCACCTTCATCGGGCAAGTTTAGAAATTCGACGCCGTGTCCCGAACTGCTCTGGGCGGACTCACGCACCCAGCGAATCTCGCCGAGCACCTCAAAGCGGCGGTGGACACCGGGAACGCTGAAGTTGAGATCGACCAGCGAACCCACCGGAAGCACATCGTCGAGCTTGACGCGCATACCGCCGGCGCTGAAATCGGCGGACGTACCGCGAAACGACGTCACCGACCCGACTTCGACTGGCACACATAACTCCACACGCGGCGAGGCTCGACGCTCTGCGTCGCTCATCTCGGAAGTATCCGCGCCCATTTCATCCGTGTCGATTTCAATCGTTGGCTGATCGTTCATGGCATCACCTCGCGAACCCAGTGGAAGTCAACTCGTGCTCGCCCGCCGCACAGATGTCGGGTATCGTCGCACACCGTCGCACATCTGCCCACGATTACTACCGATCGAACCCAGGTTTTTCAAGGAGGCGAGGCTACCGCGGCAGGTGAATGCGGAAGCGTCGACCCGAATGGTCGCGGTTTTCGGCATGCATCGTCCCTCCGTGGGCCTCGACGATCATGCTGCACAGGGTCAACCCCTCGATAGAGTCGCGCGCAACCTCTGCGCGGGCGCCGGCGGTCTCCGAGGCTCCATCGCGGCCAAATAGGTGACGCTTGATGGTGTCGGACATCGGCCGGCCCTCGTCACAATAGACGATCTCGACGGTCTGCTCGTCGAGCTCGCTCAGCCAGATCTCGAGGCTGGTTCCGGGGTTCGACGCGGCCATCGAAGCCCCCAGGAGCCCCTCGAACATCTCTCGTATCAACCGGGGCTCGCCGGAGACCCGAGCGTCCTCCAGCTCATTGCTGATCGTCAGTTGATGCTTGCTCTTCGACAGTTGCTGGGCGTGCAGATAGTCGAACTCGGCGAGCAACTCGGCGAGGTCGACATCGCGCTCGAAGGTGAGCAACATCGCGTCCGGATCGAGCAGAATTGAGCGGGCACTGTGCAGGAGATCCGCCATCCGATCGACGGCCGTGGCCAC
>JBKGZI010000599.1:0-2839 GCA_046545675.1 Persicimonas sp.
GATCCACGCCGAGCTTTTGCGCGCCTTCGGCCCGATCTTCGAGACCTTTCGCGAGGGCTTCGACCGCGCGTTGTCGGTGGTGCCGATCATCTGGATGCCGCACCCGGCCGACACCTTCGGCGGGCGCCACCCGCTGGCCAATCGCTGTGAGGAGGCCGCGATCATCGAGTCGATCCAGGGGGTTCGCCGGTGGATCGAGTCGGTGCCCCGCAAAAAGCGCTGCGTCCCGCAGGTCTTCATCAACAGCCGCGTCACCGACAACGCCGTGCTCTCGGTGTGGGATTCGATCCGTCAGACGCGCGACTTCTTGAACTTCCAGACGCGCAACGACCTGGCCGGCGACGCCTGGCTGCGCCGCACCGCCATCGGCACGCGCGGCGACGACTTCTTCGCCTCGTTTTCCTGCCACGAGATCGAATTTCCCGCCGAGCGCGCCCGCGAATACCTGGCCAACCGCTACGCACGCCACAGCATCCGGCGCCTCGAGGTCGGCGACCACGGCGCGCTGCCCGAGATCAAGGACGCCCCCATCGCCGCGCCCGAGGTCGACGACCTCGTCGCCGAGCCCTCCGAGCGCCTGGCCGCCGATTGCGAGCAGGCCGCACAGCGAACAAGCTCGAAGGTGCGCAACAGACTCCAGGTCTCCGCGGCGACGGGCGTCGACCAGGTCGAGGCCGACTTCGACGAGGGCTTCGAGGAGCAATTGCTCGAGGATATCCACCGCCAATGGCTCAACTTCACGCGCCGCCGCGGTGAGATGGACGATATGGTCGACGCGCTGCGGCGCGACACCTCCGCGGAGCTCACCGACACCCTCGAGGTCGTCCAGCAAGCCGGCGACGAGCTCATCGAGGAGCACGCCAGCAAGGGCGGCTTGAAGCGCGCTCTGGCCGGCTTCGGCGAGCTGCACGCGCTGGCCCGGGACCGGCTTCGGGAGCGCGAGGCGGCCCGAAAGGAAAAAGAGCGCCTGTGCCTCGAGCACCGCATCCCGAAGACCGACAGCGTCGGCTCCACCCGCGAGCAGGTCCTCGAGGCCGGCCGCCAAAAGCCCGACGGCCAGGCGATGAACGTCGGCATCCTGATGTGGGCGTTGATGGCGCCGGCGATGGGCGCGCCGATCGCCTGGGCGGTGGCCAAGGCCCTCGAGCTGCACCTGAGCCCGGGCGTCTTCGAATTTATCCTCGGCCCGCTCGGGCCGCTGGTCGGCGCGCTGGTCGTCTTTTTGCCGGCCTTCTGGCTGCTGCGCCGGCATATGCAAAAGCACGTCGAGCTGCTCGAGGAGGCCATCGGGAAGATGGCCGACGCCGTGGCTCGAGTCGTCGACGGCGGCAGCGCGGCGCTTCGAGGCGCGCCGTCGATTCGGTCCTTTATGGAGGCCAGGCTCGTACACACCGCCGGCTTGGCCACGCGGAGTTTCGCGCGGCAGGTCTACGCGCGGGTTTATCGAGACCTGGAGCTGGCCGGCCGGCTGCGCCGCAGCGTCGACCTGCAGCGCGACGTGCTCCAGCGGCAGGCCGAAGACCTCGGCGTGCGCGTCAAGATGTCCGAGCTCGATTCGAGCGCCGGCGAAGACGACGTCAGTTGGCTCTTCAAGACCCGCTCGCGCGCCGGCATCGACAAGCTCATCGAGCCAGACCACCTCGTCGACTATTACGAGCGGCGCATCGGCGACGACTCGGCGGTCGACGGCATGCTCGAGCGCTTCATCGAGGAGGTCGGCGGCTTCGAGCAGTGGCGCAAGATCGCCTCGCTGTCTGATACCGACCGCATCTTGCGCTTCTCGCGCACCCAATTCGACGAGCTCGTCGACGAGCCGGTCAGCGACCAATTCGTCTTCGAGGACGAGGTCCGCCAGCGGCTGATGGCCTTCGTGTTGACCCATTTTTCCAATATCGGCTTCGGCGCGAAGTTCTCCGGCTACGAGGGCCTCGACCCCGACGGCATGGACCTGCTCGCCGAGACCGCCCTCGTGATGCACCCGGAACTGGCGTCGGTCTTCGAGCAGGCCAGGACGGCTGTCGACACACCGGCGCGCCTGGAGACGCTCGACGTCAAGACGGCCGACCTCGACCCCAACGCCGCCTATCTTCTGTCGATGGCGCAGGGCATTCGCCCTCATAGTGTGCGCAATCTGCGGCGCTTCGAATCCTTCCATCACCGCGCCCAGATGCCCGACGACCGGGCGTTTCCGCTCTCGGGTGAGTGGCAATCGGGCGGCAAATCGCCGCGCCACAAGGCGAGCTCGCCCATCAATCACCTGACCGGCTACGACTCGCTTCGCGAGAGCATCAACCGCGGGGTCTTCGACGTCGCCAGGAGCATCGAGGCCAAGGCTGCCGGCGAGTTGACTGAAGAATTGAGCGACGAGTTGACTGACAAGACCAGAGGCGCCGATGAGTGATCCGGGCCTCATCGAGATCCTCTCGGCGCTGATGACCATGCTCATCGATCAGTTGTGGACGATGGTCGCCGGCGCCTTCGACGCCACGCGCAATATCAGCGCCTTCGGCGCCGGCATGGCCATCTTGGGCATGTGCGCCATGGCCTTTGGCGTCGCCAAGACCATGCAGGCGCGCCTGGTCACCAAGCTCGACGACGATCCCGAGAGCACCGTGTCGCTGTTGCGCCAGGAGGCGGCGTTTTCGCTCCCCGGGCTCGCGATGTTCTTGCTGGCCCTGCCCTTTTTGATCATTCAATGGGTGATCAGCACATTGGGCAGCGCGATCGGCTCGCTATTCTCCTCGGACGACGAGGACGAGGACGAGGACGAGGACGAGGAAGAAGAAGAGCCCGTCCCGCTGCTGGTCGCCTCCATCGGGCCGTCCTTTATGTGGGCGGG
>JBKGZI010000600.1:0-2832 GCA_046545675.1 Persicimonas sp.
GGAGGCTTCAGATAATAGACGCGCACATCCTTGGCCGCCAAATTCCACGCCTGCGTTGCTTCGTCGACGAGCCGACGAAGGAATGGAGGTGTCATCTCATCTCTCCTCATGGATCATGCTCGGCAGAGTCGACAGGCGATGTCTCACCGTCTTCGAGCGACGAGGAAGACTCTCGACGGGTGATCTCCAAGAAGACTTCCTCGAGCTTGGGCTCCTCGATGTGGAGATCGACGATGCGCGTGTCTTTGGCCTCGACGAGGTGGACCAGGTGGTGAATCACCGCGGCTGGGGTTTCGGTGTACAGCAGCCACTCACCGTCTTGTCTGTCCACAGCGATGAGGTTGGGCAGCGACTCGAAATCTCCACGGTGATTCGGAGTATCGGGAGTCACCGATACCCGGAGCTTTTGGCGCCGCCGAAACGCGGCTCTGAGATTGGCTGGCGTATCGACGGCCGCGATGCGACCGCGATTGATAATGGCCACGCGGTCGCACAAGAGATTGGCGTGCTCGATCTGGTGTGTCGTCAAAAATATCGTCGTTTGGCTATCACTGAGGGCCTGGATTTGAGCGTGGATCAGCCGGGTGCTCCAGGCGTCCAGCCCCGACGTCGGTTCGTCGAGGAACAAAAGGCGGGGCTCATGAATGAGCGCCATTGCCAGACTGAGCCGGCGACGCAAGCCTTTCGACAACTGGTCAGCTTTGACTTCCCGTTTGTCGGCCAACTCGAAGACGTCGAGCATTCGCGAAATTCTCGACCGGCGCTCGGCGGCGGGAACTCGGTACAGTCGGGCGGCAAATGATAGATTCCGCTGGCAAGTCAGCTCCCGATAGACGTTAGATTCTTCGGGGACCAGGCCAATGAGACGCTTGGCCGCCAGCGCGGAGTCGGCCAAGTCATGCCCGTAGATCCGGATCGTCCCTCGTGTCGGTTCGAGCAGGGTCGACAACATCCGCTGGGTCGTCGATTTACCGGCGCCGTTTGGCCCCAAAAAGCCAAATATCTCACCCGGTCGTACCTCGAATGAGATATCGTCGACCGCCAGAAAGTCACCGTAGTACTTGGTGAGATTTTCGACCTCGATTGCCGGTGTCGTCTCTGTCATCTATACGTCGCAGAACAAATAGGTCGAAAATAAGCGGGTCCGACGGCGAGCCGCCCCCAGCGCGCTCCGGCGCATGGTCAACACACATCAACGGGGCCTGATGACGACGCTTTGAAATCCAGCCGTCGAGCGGAGACGATCAGTGCCCGCCGCCGCCGTGATGCATCTGCTGCATGTCCTGAGAGGGCGCGGCCTCATCGGTCTTCTGACCCCAGACCTCGTCGGTCACGATCTCTTGCTTGTACTGGGCGTGGCACGACGTGCAGGTGTTCAACGTCTCTTCCAGCGAGACCATCACGCCGTCGTAGTCCTCCTTTTCAGCCGCCTCGATGATGCCGTCGGCGGTCTCGTGGAAGCCCAGGGCCTGCTCGGTAAAGCCCGGGGCGCCGGCGCCCATATGATTGCACATCTGCTTCATCTGGGGGGAGGAGCCGATTTTTTGGGCGGCCTTTTCGACGCCGTCGAAGTCTTTTTTGGCAGCCGCGCCCACGATCTGTTGGACCGCCAACAGGTGGTCGCGCATATTCTCGAGCTGGTGGTTCGCCATCATCGGCGTCAGCGGCACCGGCTTGCGGGTGTCCATGTCGTGGTAGGCCTCCACGGCGCCACCGCCGGCAGCACTGCTGGGCTCGTCGGCTTGCTCGGTCTCCGTCTCGCTTGGCGCCGCCTCGTCCGCCTCGGCTTTGGGAGCATTCGCGGGCTCGTCGGGTGCTGTTTTTTGAGCGTCGCATCCGACGACAAGCGCGAGCGCGGCGATCAGTACGAGTACAATATGAGTTCGTTTCATGGCTACTTATCCTCTTGGACCGAGCGTATCAGAGAGTTGTTGAGCAGCTCGAGAGCTCCGACGATCTGCTCGACTTCGGTGTCTTCGACCCTCGCCACGATCTGCGAAAAACGGCCGATACTCGCCTGGTTGACCCGACCGGCGAGCTCGCGGCCCTCGTTGGTCAGCCACAGGCGTTTGGCGCGGGCGTCTTCAGAGCATGGCCGACGCTCGAGATGCCCCGCCTCGTCCATCCTGGCGCAGAGCCTCGAGACATTGCTCTTGTCAATATTCAAGTGCTCGCCGAGCTCGGCGATGCGAAGGCCGTCTTCTTCGAGCAGGACCATCAAGGCGTGAGCGTGGGGGACCGTCAGCGGCTGACCGCAGGGCGTCTGGTGCTGCTCGTGCAGCCCGAATAATTGCACAAAGGTCCGAATTTGCTCGCGCAGCTCGTATGCGTTTTTATGGTTCTGGTCACTCATCGCCGTCGACCGTTCGAGTCATCCATTGTCGAGGCGAGCCTAGTGTCCCTCGACAGAAGTCTTAACCCACCTCGCCGGTCATGAACGACGATCTCTTCGGCGTCATCGCTCGACGATGCATAAGGCATCGCCTCACTCAGCCGCCTTCGACCTCGTCGCCCATGCCTCGCCGAGGGCGTATCAGGACTTCCGCCGACGAACACTAGCGGCCATTCGTTGCGATTGCAACTATTTTGTTGCGTGCGCAACTAAACGGGCGTTTGTGTCACGACAGATCCGCAATGAGCCGCTGCTCAAAGAAAGAAGGCCGCTGTCGCCATAGCCAATGGACTCACACCGTCTCGGTGTGTTTGGCTTTGGCAATCCAAGAGGTGCCAGGCTCCCTACAGGCCGCTGGAGCGCTGGCTCACGGGATAGACTGGGGCGCGGGCGGCGCGGGAGAGCTCACTGGATGCTACTGGAGCACGGTTGCTGCCGGT
>JBKGZI010000601.1:0-2822 GCA_046545675.1 Persicimonas sp.
AGCCGCAACGCCAAATCTCGCGCAAAATAGGTCAAAATAATGTCTGCCCCGGCTCGCTTCATCGAAGTGAGCATCTCCAGGGCGACCGCGTTACCGTCGATCCAGCCTTTTTCGTCGGCGGCACGCACCATCGCGTATTCGCCGGAGACGTTATAGGCGGCCACCGGCAGATCGAAGCGCTGGCGGACGTCTTTGATGACGTCGAGATACGACAGCGCCGGCTTGACCATCAGGATGTCGGCGCCTTCCTCGACGTCGAGCGCCGCCTCGATGAGCGCCTCGCGGGCGTTGGGCGGGTCCATCTGGTAGGCGCGCCGGTCGCCAAAGCGCGGGCTGGAGTCGACCGCGTCGCGAAACGGGCCGTAGAAGGCCGAGGCGTATTTGACCGCGTAGCTCATGATCGGCGTATGCGAGAAGCCGGCCTCGTCGAGCCCGCTTCGCATCGCACCGACCATGCCGTCGAGCATCCCCGACGGGGCGACCATATCGGCGCCGGCCTGGGCGTGCGACACCGCCTGCTTCTGGAGATTGGCCAGGCTCGGGTCGTTGAGCAGGTTGCCCTCCTCGTCGACGACGCCGCAGTGGCCGTGCGAGGTATATTCGCAAAAGCACACGTCGGTGATCACGAACATCTCGGGAAACTTCTCTTTGATGTGGCGCACCGCCTCCTGGACGACGCCGTGCTCGTGCCAGGTGTCCGAGCCGGTGTCGTCCTTTTCGGCCGGGATACCAAATAAGATGACCCGGTTGATCCCGCGCGACAGCAGCGTCTCGAGCTCCTCATCGACCCGATCGAGCGAGTATTGATAGATGCCAGGCATCGAGGAGATCTCGTTTTTGACGTTGTCCTGAGCGGTCACGAAGACCGGCATGATCAGGTCGTCTTTGCTCAATCCGGTCTCGCGAACGAGCTTGCGCAGATTCTGATTTCGCCGAAGCCGGCGGGGCCGGCGGGGCAACTCGAACTTATTTGCCATCGTGTACTCCTTGGTACGGTCGTTGTGGGTGGCTGCTGGCACGTGGCTTCAGCGCCACCTGCGGCGTCAATGGCTTTCCGAAACCGTTCTTGGTTCTTGGTTCTTGGTTCTTGGTGGCGTTGGTCGTTGAGACCTGTAATTTCGGCGTCCGTACGTGCCCGTGGGTCGTCATGAATGCACGACTGGAATTGATTTGTTGTACCAAGAACCAAGAACCAAGAACGTCTGCGATAGTCAATGAGGGTTCTGGAGAGCGCATTATGTACGTGGCAGCATTCTAGTCGCGATAGCCCTCACTGATGCGTTCGGCGAGCTCGTAGGCGCCGGTGACCAGGTCCGGGATCGCGATGCCGTTTCGGTAGCTGCCGGCAAGGTAGAGGCCTTTGTGGGCGCTTTCAATGCGGTCGATCACCTCGTGGAAGCGGCCGTAGCCGACCTCGTATTGTGGGATGGCCTCTTTCCAGGCGATATGCTCGGTGAAGACCGGCTCGCCGCTGACGCCGAGCAGGCTGTCGAGGTCGGCGAGCGTCTTGTCGATGAGCGTGTCGCCGTCTTCGAGCGCGAGTTCCGGCTGGCGGGCGCCGCCCACGAAGCTAGTCAGCAGCACTTCGCCCTCCGGGGCTCGTCCTTCGAACAGGCTACTCATAAAGAGTGTTCCGAGGATATTTCGGCGCTCCTCGCGCGGGATGAGCATGCCGAAGCCGTCGAGCGGGTGGGCGATATCCTCGCGGAGAAAGCCCAGCGCGACGATCGACACCGGCGCGTAGTAGATATCGCCCAGCGGCGCAAAGCTCGAGGGCTCTTTGGCAGTGTCGAGGTCGATCTCGGCCAGCCGGTGGGCGGGCGCGGTGGAGACGACCGCGTCGACGGTCTTCTGGCGGCGCTTTCCGGCCTGGCGAAAGCAAAGCTTCCAGCGGCCGTTATCCTTTTCAGCGAGCGAGTAGACGTTGGCTCCGAACTCCACGTCTGCGTCGAGTCGGTCGAGGAGGGCCTCGGTGAGGACCTGCGAGCCCGCATCGAAGGAGATGAGCTTGGGGTGCGACTTCTTTTCACTCGCCGGCGTTTTGCGGCCGGCGAGGACCTTTTTGATCATGCCCCAGGTCAGCGAGCCGTGCTCTTGTTCGAGTTTATAGAGCTTGGGGAAGGCGTGCTCGACGGAAAGCTTCGAGGCGTCGCCGGCGAACGTACCCGCGACCATGGGCCCGACGCCAAATTCGAGCGGCTCGCGGCCCAACCGTCGGGTGACGAATTCGGCCAGGCTCTCTTCCTGGCTGGGGCCTTGGCCGATAAACGGCTCGGCGAATAGCCGCAGCTTGGCCAGCGGCGACAAGATATCGGTCTTCAAAAACGCCCCGGGCCCCATCGGCGCGGCCTTAGGCTCGCCGTAGCGCACCAAAAAGCGTTTGTTGGCCTGATCGTTGGCGACGATGAGCCGGTCGCCGAGGCCGAGCTCGTCGACCAAGTCGGGCAGGGCGTCTCGGGCCAGCAGGGTATGCGGGCCGCTCTCGACGAGGTAGCCGTCTTCCTGATGCGTGCGAATCTGGCCGCCTGCGTGCGCGCTCGCCTCGTAGACGACGACCTCGAAGCCGGCCTGCTCGAGCTTGAAGGCGGTGGTCAGGCCGGTGATCCCGGCTCCGATGATTGCAATGGTTTTTGAGGGGGATTGCATTCTTGTAACTGCCTGCTTTTTGGTTCTTGGTTCTTGGTGCTGCTGTCTGCGGTTTCTTGCTCGTGGGCGAGGCTTAGGGTTCGATGTAGCCAGAAAAGTACATCAGGATATGAGACTGCCGTACCAAGAACCAGTTACAGCTATAGACAAAAAAGGACACCTCCGGTTTGATGGCC
>JBKGZI010000602.1:0-2802 GCA_046545675.1 Persicimonas sp.
GGCCCGCGCGATCCGCTCGAGGATGAGATCGCCGAGCGTGGGCCGCCCCAGTGCGTTCGTCAGGATATCGGGCCGATGAACTCGACGATCGTCAGTTGCGTGCAGGATTTCGGGCCGTCGACGCTGCCCGAGGAGATGCAGATGCGCAATCCGCACGTCGTCTCGGTCATCGAGACGCCCCGTGGGAGCCTCGGCAATCCGCTGACCTGGAGCATGGAGGTGCGCCGCGACGGTGAGTTGATCATCGAGCGCGAGTTTGGAGAGGACGACGCGGTCGTCGAGGAGGAAGAGGGACGCGCCGAAATCCGCTCGGCGGTGCCGCTGAACGAGGAGGATGAGCAGTTGGCGCCCGGGATCTACGAGTTCCGCTATCTGCAGGACGAGGAAGGCGAGGTCGGCACGACCACCATCGAGGTCGAGCCGCCCGAAGAGGGCGAAGAGGCCGAAGAGGGCGAAGAGGCCGAAGAGGGCGAAGAAGACGAAGAAGACGAAGAGGCCGAGCAAGAAGAGCAGCCACCCATTCAGCAGGCCCCGCAGGAGCAAGCGCCCGAAGATCAAGTCGACTAAAGAGCGACGGTCTCAATGGCCGAGGTGCTCGTCGATGAAGTCGAATTTGTGCGTCCAGCATTTTCTGGCCTGCTCTCGCCACACCAGCGCGTGAAAGGCGTGCATCTCGCCGGGATAATAGCAGCCGCGATGAGGCACACCCATCTCGTCGAGCACGCGTTCGAGCCGGCGGGTATCGTCCAGCAGGATATCGCCGGTGCCCACCGGCAGGAAGAAGGCGGGTAGCTCGCGGGACGGCTCGGGTTTGCCTTCGAAGAAGACCAGCGGATTGACAAAATCGAGGCGGGGATCTTCCGGGTCCAGCGGGTTGGGAAGGTAGTTGCCCGACACCTCCGAGAGCCGGTCGGCGAGAAACCAGGACACGCGCTCTTGGTCGGTGTAGCGGTCGACGTCAGTGACCTGCAACATCCCACAGGCCGCGGCGGTGACCTTCGGGGTCAATCCGGTCTCGAAGACCGGCTTTGCCCAGGGCTCGTCGCGCTCGTAATTCGCCGCGATGGTCAGGCCGCATACCAGATTTGCCCCGGCGGACTCGCCGGCGAGTACCAGCCGCTGGAGATCGCCGTCGAAGCTGGCGGCGTTCTCAGCCACCCACCGATAGGCCTGACAGGCGTCGATGATCGCCGCCGGGAACGGGTGTTTCGGCGCCAGCCGGTAGTTGATATTGAAGACCACGTAGCCCTTCCGGGCAAATTGCATGGCCATGCCGAAGTGGGTGTCCTTGGACAGGATGCGAAAGCCGCCGCCGTGCACGTACAATACGATCGGGTGGGGCCCGTCGGCGTCGGTGGGCACGAGCACATCGAGCAGATGGGCCGGGTCCCCGCTGCTGCGGTAGGGCACGTCTCGGTAGACTTTGACGCCGTGCTTGTCGGGGTCGTTTCGAGGGTCGAAGCGCCCGAGGACCGACAGGCCACGGAAGAAGTTATCGACCACCGTCGCACCGGCCATGCGGCGCAGTCGGACGGCGAGGGGTTGTGCGGCAGCATCGCTCATTTTGCACTTCGTCGTTTTAACTGATTTCTTTTTGGTCTTGGAGCTTCGAGGGGTCGAATTTCATGCCCGGCACCCCCAGCGAGGTGCCCACCGAAAAGGCCGCCATCACGCCCATGGCATCCTCGGGTACGGTGCGCGTCTGGTTGGCGACCTCTTCGAGCCCCACGCTGGTCAGGTGGCGGTCCTGCAGGGCGACCATGCGCCCGTAGTCGCCCTTGGCGACAAGGGAGGCGGCCATCATGCCGAAGTTGGTCGCCAGCACGCGGTCGAAGGGCGTCGGCGAGCCGCCACGCTGGACGTGGCCGAGCACGACGGTGCGGATCTCGCTGTCCACCAGCGGCTTGAGGTGCTCTTTGAGCCAGTTGGCGATGCCGCCCAGGCGCACCGGGTCGTGGCTCTCCTCGACGCGCTCCTTGACGACCATCTCGCCTTCTTTGCTGCGCGCGCCTTCGCCCACGCAGATGATCGTGAAGCGCTGGCGCTCCTCGCGTTTTTTGACGACGCGGGCGACCTCCTCGACCGAGAAGGGCAGCTCGGGCAATAAGATGACGTCGGCGCCGCCGGCGATCCCGGCGTGCAGCGCGATCCACCCGGCATACCGGCCCATCGTCTCCAAGATCATGACACGCTGGTGAGCCTGGCCGGTGGTCTGGAGCCGGTCGATGGCGTCGGTGGCGATCGAGACGGCCGTGTCGAAGCCGAAGGTGCGGTCTGTCTTGACGATGTCGTTGTCGATGGTCTTGGGCACCCCGACGATATTCATGCCCCGCTCTTGCAGCCGGTGGCATACCGACATGGTGCCGTCGCCGCCCAGGGCGACGATGGCGTCGAGGCCGAGCTCCTCGTAAAACTCCATGACTTCGTCGGAGACGTCCTCGCCGTCGCGTCCATAATAGGAGAACGGGTTGGCCTTATTATGGGTGCCCAGGATGGTGCCCCCGCGGTTGAGAATGCCGCTGACATCGCGGTAATTGAGCGGGCGGCTGCGTCGCTCGATGAGCCCCAGGAAGCCATCTTCGATGCCGATGACCTCGGCTTCGCACTGCAAGATCAAGCTCTTGGCCACAGCGCGAATGACAGCGTTGAGGCCGGGACAATCGCCGCCGCCGGTCAAGACTCCGACACGCATAGATCTCTCCTGAAAAGTGTAGGGTGGGCAACCAATATTTATCGTCAGACGTATCGCCAACCGAAGGTAGGGGCGTCGGCGGGTGGTGTAAAGTGTGGGGGCGGAGCACG
>JBKGZI010000603.1:0-2797 GCA_046545675.1 Persicimonas sp.
ACCTTGAGTGATTCTCCCAAACCAAACGGTCAAAACCACTGTCTCTGACTACTAGGGCCCTGTCCGGAAAATGAACTCTTTGGTCGGTGATGATTTATGAAGTCGCGCCATCTCATATTTATCGCGATTATCGCCATGATCACTCTGAGCCTGGGCTGCGCACATCCCGGCTCCGAGTCGGCTGAGCGCGTCGGGGAGCCCAGTGAACTGTCTGTCGATGAGCACTCCGTCGATGAGCAGTCGTCCGAGGCCGCCCCGGAGCCGCTGGAGCCCGACGCATTCGTGCTGATCTACTCCGATGCGCGCTTCTATGAGACGCCCGCCGCCGATAAGCGTGCGCACCGTGTCTTCGAGCGATCGCGTACGCAGGCTCGTCAGCACTTCGTAAATCTCTTCCACGGGCGTGTAGTGGAGGACCACGGTGAGTGGCTCGAGATCAGGACGCGCGCGCATGGCGAGCCTGGCCCCGTATGCGATACTCATAGCCTGTTACCCCATGAGCCGGTTATGCTGCGCTTTTTCGTGCGGCGCGAGGCCCTGGCGCTGACCACGACGCGTCCCGTCGCTCATGACTACGAGGACGGCACCGGGTTTGAACTAAGACCAGGGCTGCCACTTGTACCAGTCGAGGGCAAAGAGGGGGCGTACCACGTTTGGAGTGGCGATCTCGCCTTCACAGTCGAGCTACCCGATGACGCCGTCGGCCGCAGTTTCAGCCAATATGTCGAGCCAGGAGACGAGCGTGAGTTTGTCGCCAAGGCCTCGTTAGATGCTGGTTGGAATGTCGGGAGCACTACCCTCACATTTCGCGAACAGCGCCGTGCCGGCGACCTCGTCTATACTGAAGGAATGAGCAAGAAGGGCGAGGATATCTTGCTCACGCTCGAGCGTCGCTGCTCGCGCATCACGGCCATGGTGGAATCCGCCATAAAAGTTGAACCGGACGAACCCAAGGTGCGTGTAACACCGGCTCAAGAAGAGGAGTTCCCCTACTACGCAGTCGATGAGGGCGCCATCGTCTATTGGCCGCGTGGCGAGGCAGCCGGGGTAGTCACCAGCGAGGTGAGCATCCCGCCCGAGGAGGCGGGCGGCGGCTCTAAGGTCTGTCAAATCAAGGGATTGGTCAGCGGGTACGTCGCTAGAATGGACGGCGACACGCTAAAAGATGAGCTCGAGGTGATGTATTGCTTCGAGCGCGACGATCTGAAGTTGGTCGAGGAGAAGAAGTGACCGGGAGGCATGGGAGCTAACTCTTGGGTTGAACACGATGCATTGCACCATGTTGAACTGCTTTGTTTTGGAGTGTTCGGGTTGTTGAGGAGACCCCTCCGTCGCGCCTGACGGCGCGCCACCTCCCCATGGCGGCTGAACGCCGCATAGGGAGGAACTTTCGGTGTAATCGCGCAGTGGCCGGTTGTCGCTCAAGTAGCAACGCGGCCGCTTTCTGAGCCCCCAACAAGCAAAAACTGCGCAATCTGGCAGGGAGTTCCTCCCTTTGGCGCGTCGTTTTGCGGCAAGGGGAGGTGCTTTGCGCGCTTTACAGCGCAAAGCGGAGGGGGCTCCCCAACAATCATTGAGCTTCAACACTAAGCCTCAGAGCCGTCACTCACCACAAAACCCATCGCACCATCTTGCTCGACGCGAACCGCGAACGTCTCACCAGGCCGCTGCGCACACGTAGCCGACTGATAATCAGCAGCCACATCGATCTGCGAGGGGTGGACCTCGAGGCGTTGGGCGAGGTGGTCTTTGATGACGACCTGGCGGGTTTGCTCGGCGAGGTCTCCGGAGACGTCGTAGACGGCGGCGATGGTGCCCTCGAACCAGTCGTTTTTGCGCAGTTCGGGCAGCGTCAGGCGCGTCTTGTCGTCCTCGAATCGGGAGAGTCCCAGGCCCGCTACGAACTCGCGGTCGCGCAGGAAGGCGCGTCGTGCGGCGGGCTCGCCGCGGGCGATGCGGCCCTTGGGGTAGAGCATCTCGACCAGGCGCATGTCGCACCAGAGTCGGTCGCCGTCGAAGAATTGCATGCGGAAGGTCGGGAAGCGCTCGCGTCCCTCTTCGATGGGCTCGAGGCGGACCTCGGTGCGGATGTGGCCGTCGGTGGGCGTCGGTCCGTGCAGGGTGAGGTGTTCGACGCTGTGCGGGTAGGCGACGGTGTCGGCCTCGATGGCGTCGGACCAGCGGCTGAGGTTGTCGTGCGGGATGATGTGCAGGGCGGCGTCGAGCAGGGCCGGGTGGAGTTGGCCGATGGGGACGCCGCCGGCGGCTGCGTCGAGGGTGCCGCTGGCTGCGCCTGTTTGGTCGCTGATTTGGCCGTCGACGAGCAGTTGGAAAGCCGGGCCGTGGAAGACGGCGCCGTCTTCGTAGGGGTCGTCGAGCTGGCGGGCGTCCTCGATGGGGGCGACCGGCTCGGCGTTAGCAGCCCAATCGGAGCCGCATTTGATTTGACCGCGGGCGATGCGTTTTTCGCCGTCTTCGAGCTGCGCCCACAGCGCGATCTGGCGCCACTCTGGTTCGTTGTCGACGGGCTCGACCTCGGTGCGAAGCTCGGTGGGTCCGTCGACGATGAGCCAGTTTTCGAGCGAGACGTCGCGGATCTCGGTGACCGATTCGCCGGTGGCCGCCGCGGCGGCGCGGGCGAGCGTATCGACGATGCCGGTCATCGGCAGGGCGGGGCGGGTGAAGGTCGGGCAGTGGTCCTCGAGCCAGGTGTCGACGGCGGGGTCGAGGGTTTCGGTGCTTGTCGACGCTTGTTTCTTCGACGCCAGGGACGGCGTCGCTCCGGTTGAGGTCGACG
>JBKGZI010000604.1:0-2788 GCA_046545675.1 Persicimonas sp.
TCTTACTCTCTTGCAGCCGATCGGCAGCCGTGGCCGTCACTGCGGAAGCCGTCCGTAACCCATACCTTCTGCGTAGTTGCGCTCAAGTCCGGCCGACATCGCGGCTGCGCCGCCGTAGCATGCGCAGCGTCTCGGCCGGGTGGCCGAAGACCTCGTGCAGCCGTCGGTTGGCGTCGCGCATCTCGTCGACGAGATCTTCGCTGATCGCATCCACCAGACAGTAGGCCGCAGGGTGGCCGTCTTCGAAGAGTTGTTCGAATACCTGGCGCGACAGCTTCAGCAGCTCGCTCCGCTCCAGCGGGGTGCCCGCGCTGCCGTGCTCCCAAGGATACACCAGCGACGACAGCGTCAGCAGCGAGCCGGCCTCGGTCGATTGGACTTTTCGGGTCCCGTCGGGCTCGACGCGGTAGCTAACCTCGACGCGCCCAGACACCAAAATATAGGCCGCATCTTTGGGATCGCCAGGCGACCACAACGGCTGGCCGGGCATGACCGTGACCGGCTCACACGCCTCGACCAACACGTCGATCTCGGAGCGTTCCATATCGGCGAAGATCCCGCGCCCGGCCAGGGCGTCGGCGTATGTGCTGGTGTCTGTCATTGATGCCGCTCCGTTCTTGTTTCTTCAATCATCTTTGGTTGTTCCGCACCCCCAACCGCCCAGGCAAGCCTTGCACGGTCAAGCCGCATAAAGGGCTGCACGGGCGCTGGCTCCGCGGGCAGCAAGCAGCCGCTCCGCAAGAGGCTGCCGTTCAAAGCAGTTCCTGGACCCCTGGACCCCCGGACCCCTGAACCCCTGGCCGCATCACGCTTTTTTGATGCGGCCAAGCATTTCATGGACCTGCGACTCGAAACTCTCGAGATATTGCTCCGGATCTTCGAAGACCTCTTCGACGCGTGCGTCGGTCTGACGGCGTCGCTCGCCGAGGATGCGTGCCAAGCGCAAGATGATCTTGTAGGCGGCCGGCCGCCGCGCGCTGCGCAGCGAATCGAAGGCGTCGCGGCCGAGCTTGAAGATCGCCGCATCGCTGACCACCTCGACCGTCGCAGAGCGCGGGCCGCCGGCGATCAACGACATCTCGCCGACCACGGTGCCCGAGCCGAGCATCGCCAGCACCACGTCCTCGCCGGCTGCGGTGCGCGCGCGCACCTGCAGCTCACCCGACTCCACGATATACAGCGCGTCGGCCTCGTCACCCTGACGAAATAGCTCGGTGCCGGCAGCCAGCGAGAGCTGCTCGCAAGCACCGACCACCTCGCGCACCTCCTCGGATTCCAGCTCCTCGAACAGCTCGATGGACCGAAACACCGTCTCGGCCGCGCCGCTCGCCTCCGCCGAGGACGTCGACGCGCCCAGGCCGGCCTGCCCCTCCGGGATGGTCGGTCGCGTCTGGACTGTCTCGCTCAAATCTGCCGCCCCCTCCAGGGAGTCGTCCTGCGGCTCTTCTTTGGCCTGTTCGTCGTTCATTTCGTTCTCACCGCGCGGAGGCGTTTAGATCACAGTGGGAGTGTACATTTGGCCGGTGCTGGGCGCAATGAGAGGTGAAGTGAGATTCGTTGGTGATGTTGGGCGTATGGGGTTGTTGAGCGAGGCGGAGGGGCCTTTCGCGTGCTACCCCATGCGCCCCAACCCACCTCAAAAATCGTCGATCCGATCGACGATTCCCGGATAATCCACGAACGGATTGCGCGAGCTCTGGATGTCGGCGATCCGCTGGTTGCGCGCTCGCTCGGCGTCGTCGGGCGGGTCGGCCTGGTGCCAGTCGCGCAGCGTGTCTTCCTCGTGGGCGGGGATGGACGGGATGGAGCTATCGTTGGCGCCGTAGATGCTCGCGAAATAGAATAGCGCCCGGGCCACGTCGCCCTTGTGTTCGTCGCGCGGCTCGAAGCGCGTCGCGCCCTCGGCATCCTCGCCGATCTTCGAGCCGCCCTCGGACCAGGAGACGTTTCGAGTCACCACGCCGAAGTAATGGGCCGCGCGGTGCTGGTTGGCGCTGGAGGTCGTCGGAAAGAGGTGGTGCATATCGGCCTGCGGGTCGCCCTCGTCGGCGCCGCGGCTCTGCGGCCAGGTATGCTCGACGTTCCACTCGTTGTGGTCGGGCAGGGTGGTCGTCTCGAGGGTCTGGCCGGTGTAGACGCACTCGACGGTGCCGTCGTGGTTGTCCACGTCGGTGAAAATATGCTGCCGCGCCTGCGTATAAGTGGTGCCCGAGTGGCTCTGGTGGGCGCGCTGGAGCGCCTCGATCAGCGTGCTGTTGGCCATCCCCTCGTACGGATCATTTCCGGCGTCCGGGTCGCAGGCGTCCCCGAGGCCGTCGCCGTCGGTGTCGATCTGATCGGGGTTGGACACGGTGGGACAATTGTCCTCACCGTCGGGCACACCGTCGCCGTCGGCGTCATCGCCGCCGCTGCACGGCCCCGACATACACTCGAGCGTGAACTCGAAATTGCCCTCGACGCCGGCGAAATTCTCCAACTTGAGCACAAAACGCCCGCCGTTGAAGAACTCCCAGCCCTCGTCGAGATCGCTCTCGACATACGGGATATGCGCGTCGGCGTTGCCCTGCGGGTTGCCCCACACCAGCGCCTCATCGACGCCGGGCTCGAAGATCGACACCGACGGGTTCCACTCCGGCTCCCCGTCGACGCGCAGCCAGATGACCACCTTATCGCTCTGCTCGGCCACCAGGTCGATCTCGTGCGACCCGCTGGCCGGCATGACTCCGCTAAAGCTCGCCCCGGCGGTCGTGATCTCGTCGGGAATTCCGTCGTCTTCGGCATCCGCGTC
>JBKGZI010000605.1:0-2788 GCA_046545675.1 Persicimonas sp.
CGGAGCCCGCGCGAGATTGTCGTGGACCACGTGGAAAAAGTGGGGAGACATCGAGCTGCCAGGCACCCATCTCTCGGCAAGTGCTCGCCGAGCGGACCACCTCGCCGGCCTCGAACCGTCAGGCTGGGGTAGCTCGAGGCCGGGGGGAGGAGGCGAGACTCACGAAGACAGCCGAACCTGCCGGCCGAGGGTCTGGGCGATTTTGTCGTTCACCAATTGGGTGAGGTCGCGAACCGAGGGGCCGCTGACCACTTCCATCGCCGAGAGCTCGACGCCGAGTTCGTCCTCGATGTCGGCGACGATCTCCATGCCCATGAGCGAGTCCATGCCCAGCTCTCGCAGTGACCGATCGGGGTCGATGTCGTCGGGCGATGCCTGCATGGCCTTGGCGACGACGGTGGCGACCGTGTCGAGGACGAGCGCGTGGCGGTCGTCGGCGTCGACTTCTCCGAAGCGCACGTGGATGAGCTCGGCCTTCTGGGAGCCGTCGTCGGCGCCGAAGTCGACGAGTTGGCTGTAGCGTTGGTGTCCCGACCACGTGTCCGTAAGCTCGACGAAGCGCGACCAGTCGACGTCGACGATGCCCAGCGAGGAGGGTGTTTCGCAGCGCAGCGCGCGCCCGAGGCCGGCCAGGGCGTCGGCGGTCGCAAAGCTGTGCAGGCCGGTGCGCTCGAGGTGCTCGGAGAGGTTGCCGTCGCGCGAGACCACGCCGACGTCGGCGAAGACGCCCCATTGGACGCTCAGGCCGGGCAGGCCCTGAGCGCGTCGCCAATCGGCGAGCTGGTCCAGGAAGGCGTTCGCGGCCACGTAGTTGGCCTGGCCCGCGTTGCCGACCAGCGAGGAGACCGACGAGAAGAAGACCATGAACTCCAGGGGCATCTCCTCGGTGAGGGTGTGCAGCAGCCAGGCCCCGTGGGCCTTGGCCGCCATGACGCGCTCGAGGGAGGCGCGGTCGAGCTCGGCCAGCGGCTTGTCGTCGAGCACCATCGCCCCGTGCATGACCCCGCCTAGCGGCGGCATCTCCTCGGCGATGGCGTCCAGCGTGGCGGCCAGCTCGGCGCGGTCGGAGACGTCGGCCGCGAAGGCTTGCGGCTCGGCGCCGGCCTCGCGCAGCTCCTGCAAGAGGACGTCGGCGCCCTCCTTCGCCGCGCCGCTTCGGCTGACCAGGGCGAGGTGCCGGGCGCCGCGATCGGCCATCCAGCGGGCGACCTCGGCGCCGAAGCCACCGAGCCCGCCGGTGATGAGGTAGGTCTTGTCGGCGTCGAATAGGGTCGGGTGTTCGGGGGCGACCTCGAGGTCGGGGTCGCGCAGATCGACGGCGATCTTGCCGATATGCGTGCTGCGGGCCATCGTCCGGAACGCTTCACCGGCGCGCCCGGCTTCGAAGACGGTGGTCGGGTGCGCCTCGAAGTCGCCGGACTCCAGGCGAGCGAAGACGTCTCGGTAGAGGCGTTGGACGGCCTCGGGTTTGCGGGCGAGGTAGCGGTCGAAGTCGACCGAGGCGTAGGTCAGGTGCTCGTTGAACGGGCGCAGGTTGAGCGCCTCGTCTTGCTCGAAGCTCATCTTGCCCAACTCGATGAACCGGCCGAACGGGGCCAGGCACGAGATCCCTTTGCGCATGATATCCCCCGGGGTGAAGTTGAGGACGACGTCGACGCCATCGCCGTCGGTCCACTCCATGACGTCGTCGGCGAAGGCGACGCTGCGCGAGTCGCTGACGTGGTCGATGCCGCGCTCACGCAGGTAGTCGCGCTTTTGGTCGTTGCCGGCCGTCGCGTAGATCTCGGCGCCGAGCCAATCGGCGATCTCGAGCGCGGCGAGCCCGATGCCGCCGGTGGCGCCGTGGACCAGCAGGCGCTCTCCGGGCTGCAGGTCGGCGATCTCGACCAGGCTCAGATAGACCGTCAAAAAGACGATCAGGTTGGAGCCGTCGGCGAACGAGACGTTGTCCGGCAGCCGGACGCAGTGTCGAGCCGGCATGGTCACATGCGAGCGCAAAAAACCGGGGTGGACGCCGTACACACGGTCACCGACCTCGAAATCGGTGACGTCGTCGCCGACGGCGACCACGGTGCCGGCGCCCTCCATGCCGATCGCCTCGCCGATATAGGTGTCGCGGGTGACGCGCTCGGAGAGCAAGCCGAGCGTCTTCATGACGTCTTTGAAGCCCAGCGGGGTGACGGCGACCTCGATTTCAACCTCGTCGGGGGCTGGTTGTCGGCGGGCGGTGGCGCGAAAGCCGATCTCGTCGAAGCGGCCGGGGGCGCCGAGGGACAGCTCATAGGCTTCGACGTCGTCGGCCGACACGGATTCGGCGGGAGGAGTGGCCAGGTCGGCCTGCTCGATGCGGCAGACGTAGGGTGTCGCGTCTCGCACCGCGAGCTCCTGCTCGGAGCCGACCCCGGCCAGCAGATCGGCGAGCAGCTCGACAGACGGCGTGCGCGTCTCGAGATCGACGCGGGTCAGGCGCAGGTCGGGACGCTCGGTCATGGCCGTTCGGCTCAGGCCGACGAGCGGACTCAGTCCGAGATCTCCTGCGGACGTCTCCTCGCCGACGGAGTGGGCGCCCGCGGTCAGCACGAAGTAGCGTTCGACGCGGCCGGCCTCGATGCTCTGGATGGTCCGCAACAGCCGGGCGGCGTGATCAGTGCCTGTCTGGGTCGGTGCCTGGCTTTCCTGGTCTTCCGACGAGGCCAGCGCGCGCAAGTCGACCACGTGGATGGGCTGCTCGGAGGATTCCTCCAGGTGTTGCTCGAGCAGGTGTTGCTCGAGCAGGTGTTGCTCGAGC
>JBKGZI010000606.1:0-2776 GCA_046545675.1 Persicimonas sp.
CGAGTGTCTCGAGCTTCTCGTTATCCACAAGACTTACGCGCTTGTACTTAAAGCTTTTTATCGGGGGATTCTTCATTATGGCGCTGGGGCTGTACTCCGGGTGCGGTGACGCGCAGGTGCAGCGCACCAATAACCGGGTCGCTCCGGAGGATGTCGGGGATGCCGATCCAGACGCAAGCGGTCACTCCGACGTCACCGACGCCGAAGAGCCCGATGGGGCCGATGCCTCCGACGCCGAGCAGACCCCCGGCTGCGAAGAAGGCGACCTGAGCAGGTGTGAGTCCCAGCCCAACGCTCACGCGGTGGCATGTGACGAAGATGGATGTGTCTACGAGTGCGACCAAGGCTACTCTGACGATGACGGCGATCTCGGCGAGGAGGATGGCAACGGCTGCGAGAGCGGCTGTGTCGAGTCCAACGAGGTATGCGACGGCGTCGACAATGACTGCGACGGGGAAACCGACGAGGGATGTCAATGCGACGACGGCGACAGCTATGATTGTTATACCGGCCCGGAAGCCACCAAAGCGGTGGGGGCCTGCGCCGCGGGAGCTCAGAGTTGTGAAGACGGCGTGATGTCCTCATGCCAGGATGAGGTCACCCCCGGCGAAGAGGTCTGCGACGGGATCGACAACGACTGCGATGGCGAGGTCGACGAGGGCGTCAAGGACACCTTCTACGCCGACGTCGACGACGACGGCTTCGGCGATCCGAACGAGACGACCGAGGCGTGCAGCCCGCCGTCGGGCTACGTCAGCGACGACACCGACTGCGACGACACTGACGGAGATGTCAATCCGGGCATGTCCGAAATGTGCACCGACGGCGTCGACAATGACTGCGACGGGCACATTGACTGCGCTGATTCGGATTGTGACGGCGCGACTTGCGATGCCGGAGGTCAACTAGGCACGTGCACCAACGGTTCTTGTGTCACGTCCTCGGGTTGCTCCAGCAACGCCGAGTGCGGCACCGACGAGGACTGCATTACCTGCTACGATGGAAGCACCATGTGCTGCGGGCCTAGCACTCCCTGTTGCATGCAATAAGCGCAGTGGCCGGCTCAGTGCTTGCGGCGACGCTCGCAGGTATTCACGCTCCGAGACGAGCGGGCTGGGCCGGTTATGGGCGGCGGGGAACAGCTCCCCGGCTCCACGCGTTCGTTCCGTAGATATATCCGTTGTGCAGAGACTTATAGAGGTACTTGAGTGAGCACTTCCCAACCCGACATTCTGTTGCTGCAGGCCCGCCAGCCCGGCGACGCCATGCTGGACCACGAATTGAGATGCTTCGCCAGCCGCTGCGGCCTCGAGCCGGCGGCCTTCGAGTCGGTCAATATGGTCGACGAGCCGCTCGGCGTGCATCTGCTCGCCGATGTCGACGCGGTCATGGTCGGCGGGGCCGGGGAGTTCTCGGTCGCCAAGGGAGGCTTTGATTGGCACCAGCCACTGCTCGATCTGATGAAGCTCATCGCCCGAAAGCAGATGCCCATGTTCGGCTCGTGCTTCGGCTTTCAGGCGATCGTCCAGGCCTTCGGCGGCCGCGTGGAGACGCGCCCCGACATGGGCGAGGTGGGCACCTATGAGGTTCGGTTGACCGAGGAGGGCCGCCAAGACCCGATCTTCGGGGCACATCCCGATCGCTTCGACGCCCAATTCGGCCACAACGACTCGGTGATCGATCTGCCCGATGAATTCGTCTGGCTGGCCAGCTCCAAACGCTGCAACTACCAGGCGATCCGCTTTCGCGACGCGCCCATCGTCGCCACTCAATTTCACCCGGAGCTATGCGCTGAAGACAATATGCAGCGCTATATCGCCTACCTCAAAAATTACGAGGCCGGCGCGCTCGACGACCAACAGGCCCGAGACAAGGCCAGGCAGATGCATCGGCCCAGCCCTTACGCCAGCCAGTTGTTGCGCGAGTTCGTCGACGAGCTGCTCGGCTGAGCCTGCCACCCCGTGCCAAGCGATCGCTGCGGCACACGTCCTTCGAGCCACGACACAGTCCCGTCCACAGAGCGCTTCACGCCGTTAAAGACCACACACCCCTGGCGTGCTCGCGGGTGTTCTGCGCCGTTGTGCGCTCCTCAAAGTGGTGTTAGTCGACGAACGGAACAACTCTTGCTATACAAGTGCCCGAACCGTTCCGAATGACCTGGAAGTCGAGGGATTAAACAATGAAACGACTGATGAATCGGACAGGAGCACTCGTGCTCGCTGTCGCAGCACTCACGACCTTGGGCGCATGCGCTCAGGATGTTGAAGATATCGACCGCACCCAGCCCAATGCACTCGAGAAGGCTGATTTTGAGGACTCCGAGTGGTATTACCAGCGCACCGTCGTCGACGTTCCGGCGTCTGACGGCTTTACGTTCGTTGGAAATACCGACCATCAGGGGATGACCAAGATCGAGTGGGACATCGAGGAGAACTTCCTCTATGGCCGCCGGACCACCGAACTCATCGAAGGGGCGACCCGCGATGAGATGACCGAGGAAGATGAGCAGGGCGAGGTCGTCGCGGCCTATCGGATCCTGAGTCACTTCGACATCGAGCGCCAATACAACCCGCAGACCGGCGAGCAGACCAACGTCATCGTCGAGAACCACACCGACCGCCACTGGGCGGATCGCGAGTTCATGCGCGTGGATTGGTCGGTCAACCTGGTGACCAATTACGCGCTGGACTTCGAGCGTCAGTCCATCGAGCCGGTTCCCTACTATGTCCAAGACGACAGCGGGCAATCGCGCGATGCTCCGCTCTTTGACTACGAG
>JBKGZI010000607.1:0-2763 GCA_046545675.1 Persicimonas sp.
GTCCCTGGACCCCTGGACCCCTGGACCCCTGAACCCCTGCCGTACCTAAATAACTCGGCGGCGGCCGGTTTTTTCGACGAAACCGTCGGGCAGCTCGCTGTCGACCTGCTCGACGTCCTTGAGGTAGCAACTGGCTGCCTCGCACCCCTTGAGGTCGACGCCCTCGAGGCTCATGCCGCGCAAGGTCACGTAGCGCATCTCGCCGGAGTTGGCGCTGACGTCGGCCCACGTGCCGCCCTTGAACGTCATGCGCTCGAAGAGCAGGTCTTCGGCGGTGAGTCCGTCGAGCGTACATTCGTTGAGTTGCGAGTCGGTCCACTCCGGGAATTCAAAGGCGCAGCCCAGGAACTCACAGCGGCTCAATGTCGAGGCGTCGATGGCGAAGCCGTTGCCGGTGGCGCCCTCGAAGTGACAATTGAGCATCGTGCAACTGTGCATGTACACGCCGTCCAGCGGGCACTCGTCGAAGCGGCACTCGGTGAGGGTGCACTCCTCGAAGGCGACGTTGGATAGGTCGATGCCGCTAAAGTCAAAGCCGGACAGCTCCAATTCGTTGAAGCTGGCCATCTCCAGCGAAGGCAACTCGCCGTGTTCCTCCTCGTGCTGCTGCACAGCGCGGTGGAACTTCTTTGTTTTTCCCTTTCGGATCAGGTTCGTCAGTGCTTTCGAAGACATGAGCTCGAGGTTCCTCAGCAGGAGTCGTTGCGGCCGGATGAGACTCCGGCCACGCTTTTGCGGCTTTTGCTCAATTGTCGTACTATCGCCAGTACGTCAAGCGGGTAGATCATAAATTCGCGGTTGGCGCCATACTCACCCCGAGTTACCGCAACGGGGGACTTCTCGTCCAGCCGCGGCTGACCAGTGCTAGCCGTTCCTCGCTTCAAGGTAAGCACGTCCGGTAGGTGGGTTAATCAAGTCAGCCGCGAAACTCCGCATGGTTTTGATGAGGTACGATATGCTCCGCCAGGGTCTCGCACTACTGGTTTTTGCTGCGTTGGCCGCGTGTGGGGCGGTCGGCTACGCTCAATCTGACGAGGCCATCTCCGAACCAGGTGGGTCTGAGGATAAGTCTCAGACCCACCAGTCAGCGGAGTATGCTCGCTCGCTGGGCGACGGGCTGCGCCACCACGCCGAGGGGCGCTTCGACCAGGCGGTCGAGCATCTTTTTCGTGCCTATGCGCGGGACTCGCGCGCCAAGACGCTGCGGTTCATCGTCGACTCCTACGATCAGATGGGATTTTGTGACGCGGCCGCCCGCCAGATCGACATCTACGAGCGCGACCACCCCGACGCACAGCCGCCCCAGTTGGAGCGCTGCGCGAGCACCGGGGCGTTGAGCCTCGAGTGCAGCCGGGATGAGGCGACAGTGCGCATCGACGGGCACTTCGAGGCCCGCTGCGGCCAGAGCGTCGACCTGCCAGCCGGTGAGCATCGGGTCGCGGGCCCGCTCATCGAGTCCGCGCGCACCGTGAAGATCGAGGCCGGAGAAGCTGCGCGCGTCGAACTCACCGTCAGGCCGCGCGTGTCGCGGCTGTCGCGCGCCGGCTCGACGATCGACGCCCGCTCCGAGGGCTCGCCCCAGGTCGAGCGACTGCGAGGCCCGTCCAAGGATTATCCGATCTATCAAGCTCAGGACGGGCTGTATCACATCTTCGTTTTACCCGATTCTGCCGGTGAGGCGATGTTTTTGCCGCTGGAGCTGCGCCCCGAGGTGCTTCGCCTGTGTGACTCCGGTGAGCGCTTCGACCGGGAGAGCCGCCGCTGCTTGAAGGCCGACGGCTTACAGATCAAGAAAATGGAATGAACCCGTCCCCCGACGCGCTTTGTAGGACGTGAATCACGTCGAGCCGATGCACTTGCGTCGGCGGTGGTGGTACGCTATAGACATGCGTCTTGTCTCGTGGCTCAACGCGCGCGACACCAAAAAATAGGTAGCTTTGATCTCTAATCTGGACGGTTTGTGGCCACACGGTCATCTAACTGCCGGGCTAAGACGAGTCGTCAACCGACTCGTGACTCGAGTAGATAGACTCACTCATGGAAACCTTTCTCATCATCGTTCATATCATCGGCTCATTTGTTCTTATCGCTGCGATCTTGTTGCAGTCGGGTAAGGGCGGAGGCCTGGCGGCCGGATTCGGCGGAGCTTCGGCGGGTACCGAGGTCTTCGGCGGCGCGGGCGCAGGCGGATTCTTGGGCAAGGCGACGGTCTTTTTGGGCGGTCTGTTCATGGTTACCAGCCTGGCGCTGGCCTACCTGTCGAGCCAGCCCAAATCCTCGATGTCGCTCGAGGGTGGTGGCCAGGTGACGACCCAGGAAGAGGAGATCGTCGATCCGGGCGCTGCAGAAAGCGAAGATCTCGCAGCTCCTCCGGAGCGCGAGCAGCAGCCTCAGGGCGGCAGCGCTCCGGCCCCGACCGACGAAGCGCCCGCTGGCGAAGCGCCGGCTCCCGAAGCGCCCGCTGGCGAAGCGCCGGCTGGCGAAGCGCCGGCTCCTGAAGCGCCGGCTCCCGAAGAAGGCACCGGCGAATAAGCTCGACCGGATATTTCGAACAAAAAGCCCCGCTGATTCGATCGGCGGGGCTTTTTTTGTCCGCTCCGTTTGTCTACCTCTCGTCCACATCGCGCGCTTGCCAGCCTCTATGTGAGTGGGTATTAAACTTGAGACTTAAACACGCTGGATCAGCGGACCACGAACGAGCACACAGTCAGCCGTTCCTGGACCCCTGGACCCCCGGACCCCTGAACCCCTGAACCCCTGAAC
>JBKGZI010000608.1:0-2762 GCA_046545675.1 Persicimonas sp.
GTCGAGGAGCGGCTCGGACTCTTCGCTGTCCATCTTCGAGGCGTCGGAGCTTTCAGGAGTCTTGTCTTCCTCCCCCGTTTGCTGTGGACGCTCGTCTCCCTGAACATCCACCTGACCGTCCGTATTGGACTTGGAGGCCGTCGAACACGACACGGAAATGGCGAGCAAAAGGAGGCAACTCGAGGTCAATAGCTTAAATCGGGGCTGCATTTTTCCTCCCTATACAATTTTGTTCTATTCTATCGGCAGCGATCGGACGGACAGAATCATATCATCAGAATGTGGCTGCGAGCAAAGCGACCCAGCGCCCCGCCACAGGGGCTTGTCGGAACGGCGCGCGATGAGTCGGAGGTTAGAGCAGCGTGAAGTCGACGCTGCAGTCGGCGTTGACCTCGAAGACGGACTCGTCGGCCACCGCGATCCAGTCCTCCGAGGTGATGCGCTCGGAGGCGAATTCAACTGACTGATAGGACTCGCCGGCCGCAGTGGTCGCGTGCGTCTCGCCGCATACCGGGCACTCTCGCAGCTCCTCGATTGGCACCCACCACAACGTGCGCCCGACCCGCGATCCGGCGAATTCGTCGCCGTCGGTCCAAAGAATATTCAAGGCGGGCGGCTCCTCGGCGCCGGCCGCCTCACACCACTCGAAGACCTGCTCGATGCTCGCCGCGAGCGTGTCGGCCATCGAGCGCTCGGGGTCGGCTTGTCGATTGCTCAGCAGCAAATGGAAGAAGTGCTCGCTGTCGGTGGTGCCGGCGATGGCGTCGCGATGCGCCGCGGACATCGCCTCGCGCATATATTCGCCGACGGTGTCGAAGCGCGGGATATGGCCGTTATGAGCGAGCATCGAATCATCGAAGAGAAACGGATGGGTGTTGACCAGGGCCGGGTCGCCGACGGTCGCGCGCCGGATATGGGCGATGGTCGTGCGCGAGTTGACCTGCGCAGCCCGCTTGCGAAAGTCCTCGTCCGAAGCGGCCGGCTCGGCCTGACGCTTGCAAATCGGACCCTCGTCGGTGTGGTAGCCGATACCCCAACCGTGCGGATTCGACAGGCCGCGCCCGTCGAACTCCGCCTGACTAATCAAGGAGTTTTGCGCCACGAGGAGTTCGCAGCTAACTCGGGTTCGGTGGGTCGCGGACAAACCGTAGAGTCGACACATCTCTGGCCTCCGGGGGTTCCAGTGACGGCTTTGACTGTACTTTCGGGATGATGGCATAAAGCCTGCCACTGCTTCCAGCGCGGCATCATACCAAAGTGGACCTGATATGAACGTCGACGAGACATTAGAAACGGCCGCCGCCGATTGCTTTTGGGTGCCCGAGCACGTCGAGGTTATCGAGCGCGACGCGATCAAATATACGCGCTCGTCGCGACCCGGCCTCGACTATAACCGCGTACTCCGGGTGCGGCCCGATCTGGCCGACCCGGCGGAGTTGGTCGAGGAGGTGCGCCAAGCGCATCGCGGGGGTGCGAGCCGCTGGATGCTCAACGCGATGAGCGACGGGCCGGCCATCCGACAGGCACTAAAGAGCGCCGGATACGAGGCTGGGAGCCCGTATCTGGCTTATTCCGTCGCGACTCGAGGCTATCTGCGACGAGGGCCGGAGGACGTCGAGGTCCGGCAGGCACAGACGATCGACGATCTGCGCACGTTGTACGAGATCAACTCGGACGCCTTCGACCGGGAGCTCGATTTCTCGGACGAGCGGCTCGCCCGGGAGTTGGCCGACTGCACCGGGCCCGATCGCCGCGTTGGGCGGTTTATCGCGTTTCGAAACGGCGAGCCGGCCGGCTCGGGTGGGATGACATTCTTCGAGGACCTGAGCTTTTCGTTGATCTGGGCCGGCGGTGTGCGCAAGGTGCACCGTGGCCACGGTGTATACACCGCGCTGCTGGCCGCCCGAGCCGCCGCGGCGGTCGGGCACGGCATCGAGCGCATGGGCCTATACGCCAAAGAGGACACCTCCGCGCCCATCGTCGCCGCCCATGGATTCGACCGCCACGGTCATATGGTGTATTTCGACTCGCCCGAGGTTCAGCTCTAAAGCCGCTCCGACCGGCGGGGTTGTCGGTCGACACGCGCCCCCATCAGCCTCTACATTCGCTCGCGGACTATCCAAATTGCCCGGCCAGATCGAGGAATTTCATGACGACATCTATGCAGACACAAACGAAAACCGCCCTCGTCACCGGAGCTTCCAGCGGTATCGGCCGCGAGCTGTGCAAGCTCTTCGCCGCGGACGGGTGTGACGTGGTGGTGGTGGCTCGTCGAGAACAACGATTGCGCGAGCTCGCTGAGGAGCTCGAGGCCGAATTTGGCGCGCATATACGGGTCGAACCGTGTGATTTGTCCGTTTCCGAGGCGCGCAGTGCCCTGTTCGAGCGCCTAGCGGACGACGATGTGCCCATCGACTTCCTCGTCAACAACGCCGGATTCGGCAGCAACGGCCCATTCCACGAGCTCGACCGCGAGCGTGAGATCGACCAGGTACGCGTCAACGTCGTTGCAGTCACCGATCTAACGCGTAAGTTCCTGCCGGGCATGGTCGCGCGTGGATCCGGGCGCATCCTCAACATCGCCTCGACGGCGGCCTTTCAGCCCGGGCCCTATATGTCGGTATATTATGCGACGAAGGCCTATGTCCTGTCGTTCACCGAGGGCATCGCCCACGAGCTCGCCGGCACCGGCGTGACCGCGACAGCTCACTGCCCGGGGGCGACCAGCACCGAATTCGCCAAAGAAGCTTCCAATGAGGACA
>JBKGZI010000609.1:0-2749 GCA_046545675.1 Persicimonas sp.
CCAGCCCGCGGCGCGCCGAGAATTGGTCGATGAGGTCATCGAACATACTGCAGTGAGTGAAGAGGAAGCCGCCAAGCTCGAGAATGCAATGCGCGACGACACTGCTGGGGCGAGGTAGTGACGCTCGCGTTTCGTGTGCCTTCGCGTGGTCCTTCGTATCCAGCGTGCAGTGACTCCGTGGCCTCCGTTGACTCGAAGACCTCAGCGCCACGGAATTCCACACCTCATCGCGCGTTTCCCCGTTGCATTCAACCGACTGCACATTTATCTTGCCGCATCCTCCAAACGAATTTTCATAAAATAGAGGCATAAAGAGATGGCAAAAGAATTCATTTACTCGATGAAGGACCTCAAAAAGACCGCCCCCGACGGCAAAAAGATCCTCGACGGGATCTGGCTGTCGTTTTTCCCCGGCGCCAAGATCGGTGTCGTGGGCCCCAACGGGGCGGGTAAGTCGACGCTGCTGCGCATCATGGCGGGCATCGATACGGACGTGAACGGGGAGACGTGGGTCGATCCGGACGCCAACGTGGGCTTTTTGCCCCAGGAGCCCAACCTCGACCCCAAGTTGACCGTGCGTGAGAACGTCGAGCAAGGGGTGGCCGGGGTGCGTGCGCTGCTCGATCGTTACGAGGAGGTCTCGGCCCAATTCGCCGAGGTCGGCCCCGACGAGATGGACAAGCTGATCGCCGAGCAGGCCGACCTGCAGGACAAGATCGAGGCGGTCGACGGCTGGAACCTCGACCGCACGCTGGACGTGGCCATGGACGCGCTTCGCGTGCCCGCCGGGGACAGCAGCGTCGAGCATCTGTCCGGTGGTGAGCGCCGCCGGGTGGCGCTGTGCAGCCTGCTGCTCAATAAGCCCGACCTATTGTTGCTCGACGAGCCCACCAACCACCTGGACGCCGAGACGGTCGCCTGGCTGGAGCGCACGCTGCGCGACTACGAGGGCACGGTCATCATCGTCACTCACGACCGTTATTTCCTGGATAACGTCACCGAGTGGATCCTCGAGCTCGAGGGCGGCAAGGGCCTGCCCTTCGAGGGCAATTATACCGCCTGGCTCGAGCAGAAGTTGCAGAGCCTGCGCGAGAGCGGACGCGAGGGTAGCGCGCGCTATGAGACGCTGTCCGAGGAGTACGCATGGTCGAAGCTGAGCAACGAGGAGCGCACCGAGCGATCCCAGGCCCGGCTTCGCAATTACGACGACCTGCAGAAGAAAGGCCGCAGCCATAAGCACGTCATCGACATCCCGCCGGCGCCCCGGCTGGGCGATGTGGTCGTGCGCGCCGAGCATGTCAGCAAGGGCTTTGGCGACAGGCTCCTCATCGAGGACCTCAGCTTCGACCTGCCCCGCGGTGGCATCGTGGGCATCATCGGGCCCAACGGCGCCGGTAAGACCACGCTCTTTCGAATGATGGCCGGCGAAGAAGAGCCCGACGACGGCGAGATCGTCGTCGGCGACACCGTCGAATTCGCCAACGTCGACCAGATGCGCGACGACCTGGACCCGGAGCAATCGGTCTGGGAGTCGGTCTCCGGCGGCCAAGACACGCTGCGCATCGGCGATAGCGATATCAACTCGCGCGCCTATGTGGGTGCGTTCGGCTTCTCCGGGGGCAGCCAGCAGCAGAAGGTCGGCACGCTGTCGGGCGGTGAGCGAAACCGGGTCCACCTGGCCAAGACGCTGCTCGCCGGCGGCAACCTGCTGCTATTGGACGAGCCGTCCAACGACCTCGACGTCGGCACGCTGCGCTCGCTGGAATATGCGCTCGAGGACTTCGGCGGCTGCGCCGTGGTCATCAGCCACGATCGCTGGTTTTTGGACCGCATCGCCACCCACATCCTCGCCTTCGAGGGCAACTCCCAGGTGGTCTGGTTCGAAGGCAACTACCAGGACTACGAGCGCGACCGGAAGAGGCGCCTGGGCGAAGACGCCCGCCAGCCAAGCCGCATCAAGTACAAGCCGCTGACGCGCTAATTGTGCGCGGCGATTTTCGTGCGACCAGTTTTGCGATCAAAAAAAGCGGCGCCGGGTTCTCCCGGCGCCGCTTTTTCGTGCTTGTCGGCCTTGCCTGAGCTCTGCACGAGGCTCGACGTGATACGTATGACTCAGCCGCCGCTTTCTGCGTTGCCGCCGGCCCCGCCCAGGCGAATTGACTCCTCCTCGAAGAAGTTGACGATCTCCTCGAGGCGCCCGTCGGCGTTATGGATATACAGGTTGCCCTGCACCTTGCGGGCTTTGTCGTGGCCGTGGCTGAGCGCCTCGTCACGGCTGCCGAATTCTCTGGATGGCTCGGTCTGGTCCTCGCTGCGCAGCTCCCAACCCTGCTCGGAGGGCACCACAAAAAACTCGCGCTCGGCGGGAATGCGCGCAACGCTCGCCTCCGCCTCGCCCATATTTTGGGCGCGCTCGAGGCCCTCGAAGAGCGCGCGCGCCTTCTCTTCGCCCTCGCGCACCATCCGCTCGGCGATGCTCAATGCGCGACCTCGCACCTCGGGATCGGCCTCTTGAAGCGATTGTGGAATCTGGTTGGTTCTCCAGCGCATGACGTCTCCTGAGAAGTGAGTCCGGGATGGGGTTGGACTGCAGTGATGGTCGACGCCGCCAGCACGAGCGCGAGCCCTTCATCCGGCGGTGTGAGTGAAACGTGCCCCCGGCGCGTCGTCCGTCAACCCCATGATGGGGAGGCTCAGGTTTGATCAGTGAGTGATGTCGGCGCCAGTCGGACTGAGGCGATAAGCACAG
>JBKGZI010000610.1:0-2748 GCA_046545675.1 Persicimonas sp.
CCCTATTTGCGCGGCCAAACTACAATTTGGGTTCGGTTCTCTGGGGCGGTCGGGTTTGCGAGGGTCTTCATCTCGCGGGATGTAGGCAGCCTGGCACCTTTCGTGCGCCTGAGGGGCGACCATGATAGCAGCGCGTCGTCGATTGATTGGACTACTCCGACCGACCAGACCGTTTATCTGGTGGTCGACAACGAGTCCCACCCGCTGGTTGAAGAGGGGAGCTGGGCGCTCGACGTGCGGGTCGATTGACTCAACGAGTTTCTGTCGTACGATCCGATACTCTTTCAATATGGCAGCCCCCTTGGCGGGCATGACGATGGCCGACGACAACTCGACAGATGAGCCCCCACACGGGGAGACCAGTGGCAAGCTGCGACTGACGCGGCGCAAATTCTTGTGGATCGCGGCCGGCACCGCCGCCGGTGCGCTGGCGGTGGGCCGGCTGGGCTTTTATCCGAGCGCCGAGTGGTCCGGGCAGGTCTTATCGGAGTGGGAGGCACACGTGCTGGCCGCAGCGGCTGCTGCGCTCATCCCGGATACGCCCGGCGAGCTGCCCGGGCCGGGGCCGTCGGCCATGGAGGTGGCCCAAAACGTCGATGCTTATTTGGTGGGCATGCCCAAGAGGATGCTCTTCGAGATCCACGGTATGTTCGCGCTCCTCGAGCACGGCACGTTGCTCGGCGGGAGCGTGTCGCGGCTGACGCGGCTGTCGCCCGAGGACGGGTTGGAGTTTTTGCTGGCGCTTCGCGAGCGCGGCGGCAAGCTCGGTCAGGCGTTCAAGGGCGTGCGGGATCTATGCCTGCTCGGCTGGTACCAAGACCGGCGCACGTGGAAGCCGATCGGCTACCCCGGCCCGCTGCTCGATCGCCCGGCTCCCCCGGCGGTGGTCACGCCCAGAGAAGCCGGCGCCTACGCCAAATTCGTCGCCCAGCCGGGGGCGACCCCTCGAGGTGTCCTGTGATCTACGATGCGTCGACCTTCGATCTGCCCATGCGCGTCCAGGCCGATCTATGCATCGTCGGCTCGGGCGCCGGGGGCTCGGCTGCCGCCAAGGCCGCCGCCGAGGCCGGCCTCGACGTGGTCGTGCTGGAGTCCGGGCCGTTTGTACCACCGTCTGTCATGAACCAGCGCGAGAAGGATATGCTCCCCGCGCTGCTGTATGCCAACGGCTCGCAGACCACCTCCGACCGCGGCACCGCCATCATCCAGGGCCGCGCGCTGGGTGGCTCTACGGTCCATAATATCAACCTGTGCAAGCGCATCCCCGACGCCATCTTGGAGGAGTGGCAACAGCGCCGGAAGCTCGAGCATCTGCCCAAGGAGCGCTGGGCCGAGCTCTATGACGAGGTCGAGGAGCTCATCGGCGTCTCGCCCATCGAGCCGAGCCGGTTTAGCCGACACAACCGACTGCTTCGCGACGGCTGTGAGCAGCTCGGCTGGGCGTCGGGCGGGCTGTCTCACAACCGCACCGGCTGCATCGACAGCGGCTTTTGTGCGATCGGCTGCGCCTACGACGCCAAGAATAACGCGGTCAAGGTCTTCGTGCCGCCGGCGGTCGACAACGGCGCGCAGTTCTTTGCGCATTGCCAGGCCGTCGAGGTCATCCATCGCGGCGGGCAGGTGCGCGGGGTCGAGGCGGTCGCGCTGGACGCGACGACCCGACAGCCGCGCGGCAAGATCACCGTCGAGGCGCCCAGGGTCTGCCTGTCGGCTTCGGCCACCGGCACGCCCGCCATCTTGCTGCGCTCCGATATCCCCGACCCATCGGGCGAGACCGGCAACGGACTCAATATCCACCCCGCTCTGGTCGCCGCCGGCGAGTTCGACGAGCCGGTGCGCGCCTTTACGGGCATCCCGCAGTCCTACGAGTGCACCGAGTTTTTGGACTTCGAGGCCGCCCACCCCGGCGAGGACGCCGGCGGCGACGAGCAGGCTCGCGCCGACGAGGTCGGCCTGCGCACCTGGCTTATCACGGCCTTCGCCCACCCGGTGAGCACCGCGACGATCCTGCCCGGCTGGGCCGCGCAGCACCGCACGTTGATGGAAAAATACGACCACCTCGCCGTCTTCACCGCCATGGTCCACGACCAGAGCCCGGGGACGGTGCGACCGGTGGGCGACCGGGGCCTCGACATCGATTGGTCGCCCGGCGAGGCCGACCGACGCGAGCTGCGCTTCGGGCTGGCCCGCGCGGCCGAGCTGCTCTTCGCCGCCGGCGCCAAACGCGTGTACATCCCGGCGCGCCCGCTCATCGAATTGGAGCCCGGCGACTCGCTCGACCCGATCGACGACATCGATCTGGAATCCGGCGGCCTGGGGATGACCGCCGTCCACCCGATGAGTTCGGTCCCCATGGGCGACGACCCCGAGCGCGCCGCCGTCGACAGCCGCGGCAAGCACCACCACGTCGAGGGCCTGTGGGTCGCCGACGGTTCGCTCTTCCCGACCTCCATCGGCGTGCCCCCGCAGGTCTCCATCTACGCCATGGGCCTGCATGTCGGGCGGGCGATCGCCGATGATGCCTCTCCGTAGTCGTGGTTGTGATCGTGATCGTGGTCGTGGTCGTGGTCGTGGTCGTAAACGAGCTGCAAAGTCCTCGATTAACTGCTACGTCTCTGTCGGCTCGACACCGACGGACTTTCGACCTCTTCGAAAGTCGATCACGATCACGTTTAGGTTTAGGTTTAGGTTTAGGGTAACCGTTCAGTCCCGCACAGCGTAGCACAAGCTCAGGAGGGAAGCAGGGAG
>JBKGZI010000611.1:0-2730 GCA_046545675.1 Persicimonas sp.
ACCCTGATTTCTGAGCGCGTCGGCAAAGCCCACCGCTAGATCCGGATGCGGCGCAAGCTTCTCATCGAGCTCGGCCTTCTCGAAGTCGTCCCAGAACGTCTTCCATTCCACGAAATGCTCCGACTCGCGCGCCTCTTTCATGCGCAGGTCGCGACGCACCTGGTCGATACGGCGAGTCAAATCCCAGTCCTCGGGATCCTTGACGGGGTACTCGACCGCCTCCTCCAAGATCTCGAGCGCTCGGCTGAGCTCGGGCGGCTCGGCGCCGAGATACACATCAGCGAGCGTGCAATAGCCGCGCGCTTGCTCGGGTTGCTCGTCGATGAGGCGACGGCAGATCTCCTCGGCTGCCTCGATGCGTCCAGCTCGACCGATAAAATACGCGAGTTCTGCCTGAATCGCGCCGCGTAACTCACCCGACTCCCCGCCAAAGCCCGCCAAGAACTCCTCGGCGAAGTCAACAGCCGGGGCGACCCGATCCGGATTTTTGGTGGCCAGCCCACGCCCCGTATTGAGCACGTCCCACATCCAGTTTTGGACGTTGGGAAAAGCCTTGCCGAACGCCTCCTGAGCCCCCTCGAAAGTATCGACCTCGTCGGGCAGATTCTCTTGCAGCTCCTTCCATCCCTCGCGCCAGCGCCGCATCGCCCCCTCGGGATCACCGTATCGCATGCCACGCCCCTCCTTAACGGCCTTGCCGAACCGGTCGCGCCAGGTCGGCTGCGCCGCCTTCTTCGCCGTTCCACCGGCTTGCTTTTGCTTGCGCAGGCAACACTGCTTGTATTTGCGCCCGCTACCGCAGGGGCAAGGATCGTTTCTTCCGACATCTCGCGCCATCACTCGCTCCTATTTGACAAGATTACCCGCGCGTCAGCGACGCCTAGCCTATGCACAATCTCGCGAAGTCTCAATAGCATCGTGCAGCGATCCGCAATGGGCCCTCAGCGCCGCAGACAACACTTTTTGTACTTCTTACCCGACCCGCACGGGCAGGGATCGTTGCGGCCGACGTCTTCCATTGGGCCTTTCTTATAGGTGGCCGGGCCGGGCCCTTTGAGAGCACCGAACAACGGGTGGCTGCGGCGCCGAGTCTCTTCGTCTATCGCTTCGGCGCGCCGGAGCTTGGACTCTTGAGAGTCCGTTAGGTCGCCTCCCAGGCCGTAAATCGCCTCGCTTAACTCGACGAGGTGGTGGTTGGCGCCCAAGCCGGTCGATTCGTCGACCGGTGCCTCGTCGAGCGCCTGCGACAGCGGCTCGAGGGCGCGCTCGTCTCCGTAAATGGCGAGGTATGAAGCCCCCAACTCCGTATCCTCGCGCAGGAATGCGACGAGGCGATCGTAGATGCGGTCGTCGTGGACACCTAACCTGGCCAACACCTCGCGCAAGGCGCCGCGAAAACCCTGCTCGTCCTCCGGGTCTTCGCCCGATTGCTCCGCCGCCTCGAGCGCCCGCAGCGTCGGTTCGAGCGCGACTTCACCGAATGTTGGGATCGCGCTGACGAGCGCTCCGTGGAGCCATGTATCCCAGTGACAATCGGAGAGCAGCTCGACCATCGGCTCCACGGCCTGCTCGTCGCCGCGCTCGGCGAGCAATCGCGCCGCCCAGATGGCGATCCAGCCCTCCCCTGGAGCATCGGCCATCCCCAACTCTTCGTCTTCGAGAATCGCGATCAGCGCCTGCGTCATCGGGGCGCCGGCTGCGACGAGCTCCTCGCGCAGCTCGTCCGGCAACTGCCTTTGGCCGAATCGGTCGCCCTCATCGGCCTCCAGATGCTCGAAGAGCCGAGCGACGAGCTCATCGACGAGTTGATCGTCCGTCCTGGGTTGTTCAGGATGAAGTGCCATAGTTTGATCTCTTCGCATGTAGGTGGCCACCTGCTAGTAGCTCGGGACAATGATTCTGAACGTTTGAAACCGGCTCAGGAAGACGAGCTCTTTGGCGTTTTCGCTCGACGATTCGACTGAATCGCCTCACTGCAACGCCTTCGACCTCGTCACCCTGAGCCACTTTCAAACTGTCACTACCACTGTCCCGAACTACTAGTGGGGTGACACCGAAGTAAGATTCAACATTCGGCGAGGATAAAGCCGCCAGATTCGAATGAGAGCCCCGCAGGCGATGCAGCGCATCGTCGAGGAGTGAGCGTCGAATCTGGTGGTGTTAGACCGGCGAAGGTGAATCGAATCTCGGTGTCACACCACTAGGTCGCTTCGTCGTCATCATCGACTACTGCGCGTATCAGCCCATGGCTGAGCGTCAGCTCGAGCCGTGCCAGCACTCGCTCCACTCCGGCCACCGAAACCTCGATCGGCAGACAAACACCGCGACCGCAACCACGCATATCGCCCCTACCGACACAGCCATTCCACGTTCGGTCTGAATCAGACAACACCGACAAAATTCAGCCCCTGAAGGCCTTCAGGCCGCGATCCCAGAAATATGACGCAACGAACCTGCATCCTTTGCCGAAAACCAGAGTGGGGGCAATCCCCCATGCTCGTTCATCAAAACCACAATTCAAGTAGAAACACAAAAGTTGTGTGGAAATGAGGGCGAGAACATCACCGGGCGGCCAAGGAGAAAAACCGCAGTGGTAGCAGCGCTACATCAAGGTTCTTCGACGCAGGCATCGTGGTGATGTGCCGGCCTCAGACCACCAGAATTTCCGTGTTTCTACTTAAGTACAAGCGCGTAAGTCTTGGGGATAACGAGAAGCTCGAGACACTCGAT
>JBKGZI010000612.1:0-2718 GCA_046545675.1 Persicimonas sp.
CGGTGACTAATCCGGAAGGCGTCGAGCAGGTCCCCATGGCCCAGGCGACCTTCGAATCGAGACGGCCGCCGAGATCATCGCCTTTTTCGCCGATCTCTTCGAGCTCGACGAGTGCCCGGCGGACAAATCCGAGCTGATCGACGCGCTTTGCGAATGCCCCGGCCGGATCGTCGTCCTCGACGAATGCCACCTGTGCTTTAGCCGTCATATCGAGGGATTCGAGGGCATCGACGCGCTGCTCGACATCGTCCACCTATGCGACCACCAGCACTTCTTCGTGCTCAGCTTCGCCCGCCACGCCTGGCACTACGTCAACCGGATCGAGGAGCGCGGCCACTACTTCGGCGAGGTCCTCGAGATCGAGGCGTGGAGCCCCGAGGAATTGCAGACGCTCATCGAGCGGCGCAACGAGGCCAGCGGCTACTCGGTGAGCTTTGCCAAGATGGTCGCTGCCCACGCCGAGAACGAGCGCGACGACGAACTCTTCGACGTCATCGAGACCTCTCGTGGCTACTTTCGGTATCTGCACGAGTTCAGCGGCGGCAACCCGCGCGTCGCCATGGTCTATTGGCTGGCGAGCGTGCATCCATCGGCGAGGCCCGACAAGCTGGACGTCGACCTCTTCGACCGACCCGACACCGACGTCTTCGACCACTTTGACGACGATCACTGGTTTTTGCTGGCCGCCCTCGTCCAGCACGGCCGGCTCGACGCGGCGCAACTGGCCAGAATCGTCCAGGTCGGCCTGGGGTTTTGCAGCCGCGCGCTGGACTACTTCGCCGAGCACGACGTGGTCGATATCGACGCAGACACCGGCCTCGCCGCGCTCAGCGCGCTGTACTGGCGCCCGGTGATGCGCAAGCTGGCCTCCTCGAACTATCTATACGGGGCCTGAGATGATCGCATCGCTGACATCCGCCGCCTCCCCGATGCTGGCTCAGGCCGCCCCCAAGGCCACCGAGCTCGCCGAGATCCTGCGCCAGATCGACGGCGGCAAGGTCGTGGTCGCTGTGGCCATCGTGGCGACGGCTTACGTGCTCGACCGGCTGATTCGCCGCGCCGTGACCACCCTCGAAGGCGAGCTGATGCGTCGCCGAAATCAGTTGCGCAAAGCGGCGAGTCTGGTGCGGCTCGGGCTGTTTTTGGCGGCGACCTACCTGGCGATGAGCACCCTCCTCGAGGGCCAGCAGCAGGCTTTGATGGGTGTAGCCGGCACGCTGGGGCTCGCGGCGGGATTCGCCCTCAAAGACACCGTCGGCTCGCTGGTCGCCGGCGTGCTGATCTTGATCGACCGGCCCTTCAAGGTCGGCGACCGCGTCGAATTCGGCGATCACTACGGTGTCATTCAAAAGATCGGCCTGCGCGCGGTCGTGCTGCGCACCGGCGGCCGGGAGTGGTACTCGATCCCCAACAACCGCTTCCTCAGCGAGGTCGTCGTCTCGGCCAACGCCAGCACCGTCGAGATGATGGCGGCCATCAAATTCTATATCGGGGTGGGCGCCGACTTCGAGCTCGCCCGCGAATTGGTCTACCGCGGCTGCGTCACCTCGCGCTACGCGTGCCTGGACAAACCGGTCGACATCCTGGTCACCGAAGTCGCCCTCGGTGGAGCCTACGCCACCGTGATCACCTGCAAGGCCTACGTCATCGACACCAGCTTCGAGAACGTCTACCGCACCGAGGTCACCCGGCGGGTCAAACGCGCCTTTCGCAAGCACCGCATCCCCTCGCCATACGCCCGGGAGTATATCGTGCAGACCCCCGAATGGGAGGCCGAGCCCGACCAATCTCAGCCCGACCAAGCGCCGGCCGCACAAACCGTCGAGGAGGCCCGATGAGCATCCTCGACGCCCCGTTCGCCGGCCTGCCGATAATCTTGCAGGCCGCCCCCGACGCCGAACGCGTCGCCAGCGCCTTGGAGAGCATCGACCTGGGCAAGATCTTCGCCGCCATGGTCATCTTGGCGGTGTGCTTTGGCCTCAACAAGTTGATCGACATGGGCGTCAATCGCCTCTCGTCGCAGCTTCGCACCCGGCGGCTGACGCTGGGACACATGGCGAGCTTCGTCAAATTGGCCGTCTTCGTCGTCGGGGCTTACCTGGTGGCGAGCACGCTGCTCGAGAATCAGCGCGGCGCAGCCGTGGGCGTGCTCGGCTCGGTGGCGCTGGCGGTGGGCTTTGCGCTCAAGGATACCGTCTCGTCGGTGGTCGCCGGCGTGCTCATCCTATTCGACCAGCCCTTCCAGGTCGGCGACCGCGTGCGCTTCGGCGAGGTCTACGGCGACGTCCAGCATATCGGGCTGCGCACCGTGCGCGTGCTGACCCTCGAGGGGCGCATGGTCTCCATCCCCAACAATAAATTTTTGACCGACGAGGTCGCCTCGATGAACCGCGGTGAGCTGCCCATGATGGTCGAGGCCGAGTTCTACATCGCCGTCAGCAGCGACGCCGACCTCGCCCACGACCTGGTCTACCGCGCCTGCGTGACCTCGCGATATATCGACCTGGACCAGAAGGTCTCGATGCGCATGCGCGAAGGCGAGTTCGGCGCCGCCTTCGCCACCGTGGTCAAATGCAAGGCCTGGATCATCGACTCACGCTTCGAGGAGCTCTACCTGAGCGACGTCACCTGCCGCGTCAAACACGCCTTCAACAAGCATCGCATCCAATCGCCCTACGCCCGCCTGGTCGAGGTCCCCGGCCGCGAGGAGCACGACCG
>JBKGZI010000613.1:0-2705 GCA_046545675.1 Persicimonas sp.
CCCCTTTATGCGGCCTGACCGTGCTCCGCCTCGTGCTGTACGGCGCACTCGGCACCTCCCCCGCTCGGGGAAGGGATGTTAGGCCATTTGGTGGTTGGTGGGTTTTTGAAGGGTCGTGGTCGAACCGCAGGGCCCTCGACTCCACAACCACGCCTCGATTGGGCTAGACTCGAGGCAACGCAAAGCCGGAGCAACGACGTCGGGCAACGCGTACGTCCCGAGCACGACTGAAGCAACTCAGTGACTCGAATCGTCGTGCAGTTCGTCTACGTCTACGACCACGCTCACGTGCACGACCACGGACTTTTCACCCAACCAACATCGTATTGGTCAGCATACCGACAAGCCCCACCATAAAGACGACGGCCACCACGCCGAATACGACCTTTTTCCAGCGCTTTTCGCTGCGCCTGACCTGCCAGACGGCGAATGCCGAGATGCCGCCCAGGTAGATCGCGAATCCGCCGTGGCGCACCGCGTCAGGCAGGAACTCGGGCCCGATGGCCGCGATGATGAGCGGGAGCGCGAGGACGGCGGCCAGCAGAAGCGGCGCGACGGTTTGCGGGGTCCATCGCTGACGAAATGGCTCGATGTCGCGCCACTGCTCGAGCTCTGCGCGAAGCTCCGCAAAGCCGATCAGGTCCGCCGAGACGCATATGCACTCCTGCAGGGTGCGCCCGCGCACCGCGAGGCCGCCGTCTCGCAACTGCTCGATCGACTGCACGTCCTCTTCGAGGATGGTCAATCCGGGTCCGTCCGCTGGACGTGCGGTGAGCTCTCCGGGGCGCAGCTCGAGGCGGAACGCCTCGTAGGTCTGCGCCAAGTTGGCCAGGAGCTTGCGCGTCGAAATCCCCATGGCCACGGCGAAAACTGGCACCATTACGACCATCGAAGAAAGCGGCAAGTCATCGTTCAAAAAGTAGGCTGTGGCCAACCCAAGCGGTATCACTGTGATTCCGACCAGAATCATGCGCTTGATGACCCGACGTCGCGCGGCTGGAAGGCGTTCGGTGTCGAAATGATAGCTTTTCACGGTCTCCCCAGTTTTTGCGGTCTCAGAGTTTCGGCCATCCTAGCTGCGGGCCGGCCGAGTGTCGAATGGGGATTTTGCTGTGGCTCGGGAGCAAAGGGTGCCGGAGCTCCCCGTGTGAGACTTGCTCTGGTTGGCGTAGAATGAAAATCTGAGGCATCGAAGCTGGCCGGCTTCGAATGAAGGATGGATATTTGTCAATCGAATGGGAGTGGGACGAGATGCTGAATCTGCCAGATAGCTTTATAGGAGCTGCCGCCCTCGTGGGCGCTGTGTTGATTGGGGTTTTCGCGGTCGGCTGCGACCGGCAATTGCCCGAGGCGGCCGACAACGGCCAAGCCCAAGAAGTACAACAACAGCCGGAGGCGGCCGAGCGAGACGGCCCGGCCGAAAGTGACCAGCAAGAGGACACCGGGGAACGAAGCGCGCCGAGAACATCCATCTCAAAGTCTGCTGACCAGCTCTCCGATGAGGAGGACCGAGCGCATGCGAAAGCGGTGGGCCAGGGTTATAAGGGCTGCCTCGAAGAGTTCGGGGTCGACGGAGAAATCGAGGCGTATTTCATAATCTGGGTAAAGAGCGATGGCACCGTCGCCGACGTTCAGACCTCGAGTAAGCTGGCCGACCCGCTTAAAGACTGCCTGCTCAAACACTTCGGGAACAAGAGAATCGATGGCTTTAGCGGCGAGCCGGCGCAGGTCAATTTCCTGTTCAGCGGGACCTACACGAGCCCTCGAGACAGTCTGGCTGAAAGCTGGAGTTTGACGCGTCGAAGTGAGCTTAGGCCCGAGGGAAAGCAGCGTCTCGACGAGGCGATCGGCGAAAGGAATTAGCTGCGCCAGCCGAGCCCCTTGGGGGCGTGAGGGAACTTTTAGCTATGGGTGAGCAGAGCGAGGCATCGAGCCATGCGTAGCCCATAGCGGTGGTCGGGGTGGCGGTGGTGGTCGGGTCTCGCCCGAGGCTTGGCGCCGTTGTTGCTCAGTCCGCCGCGGCAAAATGGGCCATCTGGTCGGCGTGGGCTTTTTTGAAGGCCGGGCGCGCCGTGGCGCGTGCGATATAGTCGCGACAGGCCGGATGGCCCTCCAGCCTGTCGAAGCGGTCGACCAGGCGCAGCACGTCGGCCATGAGTATGTCGGCGACGGAGAAGGTCCCGGCGAGCCATTGGCGATCTGCCAATACCGGCTCGAGGTGATCGAGGCGGGCCTGGAGAAATCCATCGAGGCGATTCCACTCCGGCGTGTCGTCGTCGAAGTCGGAGAATACGAATATGGACCAGGGAAGGCTCGCCATCTCGACTGAATTGAGGGCCGCGAATAGCCATTCAATCACCTTGGCGCGGCTGTGCGGGTCGGCGGGGATCAGCGCGTCGCTTTTAGAGCCCAGATGAAGAAGGATAGCGCCGCTCTCGAAGATCGAGAGGTCTCCGTCGGTCAACCACGGCACCTGGCCGAAGGGTTGATGGGAGAAATGCTCCTCATCACGAGCGTCAAAGGGCACGCTCTCGACGCGATAGGGAAGCCCGGCCTCTTCCAGCGCCCAACGCACACGTATGTCCCGCACATATCCCCGCGGCATCTCGGGAACCCAATCAAAGGTGGTCAGAATCAGGTCTTCCATTTTGCATCTCCGTTTTCGGCTGCTTATCGAGAGGCAGAATGATTTGAGCCTTCAAGTC
>JBKGZI010000614.1:0-2699 GCA_046545675.1 Persicimonas sp.
CCAACCCGGCGCCGAATGACGAGGACAAACACCCGGCGCCCAAGACCGCATCCACCATGGCCTTCGAGAAGGCCTTTTCCTCGATGACCGGCGCCGACGGCGGCTATCCGGCATCACCACCCGACAAGGAGTAAAGACGATGACCAAACCACCTGATTTAAGAAGCCACTTCGGGCTGACCACCATCCCGTTTACCCGCGAGATCGCCACCCGCAACCGCTGGGCCCACGCGCAGTACGACGAGGCCGTCGATGCCATTTTAAGCGCCGTCGAGCGGCGACAGTCGGCCTCGCTCATTGCCCCGGCGGGCCTGGGAAAGACGATGGTGCTTCGCACGCTCACCGACCGGCTTCCCGAGGCCCGATTTCGCACCCACTACGTCAAGGTCACCGACCTGTCCAAGCGCGACTTCTGCCGCGAGCTGTGCCAGGCCACCGGCGCCCGGCCGGCGGCGACCTACGGCTCTTTGGTGCGCCGTCTGCAGGAGCGCATGGAGTCCTTGCTCGCCCAGGACAGCCTCAGGCCGGTGCTGATCGTCGACGAGGCCCACGACATGCGCCCCGACGTGCTGGCGATCTTGCGCGTGCTGACCAATTTCGAGATGGACTCCAAACTCGTCGTCTCCATCGTCTTGTGCGGCCAGCCGCCGCTTCGCGGGCTTTTGAAGCGCACCGACATGGAGGCGGTCAGCCGGCGCATCGTCTACTTTGCCTCACTTCGCACGCTCACTCGCCAGGAGGTGCCCGATTATGTCGCCCACAGACTCTTTGTGTGCGGCTGTGACCGAAACGTCTTTGTCGAAGACGGCCTCGAGGCGGTCTTCGAGGCGACGCAGGGAAATCTACGTGCCATCGACCGGCTGAGTCTTCGCGCCATGGAGATCGCCTGCAGAGGGCAGGCGGCTCACGTCACGGTCGACCACATCATCGAAGCCCGAAAAACGGTGTGGCCATGAGTGTCGACAATCCCGTGATTCCTTTCGAGACCAAAAAGGCTTGTCGACTCGACGAGTCGCCGCCCGAAGCCCGCTGGCTGATCGAGAGCCTGTGGGCGGAGGCGGGCGTGGGCGTCATCGGAGGGACGCCCAAGTCCTACAAGTCCTGGCTGGGTTTAGAGATTGCGTGTGCGGTGGCAAGCGGCACCCGGTGCCTGGGCCACTTCGAGGTGCCCCGGGCGGGGCCGACGCTTGTGTATCTGGCCGAGGACGATCTGAGCGAGGTGCGCATCCGCCTCGAGCACCTCGCTCATACACGAGGGCTTTCGCTGGGCGAGCTCGACGTCCACGTCATCTGCGCGCCGACGGTGCGCCTGGACATCGACCGCGACCTCAAACGCCTGGCCAAGACGGTCGGGCTGATCAAGCCGCGCTTCTTGCTGCTCGATCCCTTCGTCAGGCTCCACCGCCTCGACGAAAACAACGCCTCGGACATCTCGCATATCCTCGGCCACTTGCGCACCCTTCAGCGCCATTACGACACGGCGGTGTGCGTCGTCCACCACACCCGCAAATCGAGCTCGTCGGGCCAGCGCGGTCAGGCCCTTCGCGGCTCCGGCGATTTGCACGCCTGGGGCGACTCCAACCTGTATCTGACCTGGACGAAAAAGGGCCTCGAGCTATCGGTCGAGCACCGCTCGGCGCCGTGTCCCGACCCGCTTTTTGTCGAGCTCGACTGCTCCGCCCATCCCCACCTCGAACTCGTCGAGCCCGACGACAACGAGCCGCCACCGCTGACCGAGCGTGTGCTCACAGAGCTCAGAAAGCTCGACCAACCCATCACCCGCACTCGCCTGCGCGAGAAGCTCGCCGTGCAGAACAAGCGGCTGGGCGACGCCCTTACAGAGCTCGAATCCCTCGGGCGCATCCAGCGCACCAAAAACGGCTGGCAGATCTGACCGCAGAGGTCGAGAGGGCATCGTACCGTTCCCAAAAATCCTTACCCCGCCTCGGAACAGAACGATGCCTTCTCAGCCGAGTCCGGCTCGTGCAACACTGCCAGATATCACGCAACGCCCACTGTCATTGGGACCGCAACGCAACAGTTGCGGGTGAGCTTGTCGCGCTCGGAGATGCCGCAGAGCTTGGCGACACTGCCGGCCGGCGCTTCGACGATGCCGTCATCGTTGAGGTACTTGCGCACCACGCCCAGCCAGCGTGCCTCGTGGGGATGCGGGACTTCCGCCTTGAGTTCAGGCGGAAGCTTCTCCCAGGTCTCGGGCGTCATCTCCCCGTCGGTCTCACCGCCCATCGCACGGCTGTACGAGCGAAGCCCGTCGATGCACTCCTCGAGCAAATTTGCAATGGGCGCAAATTGCTTCGTATTCGACAGCGGATCATTCAGCGACGCTTCGAGAAGGTCCTCACGCTCCAACGCCTGCGCCTCGTAACTAAGCGTCGAGCCGGCCGGTCGGTAGTCGATCGAAGACCTACTTCCTTTGCGAAGGTATTGGCTGGCGCCGTACTGTTCCTCGTACCGCTTCGCAAATAGCTTCTTGGCCTCGTCTCGCACGCGACTGGTGACGACACTGTTAGTTGTGCGCGGGTCGCGCTCCGCGGTCACAAACGCGAGCTCGACCGGAAGTGGCTTCTTATTCGCGGCGTACCAAGCGAGCCGCGCCGACAGGGTCTGCCGGTCCGAGGAATGACCGTTGACGTGCAGCGGAAAGGCTCCGTCGAGTTCGCGCTCGTCGAGGTCCTCGAG
>JBKGZI010000615.1:0-2689 GCA_046545675.1 Persicimonas sp.
CTAGGCCATCAAACCGGAGGTGTCCTTTTTTGTCTATAGCTGTAACTGGTTCTTGTTGTTGGCGAATGCGGGATTGGAGGCGATGGCCGAGCAGTTACCAAGAACCAAGAACTAAAAAACCAAGAACACCGGCGTACGTCTACCAAGCTGCGTGGCGGCGCAGACCCCACGACGAGCAGCCAACTCACGAGGCTGCGCTAGCTTCCAGGTTTTCCGGCATTTTGGGGCCCGGCGTCTCTTTTTCGGTGCCGATGATCTTATTGTCCTCGTCGACGCGCACGCAGGTGCCCACGTGGTCGCGGGCTTCCTCGTCGTCCATCTCGCAGTAGGTGCACAGGATGACCAGGTCGCCAGGGTCGTTGAGGTGGGCGGCGGCGCCGTTGACGCAGATGACGCCCGAGCCGGCCGGCCCCTCGATGGCGTAGGTCTCCAGGCGAGTGCCCTGGGTGACGTTCCAGACACAGATCCACTCGTAGGGCAGGATGTCGGCCGCCTCCAGGAGGTCGGCGTCGATGGTCACGCTTCCCTCGTAGTGCAGGTCGGCGTGGGTCACCGTGGCGCGGTGGATCTTGCTGTACATCATCTTGCGGCGCATGCGGGTTGCTCTCTTTGTTGCGTATCTCCAACTGGCTCGCTAGGTACTTTCGGGGCGAGTGTATAGCAAACAGGGGTTCAGGGGTCCAGGGGTTCAGGGGTCCAGGGGTCCAGGGGTCCAGGGGCTTCAGGGTTATACATGATTGTTTGCGCAGGCCGTGAGGTTGGCTCGAGCCCGTGCACGTTCACGGGTTCTGTCTGACCTTATCGGGTCCTGTCTGACCTTAGCAGTCGTTCAAACTTCATCATTATCGTGAGCCAGCCGCGCAAAGGCTGGCAAAAATGTCACGGTGGTGAACTTTATGCGTAGTTACGCATTCTTTACACGATTGCGTACTCGCCGGGCCTTTTGCGCGGCGCGCCAGACCTGCTGGACGGTCTCGATGAGCCCGACGCCCTCCCGGGAGGCCGAATTGAGCACCAGCGTGCGTCCCCTGTCGTAGGAGGCGCATACGAGCTTGTCCTCGCAGAACACTCGCACGTCGCTTGGCGAGCCGTTGTGGACCAGCCGCGCGATGGTGCCTGCCAGGCGGTAGCGTTCGACGTCTCCGATGATGTGCTTGTCTTTGTCCTTCATGGTTCGTCTCCGTGGTGCGTGTCGCCCACAAGGTAAAGCAAATTCGATGCCAACTGGTTGAAAGTCGGTCGCCGGCTTCTGCATCTACAACCATGAGACGCAGCCGATGCCCACTTCTTCAAACGAGCCGATCTTCAAAAAGATCTTCGATATCAGTTCGAGCATCTCGGTGTTCTTGGCTCTTGGTTCTTGGTTCGTGGTAATTAAGTTGACCGCACAAGTTGCTCAGCTTGGGCGGCAACGCAGTGAGGGTCATCGCAGTTAAATTCGGCGACGACTCACAGCCAGTGATGCTCGAGAACCAAGAACATGCACGTCGGGCTTCGAGCTGACGATGTGGTGATAACCGCGCGTAAAGCAAACGACCGACATAATGGCAGATAATCCGTATATCGAAGATCCCGTCTGCGAATTCGAGGACCTCGAGGAGCTCTTCGAGGAGCAAGCCGCCGAGCAGGTCGAGCTGCTTCGCGAGGCGGTCGACTTCCACGATTATCGCTACTATGTCAAAAACGATCCGGTGATCTCCGACAGGCTCTATGATTGCCTGTTTCGGCGCCTCGAGGAGCTCGAGGAGGCGTTCCCCGCGCTGCGCTCGCCCAACTCGCCGACCCAACGGGTGGGCGCCGAGCCGATGGACAAGCTCGAGCGCACCGAGCATGTGCGCCCGATGCTCAGCCTCAACGCCGAGTTCGAGCCCGAGGACGTCTCCGGCTTCGACCGCTTCGTGCGCGAGCGTTTGGGGCAAGTAGACGGCGGCGAGTTCAGCTATGTGTGCGAGCCCAAATTCGACGGGTTGTCCATCGAGGTCATTTACGAAAATGGCGAGCTGATTCGGGCGGCGACGCGCGGCAACGGAGAGGTCGGCGAGCTGGTCACGCCCAACGTGCGCACCATCCCCTCGGTGCCGCTGCGGCTGCGCGGCGATCACCCCGATTTTCTGGCCGTTCGTGGCGAGGTCCTGATGCCCAAGTCGCGCTTCCAAGAGCTCAATAAGCAGCGCCTGGAGGGCGGCGAGGATGCGTTTGCCAACCCGCGCAACGCCGCCGCCGGCACCGTGCGCCTGCTCGACCCGAGCCAGGTCGCCGAGCGCCCGTTGGACGTCTATTTCTACGAGATTTTGGAAACCTCCGGTGAGCCCTTTGCCACCGAGGTCGACGCGCTGGAGACCTTCCCCGACTGGGGGCTGAAGGTCGACGAGCACAGCCGGCTCTGTGAGAGCTTCGAGGAGGTCGAGCAATTCTATGACGAGCTCTGCGAGCTGCGAGACGAGCTCGACTACGAGATCGACGGGATGGTCATCAAGGTCAACGAGATCGGGCTGCGCGACGAGCTCGGCGTGCGCTCGAGGAGCCCGCGCTGGGCGCTGGCCTGGAAATTCGCGCCCAAAAAGGAGGTCACCGAGCTGGTCGATATCGTCGTACAGGTCGGCCGCACCGGAAAACTCACGCCGGTGGCGCTCTTGGACCCGGTGGAGGTCGGCGGCGTCACAGTCAGCCGCGCCACGCTCCATAATAT
>JBKGZI010000616.1:0-2686 GCA_046545675.1 Persicimonas sp.
CGTCCAGCCCCTAGGCTTGCCTAGGCGGTTGGGCGCAACAACAACCATGGACGCTTCAGTCATTGCGATAAAATCCGGGGGTTCCAAGCTTCAACAACACGCCCAGGCCCGTCTTGGCCGCGTACAGGCAGTACACGCCCAGGAATAGATACATGAACCAGCGGGCGCCGCTGAATCCGGCGATACCGTCGGCCAGGGCCAGGTAGACGAACCAGGAGGGGTAGTGGACCAGCCAGGAGGCCAGGCTCTGGACGGCCCACAACGCCTTGGGGATCAGCCCCTGGGGCTTGGTGCCTTTTCTGCGGGCGGACTCGCCGGGCTTGATGTCGCGACCGGCGTATTCGGGCCGGCGCACGAAGTTGGTCAGCGAGGTGGCGACGGAGACCAGCGCCATGGCGCCCAGGCCGACCAGCAGCCAGTAGATCTCGTCTTCGACCATCCACAGGCGCACCGAAAAGGCGCCCACCAAGATGAGCGCCTTGACCTCGTCGATGAGGAAGTCGAGGTAGGCGCCGACCTCGGAGGTCATTGATTTGAGCCGGGCGAGTTGGCCGTCGGCGCAGTCGAGGATATAGGCAAATTCGAGCACCGCCGCGGCCACGAGCATGCCCGTCCAGCCGGGGATGAAGATCAGCGCGGCGGCCACACCCAAAAACGCCACCGCCCCCAAAAAGGTCACCTGGTTGGGGGTGATCGGCGTGCGTTTGAGAAAATACAGCAACACCGCGGCCAGCGGCCGGGCGATCCACACGTTCCAGAAGATGTCCTGATCTTTTTTGGAGTCGCGATAGATGCGCGCGATCTCGGCGAGCGGGCCGCCGCGGGTGTCTTGTTCGGTGGTGTTCATGGAGGGTCTTGGGACTGCCTGATGCGAAAAGAGTCAATGACGGCGCGACGATACCATCGCAGGGCGCAATTGGAAATTGCTTAGCTGGTATTGGCTGCGGTGTCGCACGGTGGTTGCTTGTCGTGCGGCTCAGGGTGTCTCGCAGCGTTTTCGCCAGACGCTGCTGTTCTTGGTTCTTGGTTCTTGGTTCTTGGTTCTTGGTTCTTGGTTCTTGGTTCTTGGTTTTTGCCGACTACAAGCTTCACGTGCGGCTGCAGGAATACACATCCCCCGGGTCGAGCTTATAATTATAGAAGGCGAGCCGACACCGGAGGAGCTATGGCGATCACCCCACGGACCATTCTCTCACACCCCCTCAACCTGTTGCTCTTTGGGCTCGGCGTGCTCGGCGTCGGCGGGCTCATCGGGCTATTTGTATGTGCGGGCGAGGTCGAGTCGCAGCGGCATGCCGCGCCGGTGGGAGCGGTCGTCGACGAGCTGGACGCCGGCCTCGGCCCGGCCTCGGATGCGGGATCGGCTGCGTCGGCCTCCGATCGATCGCGCAGCGCGAGTGCCTACCAGGACTACGCCTGCCAGCTCGAGCAACCCGACGACGGTTGGTCGGAGGGGCAGTGGCTGCGCCACATCGATTGCATGGAGGCGCGCAGCGAGCACTATGCGGTGCTGCTTGCCGAGACCAATGAGGCGATTGAGGCGGCCGGGCTCAGCGTTGAGCTGGCCGTGCTCAAGGCGGATTATCTGGAGGTGGAGGGCAGCCCCGACGAGCATATCGCATTCTTGGAGCAGGCCTACGCCGAGCTCGGCGTGGTCGACGGCCGGCTCGCCCACCGGCTGTCGCGTGCGTTGGTCTGGCGAGGCCAAGCCGAGGATGTCGAGCGCGTCCGCCACCTGCAATTGCTCAGCCGCACGCTGTTGGACGGCAGTTGTGAGGTGCTCCAGACCGATATCTGGGCGCGCTTTTTAATGGCCGAGGAGCTGGCCGGCGAGGGCTCGCCGGCTGCCTGGCGCGGCGTGCGCGACGCCATCGACACCTACCTGATCAACGACTGCCAGCAGCAGCGTCATACCGGCAAGTGGGGGGCGCTGGCCGAGATCATCGGCGTGGGGGTGGCCGCCGAGATGAGCAACGGCCACGACGGTCATTCCAGCCTCTTTCGGCAGGTGACCGACGCCTTCGATATCCATCAGCAGCGAACCTTTTGCCGCCGCGCGGTGCCCGATCGAAGCGAGTGGCGCGACCACTGCCGGAAGCGGGTCGGCGACGAGTTGTATTTGTCGCGCGATTGACGCGGTGGGTAGCCACTCTGTTGCGGTTGGCCCGCCGAGGGTGTTCGACGATCGCTTATGGTTCTTGGTTCTTGACAGTCGGTGTGCTTACGGGCTTGTCTGCGGTTGGTTGACTCGCGATCGGTGATAAGTCTTTTTCGCAACGATGTAACTCCATGAAACAAGAAGCAATTGACTGGCTGCGCGAGCTGCGCGAATTCGCCCATGATCGGCGCGGGGAGCTCGAGATCCCCAACGGCCATAACCTGGGCCCGCGAGAGAATTGGCGGCGCCGGGTCACCGGCGGGATCCTGCTGCAGTTTCTGGACTTCGTGCAGAGCGGCGAGATTTACGAGCACTTCGGCGAGGCCCTCGACGAGCTGCCGCTCGACGAGCGGGCCTTTTTATTCATCACCGATCTTCCGGGGGCCGTCGCCGCCGAGGAGCTCATCCAGACCGAAAGTGACCACGTGCTGTACGTCCTCAAAGAGGAGTGGCGCGCCTGGCTGACCGATGAAGAGGCCGATCACGACGACGACTACGACAAGCATTACGAGTTCTGGAGTGTCTGGC
>JBKGZI010000617.1:0-2672 GCA_046545675.1 Persicimonas sp.
ATCGAGGACAGTGACCTGCCGCTATACCACACCGCCGACGACTCCGACGGAGAGACCGACCGCTTCTCGGCGATCACCGACTATATCGCCGGTGTCGGAGACCGCGATGATCAGGGCTGGGCGCCGCGGGCGATCGCCGACGCCGAGGTCGCGCTCGGCGACGCCGAAGACGTCTACAAATTTGCCGCCGAGCGCCAGTGGCGCGACGGTCTCAGTGACGCGATTGGCTCCGAAGATGGGCGTATCGCGGACATCAAGGCCACATACAACGACCAGCTCTACGACTTCTGCGGGCCGCACCTCCGAGACGGCGAGGTCGACTACAGCCCGATCGAGGATCCGGAGTTCGACGCCCGTTCGTGTTCGATCACCGACAAGCCCGAGTGCACCTTCGACGCCGGCGACCGATTCGAGGCCTGGCGAGAGGCCGACATCGTCGGCAGACTCTGCGAGCACCATGAGTCGTCTCGGGCGAGCGTCAATGACATGGGCGGCTTCGTCCAACAGGAGATGCGAGACTTCGCCCGGGGCTGCTACGGCCCGCAGATACCCGAATCGGGGGCGGTCTCAATTGTCGAATGCGCCTCGACCGACTCGGTGTACTGCCTGCGCTGCGATTGGAAGGACGACGTCGATGATGTCGAAGTGACGGCGGCTTCGCTGGAATTGGGCGCGCCGCGCACCGGGGCCCGCTCTGAGGCCGAGAGCGAATCTGCTTCGGACGGGGCAGCCGGGGCAGCCCACACCCAGGCCAGCCAGGATTGCGAGCAGCGCCACCCGGATATGCGCACCCATATTCCGCTGGCGAAATCTCCCCTGGAGACGCCCGGCTGCGTCAACGGGGCGCTCGGCGAGGCCAACCTCGACGTCGTCGCCGCCGCCCAGGATGTGCAGATCGCCAACGACGAGATCGCCGAGCACACCGAAGCGTTCGGGAATGCCAAAGAATCCTGTTACGAGTTGGTCAAGACCAACGACGAACTCGAAGATGCGCGCGCGAGGCACAAATCGCATATGGAGGACCTGTACCGCGACAAGGCGATCGCCGACGGCATCGCCGCGGGCGCCGCGGCCGTCAAGGACTGTGCGAATTCGATGCAAAGCGCCAAAGGCGTCAAGGGATACGCCCTGGGTGGAGTCGCCTGCGGCGCGGCTGCCACTGAGGGGGCCGCCAACATCACGTCGGTCAAGTTCCAGCACGACATCGACACCTCGAAGCAGGCACACGACAACGAGCTGGAGACCATCGCCGCCGACGGAGAGGAGAAGCGCTGTTTCATCGAAGCCCAGCAGGAGTTGGTCGGCATCGAGACCGGCCGCAGCCGTCTGAGAGCCGCGGCTTTCGCGCTCGAGCGCGCTCAGGCTAACGCCGACGAGCAGACGGCCGAGGCCCAGCGCATCTATGAGCGAGGCCACGCCTACCTCAACGAACACGACCGCGAGGGCGAAGACGCCGGCCGCGTCGACCCGGCCGGCGACCAGTGGGCGCAACCCGACATCGAGACCTACGTGCGCAAATTCAACATCGCCAAGCGCGCCACCTACCTGGCCATTCGCGCCGTCGAGTACGAGTACCAGCAGTCGGTCCAGGCGCGCCAATTGGTGCTCACCGCCAAGCTGCCCGACCAGCTCAACGAAGCCCTCGACCAGGTGTGGGCGATCACGGGGACCCGAAATATCGGGGGCAATTCACCCAGCGAGCTCACCGAGGTGGTCAGCCTGCGCGACGACATCCTCGGGCTGAGCGACGAGAGCAACTGGCCGGAGTACATGCACGCGATGAGCGCCGAGGAGCGTTTCCGGGCGGTGCTTACATCCAGCGAACACGCGGTCTACGACGCCGATGGCTCCTACCTCGGCCAGCACATCCCCTTCGAGATCGCCCCGCTCGAGACGCTCGACATCGACGGCTCGGGGGCGGGGATCTACTCGCGCACCGACTGCGCCGAGCGCCTGTGGTCGATCGACGCGGGCATCGTCGGCGAAGATGCCGCCGTCGGCGGCAGCCGGCGCGTGCGCCTGGACGTCTCCCAGCGCAACTCCTTTTATAGCCAGTGGTGCGAAGCCTCCGACGGGGCCGACGACTTCCAATACGCCAGCGTACGTCCGTCTCGCAATCTATTCCGCGTGCCCGGTGACGGCGCCTTCGAGGGCAGCGTGGAGGCCGAGGACAGCGTCCAGGCGTTCAGCACCGCGCGCCTGCAGGCCCAGGTGGGCATCGACGAGGCGAGCCTCGAGTCGCAGCAAGATTCGTCGGGCTCGTCCATCGAATTGGCCACGCGCGGGTTGTACGGCGACTACGCCATCTTCATCGACCAGGCCAATATCAGTCGTGACGGCGAAGACGGCCTCGACCTGGAGAAGGTCGACGACATCTTGCTGCGCCTGGATTACCTGTCGGTGGCCAAATGATAGTCAACGGGCGTCTCGTCGTCGGAGTAGGGAGCCCGGCACCCCACGCGCCGCGCCGCTGCTTTCACGACTACATCGCCGATACGATCGTCGTACGCGACGGCGTCTCGACGATGCCCGAAGAAGCGGTGCCGGGTGACGTCGGCGAAGTTCAGTAGCGACTGTCAATGGTGGGGGCGTTGGAGACGTCGTCGTTCGAGGCGTCCCGCACGCAAGCCGCGGCACGGAGGCCGCGGGGCGAGGACAGAGCCTCGCGCCCC
>JBKGZI010000618.1:0-2669 GCA_046545675.1 Persicimonas sp.
TTGTTTCTTCGACGCCAGGGACGGCGTCGCTCCGGTTGAGGTCGACGCTTGTTTCTTCGACGCCAGGGACGGCGTCGCTCCGGTTGAGGTCGACGCTTGTTTCCTCGACGGCAGTGACGGCGTCGCTCCGGTTTCAGTCGACGCCAGGGACGGCGTCGCTCCGGTTATTATTCGCATGCCGAGGTTTTCGACCTCGTAAATGCGGGAGCCGTCGACCCACAGCGAGCCGCGGCCGACCACGTAGGCGCCACGCTCGTCCTCGCCGCGCTCAGTGACCTCCATGTCGGCGATGACTTTTTTGTTCTCGGGGAAGACCTGCCCGCGATACTTCCAAGTGTGCGCGCGGTCGAGCATGAGCGGCTCGAAGCGGGGGTTCTCCAAGTCTTCGTGAGCCCCGCGCTCGAGCAGGTCGAATTGCAGGAGTTGGGCGAGCGTCTCCAGGCCGAGTGAGCCGGGCTGGACGGGGTCCTGGTAGAAGTGCGCCTTGAAGTACCAAGACGACGGGTCCACGGCCTTCTCGCCGCGGATCTGGCCGAGGCCGGCCGCGCCGGCGTCGGGCCACCAGCCGGTGATGCGCTCGAGCATCGTGAGGCTATTGGCCGGCAGGCATGCGGAGCCGCCAAAGAGGCGCGCCGGCCGTTCGGTGAGGTCGACGTCGGTGTCCGACGGCCGCTCGAGCAGCGCGAGTTGCTCGTCGCTTTTGGGCAGGCCGGCCTGTCCGGCGAGCGCTTCCTTGGGGAAGAAGCCGAAGACGGTGTCCATGGAGAAGGCGAGCTCGCCGTCGGCGTAGGTCTCGACGTCGAAGCTGACGATGATCATGCCGCCGGAGCTGCTGATCGAGCGCAGCACGGCCTCGGTGCGAAGCTGCTCGGTCAGCGGAGTCACTTCAGCGTGGACCGTGCCGGTGCCGTCGAGGTTTCTAAAGAAGAGCTCGTGCTCGGCGGTCAACGTGCAGCCCACATAGGAGGCGAGCCAGCCGCAGGGCTGCAGGCCGACCTCGAGGAGCACGCAATAGGGCATGACGGGGGCGCCGTTTTCGGCGAAATACCAGGCGTCGGCGGGGACGTCGTAGTCGGCGACCACGCGCGAGCCCTTCTCGAGCCCATTCTTGGGGCCGTCGACCTCGGAGATGCGGCTGATGAATAGATAAGGCGGGCCGGGCAGCCGCGGTGCGCGCAGCGGGCCGTCGAAGCGCTCGTAGCTCGGGCCGAACGCTTCAGACGGCCGTCCAATTGCGCAGGCGACCACGGATGCATCGTCGTAGGTGAAGCCGTCGACGGTCGCCGCAGGCTTGGTGCTTTCTTCTGCGGGCAACCATTCGGGGTGCCGGTCGAGCGGATAGTCGGGCACCATCTGCAGGCCGAGGCGCTCACAGTGGAAGGCCTTGAGGCCGTCGACCGTGCACATCAGGTCGGCGTAGATCTTGGGCTCGGAGCCGCTGATGACCTCGCGCACGAAGACCTCGTAGACGACCTTTTTTGAAGAGGGCGTGACCTGGCCGCGACAGCGCATCTGAATCGGCTGGTCGGGCACCGGCTCGAAGCGCCAACCGTCGCGCTCGAGGGTGTAACCCATGCCCGTCATATAGAAGGACATCGCCTGAATGCAGCCCTCGAGCATCAGGGTGCCGGGCATGCACGGGTCGTTTTTGAAGTGTCCGTCGAAGAACCAGGTATCCGGCGAGACGTGCTGGACGGCGCGCAGATAGCCTCGCTTGTGGGAGCCACCTTTCGGGTCGAATTGCTCGACCTCGTCGAGGAAGCACATCTTGGCGCTCTGGATGCTCGGCGGCTCGGTATGCGCGGCAGCGCGCTCGAAGCCGTCGCCGAAGCACTCCCAGACGCGTCCGTCGGCAAACGCGGCGAGTTGCTCGCTGTCGAATTGCGTGCGGCTGCACTCGACGTCCGGCGGGTCCAGACGAGTGTCTGCCGGGATATCCATCTCGCTCGGATCCCAGATGACGCCTGCGGATTCGGCGAGTTCCTCGTCGGTGAAGAACCCGGCCTGGCCGTCGCGCATGGTCAGGCGGCGCTGGCCGTCGACCTCGCAATTATAGTGAAAGAAGAAGATGTGGACCGGCCCCTGGTGGGCGTGTCCGTCGATATGAATGTCGAATTGCAGCGTCTCTTCGGGCTCGGGCAGCCCCCCGTGGAACGTCAACTCGCAGCCGAGCAGGCGGTAGATTCGCTCGCCTTTATTCTTCTTATAATCGACGCCCATCCAAGAAATAAGCATCAGGTCGGCCTGGCCGGACTCGACGAAGAGCCCGGTCGGCATGCGGCCGTTGTGCATATACCAGGCGTCTTCGGTGACGTCGGTCTCGGTCCAGATGGTGGCTTTGTTCTCCATCTGGCCGGCCTCGGTGTCGATGCCGGTCATCCGGTCGACCAGCAACAGCGGAGGTTTGGGCATGCGCACCTGGCGGGCGTAGTGGTCTTGTTGCTCGAAGAGAGGTCCGTAGATCTCGGAGATCTTGCCGCCGGCGTGGATTTCGAGTTCGTCGCGGCCAAAGAATGGACCGGGATTATTAACGACGCTTGTTTCTTCGACGCCAGGGACGGCGTCGCTCCGGTCTTGTACGACGCCAGGGACGGCGTCGCTCCGGTTTTGTGCAACGCCAGGGACGGCGTCGCTCCGGTTTTGTGCAACGCCAGGGACGGCGTCGCTCC
>JBKGZI010000619.1:0-2630 GCA_046545675.1 Persicimonas sp.
GCGCAGGCGTTTGACGTCTTCTTCGAGCTCGCGTAGCCGCTCGACCAGGTCGCGCACCTTCGTGACCATCGCGTCGGAGGCGAAGTAGCCGTTGAGGTCCTCGACCGACTCCATATTGGAGGCGCGTCGGACCACGCCCTCGAGGATGCGCTCGGCGCTGCGGGCGATATTATTGGCCTGGCGCTGGCGCTCCTCGAGGAGCTGCTGCTTCCTGGACTCGAAGACCTCGAAGACCTCGTCGCGCTTGTCGGCGAGCTTGCCCAAGAAGCCGTCGAAATCGCTGAAGCGACTCTCGAGCTCTTCGAGTTGGACGGTCAGCCGGGTGAGCTGCTCGTCGCAGGCGTCCGGGGTGTTGGCCATGCCCAGCGCGCTGGTCACGCTCTGGCTGAACAGTTGGAATTGGACGGCGAATTCGGCTTTGCCCTCCTTTTCCTGCAGCGCCTTTTTATTGCGATCGAGCTTCGCCCGGGCGCGGTTTTGGCGGCTGAGCGCCTCCCCGATATTCTCCAGGATCCGGGTGCGCTTATTGGGGTCGTCGACCTTCAGGCCGCTGACGACTTCGGTGAGCAGGTTCAGCCCGAGGTTGATCTCGTCGAGCTGCTCCAACAGCTCGTTGGCCTGGCGGGTGTCCTCGAGCTCGTCGACGGTCGACTCGATCTCGGCGAGGCCGTCCTGGTAGGTCGACAGGGCGTCTTCGCGCAGCAAAAAATCGACGGTCGCTCGGCTGAGCTCGTCGTAGCGATCGCTGACCTCTTCCTCGAGCTCTTCGAGGCGCTCGACGTCGATATAGCGCATCTCCTCGAGGGTGATCAGCGCGCCGCGGTGCTTGCGCAGCTTGTCGAGACCCTCGACGAAGCGGTCGATGCGCTTCCAATCGTGGTAGCGCACGTCGGTCATCAGGCCGCGCTGCTTTTGCACGGCCTCGGCGAGTGCGTCGCGGGCCTGCTCCTTGCGGGCGGTGACCTTCTGGAACTCGTCGATGACCAGCTCGGCGGTCTCGATGATCTCGGAGGTGACGCCGGCCAGGTTCTCGGCCTCGTCTTTGCCGAGCCAGAAATACGCGTCGAGCAGCCGCTGGGCGTTGGTGATCAGCGCCTCGTAGACCGGCAAAGATGGCTCGAGATCGCCGATCATCGAGCAGAGGCTATAGGCGTCGGAGACCCCGCGGACCAACTCCTTATTGCCGATGCTCGACAGCAGCGAGTCGTCGGTGGGCTGGTTGGCGGCGTGCTCGTCGCTGATAAACGGCGTCTGCCAGATCTGCATCGGGTGGATGCGGGTGGGCTCGTCGCCCATGAACCGAAATACGATCATCGTGCCGTCGTCAAAGAGGCTGTAGCCGTGGCAGTTGATCGGGTTCTGGACGCCCTTTTGGATGACGTTATAGGCGAGCAGCAGGTAGCTGCCGTCCTGGGGGCGGTAGAAGACGTAGAGGACATCCTCGCCGTTGGCCGATTTGATCACGCTGTGGGTGCGCAGGCCGTCGACGGCGCCGTCGAATTTGCGAAATTGGCCGTTCGACAGCGCGATGCCGCCCGGGAAGATCACGCCCTGGTCCTCGGGCAGCCGGATGCAGGATTGGCCGATGGCGTCGATGCGCTCGACCTTCTGGGTGAGCTTGTTGTAGATGAAGTAGCGCCAGTGCTCCTCGCGATACGGCAAGATCTTGATGAGGATCAGGTTGCCGATCTCGGCGTAGCCGAATTCCCCGTCGCCAAGCGACTGGTGCTTGTCCTCGACCGGCTCGTTGTAGATGCCTTTGCCGTCGTCGGTATTGTCCTCGATCTTGATGGTCAGATCGCCGCCGACGGTCTCGACGAAGACCTCGTCGAGGATGCTGATATGCGGGTGGTGGCCGGTGACGTGGTCCTCACGGGTGACCGTGCGCCACTCGAAGTCGTGAGCCTCGGGCGGCTTGAGATCGCGGTCGCCGGCGTTGTCCAGGTACTCGATATTCTCGGCCGCATCGAGCCCCCAGCGCAAAATGCGGGCATCGTCGAGGGTCGAGCCGACCTGGAAGAGCGCGAGCAGCCGGCCCTCGGACTTGATCAACTGCCGGAGGCGAGCGTCCTTATAGTAGGTATAGAGCTCGTCGAAATCCTCGAGGAAGTCCTGGTCGGCCAGGAAGTTCTCGCCGCCGTCGAGCGGCACCGTCTCGAGCTTGAAGCCGTCGTCGGACTTCTCGAAGGCGTGCAGGCTGAAGACGTCGTCGACCTCGGTCTTGGTCTTCAGGCCGATCTTGACGTTATAGCCAAAGAGCAGCCTGCCGCCGATGGTGACGATATCCTGCGGGATGCAGTTATTCTCGGTGCGGATGCGCTCCTGGCCGACCACCGTCATCTCGACGCCGCCAAACATCGCCTCGCGCTTGTCATTGAGGCGATCGGTCTTGTCGGCCAGCCGCTTGGCCTGGTCCTCCAGGCGCTTGCGGATGATGTCGTAATTGCTGGACTCGATGGAGTCTTTTTGGGTTTCGTCGGGCATAGGCCTTGGGGATGTCAGCAGGTCACCGGCGCAGAACTCCTCCCCGCGCGCTGTGTAGCGTGGGGAGGCTGGGTGGGGCAACTCCTCCCCGCGCGCCTTTTAGCGTGGGGAGGCTGGGTGGGGCAACTCCTCCCCACGCGCCTTTT
>JBKGZI010000620.1:0-2625 GCA_046545675.1 Persicimonas sp.
TCCGTCGGCGCCGAACGTGGTCCATGCTGCGAGCTCGGCAACACGCTACGGCGGGGGACGGAGCCCCCGCGGCGAGCACGGAGGCTACGCGCCCCAACAAGCTGCGCGCTCAGCATCCTTCAAATACCTCACAACCTCACCCATCTCATCGACGCTAATTTCATCACCCAACGCCTGATTATAATTCGTCGTCCCGTTGATATCGTACGTATACCGCCGGCCTTGGGCATCCTCGACGAATTCAATGCCGGTGATCTCGATGCCTTCGCCGGCGCACATGGCCCGGTAGCGGGCGACCAGCGGGTCGTCGGCCGACAGCGGCGAGGCCGAGAATTTGGTGCCGCCGTCGACGGGGCAGACATCCGGGTTGGACTGGGCCTGAGCTTGGGCCTGTTCGAGCTGGCAGACGTCGGAGGGGCACAGCTCGAAGCCCTGCTCGGTAGAGCTGTGCATGGCCAGGATCATCTTGCCGCCGACCATCGCCACGCGGGTGATGTGGGGCTCGGCGGCCTCGATATACTCTTGGACGACGACTTGGCCGTTGGGGCCGAAGTCGAAGTCGCCGAGGTGTGCGGACAGCCAGTCGGCGTTCTCGAAGAGAATATGTACGTGGGGCAGATTCTGCATCGCTTACTCTCCCTTCGGGCTGACTCGCAAGATGGCGTTCTCTTCGCTGTCCACCACGAAGATCTGGCCGTCGGCGTCGAGCTCGAGGCCCATCATGCCGCCGGGGGTGATGCGATCGGACAGGTCCAGCGAGTCGACCAATTCACCCTCGAGATCGAAGGCGTAGATGGTCGATGAGCCGTTGTCGCCCACGTAGACGTGACCGTCGTGCAGCGCCAGCCCCGCCGGCTGAGCCATGCCCACATCCGAGCCGTCGACGAGCGTCGAAATCTCGGCGTCGTCCATCGTATGTTGGGTAGCGCCGTCGTAATTCTTGGCGATTGCGTCGCCCTCCTCACCGGTGTTGGTGTCGAGCACGGCCAGCCGGTTGTTGCCGGTGTCGGCGATATAAAGCAGCCCGGTCGAGTGGTCCTCTTCGAGGTGCGCGACGATACCGTTGACGACGCTGACCTGTCCTTCGACGTAGCGGTGGATGATGCCGTCGGAGTGGTCGGCGCCGCCCATTCCGTGGTCGTCTTGGAAGTCATAACGGGTGATCGAGCCGTGGTGGCCGTCGAAGACCCAGTAGGCGTTGTCCTTGTCCCAGGCGATGCCCGAGGCCAGCGGGCTGTTGTGGAGCATGTCGTAGTGACTGCCGTGACCGGCGTCGAAGTGCTCGAGGTCGGTGGGCCACATCGACGGCCCCATAAAGTCGGCCGGGGTCGAAGGCTGGGTGATCTCGTCTTCCTGCTGAGCGGTCGCCATGACCCCGGGCGCGCCGAAGGCCAGGGCGGCCGGCTTCGACAGGAAGTGGTCGCTTCCCATGCTGTTGAATCGCTCGGATGTCTGCTCGTCGGTGCCCGGGTCAAAGACCACGACCACCGAGTTGTCGTTGCGGTTGACCACCCACAATTGGTCGGTCGCCTCCGGGTTGATGGCCACGTCGCGCGGCCCGTCGAGGTCCTGGTCACCGTTGGCGATCACGGTGATATCGACCGCATCGAGGCTGTCCTCACCGGCGCCGAGCGCCTCGATGCCCTCGGGCTCGGGGACGTTCACATGCTCGGTTTGGTTTTGCTCGGTCGCCTCTCCGCAGGCCACGAGGCCCGTGGCGGCGGTGATCAGCAGGGCGTTCGACAACAAGCGTCGCAATCTCATTTATTTGCTCCTCAGCGTGTTCGAAATTATGGGGTGTTATTAATTGCACATGAAACTAAATTTGCAATAATCATTCCGTTGGGGGGAATGCCACGTCGCGGTAAAATGAGCGTGGAAGAGCGTCGACCGGCAGGCGATATGAGCGTGGAAGGGCGGTCGGCCGGCGATCAAGATGAGCATGGAAGAGCGGCGGCCGGCAGGTGATATGTGCGACGCCCTGCCCCGCTCAACATGACCCCGGTCAACCCGCCACCCACAACCACCCTTGCACCCGCAACCTCCCACAACCTACCCTCACCACACATACGGCCCGACAAACCACGCCCCCACAACCAACCTCAAAACCATGCCCGACACCGACCACCTCCAACACCTCTGCGAGCGGCTCGCCGCGCGCATTCGCGCCGAATTTGTCACCTTCGAGGGGCACACGGTGCGCGTCGACGCCGGCGATGCGGGCATGATTTACGTTGCGATTCGCGACGCAAAACGCGAGGTCGAGCTCGGCGAGGAGCTGTCGAGCCAGCTCGAGTCGCTCCTCGAGCGCGAGCTCGACGACGAGCCCGAGCAGCTCGATTTTGCGATCTCGTTGGGCAGCACGAATAAGGACTTGCTGTTGCAGATCGAGGTTCGTGAGGTGTGAATGCTCGAGTTGTGGGCCTTGCTGGAACCGGGGCGCCCCCTATTTGGGGCGAGGTCAAACAGCGACCTCGCGATACTGCAATTTAAGTTTGGTGCTATAAGCGTATGTGATTTTCGGAGATAACTTTTTTCGTCCACAGAAACCCAATCGTTTCTATGGCCTACCCTAAGTACAAGCGCGTAAGTCTTGTGGATAACGAGAAGCTCGAGACACTCGAT
>JBKGZI010000621.1:0-2622 GCA_046545675.1 Persicimonas sp.
CGTCCACGGCCACAAATCCCACCTGTATGCCCTCAAACGGGCCATCGAGAAGTCCGGGTTCTCCGGCGAGATCGACGTTCCCGAAAATGGCACGTCCATTGTGTTGGGGGAGTAGGGCGGGCGGTACGATCGATTTGCTGAACATCGTCGAGCGGCGACCCTCTCTGGGGGTGCGTCTCGCCGAGTCGCCGGGTGGCGACTCGGCTGGACTTACCCCCAGCTATGGTTTGGTTTCGGGGTCGGGCGATCATGCGGGCGGTGCGGTGTGGGTGCGTGGCCGGGCGATCGTTCCGGTGGTTCGTCTTTAACGCGATCGGCCCGGACGTGGTTTCGTGCGGGATCCAAACCATAGCCGTGGGTAAGCCGCCTCCGAGTGCGCCGTAGGCGCGGTCGGAGGGGCGCACCCACGGAGAGCCCCGGACACCCGCCATGCTCGTCATGAAGCCCCCCGGACACCCGCCATCGCCTATCGAACATCGTCGAGCGGCGACCCTCTCTGGGGGTGCGTCTCGCCGAGTCGCCGGGTGGCGACTCGGCTGGACTTACCCCCAGCTATGGTTTGGTTTCGTGGTCGGGCGAACTTTCGGGCGCTATGACGCTCTGCGTCACAAATTCTGATGAATATTGCGGGTTTACGTCACTAAAATCTATCTGGTAACAGTCGGTCGTTTGTGGAACGAAGGCCGTCCTCGAGTCGTTCTCAGAGATGGCTTAAATAACCTTATCCAGCAGGGAGCTATCCCATGGCGCGCGCCTCGGAAAAGCAGATAATCAAGCTCGGCAAAGAGATCTTCGAGCGAATGAAGGGTGAGAAGCCCTCCGTGTTCAAGAAGGACTTTTGGAGCGGCAAGATGATGGATTGGTCGATGAAGGACGAGGCCTTCAAGGTCGAGATGTTCCGCTTCGTCGACGTCTTTCCCACCCTCAAAGATCACGTGCAGGTCGCCGAACACCTCCAGGAGTATTTCTGCCGGCCCGAGCAGGACTTTCCGGCCAGCTTCCAGTGGGGGCTGGCCCGGGTCAAGCCGGATAGCTGGGTGGCCAAGAAGGCCGCCGGCCAGATCGAAAAGCAGATCGGCGGCATGGCCGAGAAGTTCATCGCCGGCGAGGACGCCGCCGAGGCCGTCGAGCTGCTTCGCCAGATGTGGGACCAGGGGCTGTGCATCACCCTCGATTTGCTGGGCGAGGCGACCGTCAGTGAGAAAGAGGCGCTGAGCTACCTCGAGCGCTACAACGAGATCTTCGACACCCTCATCGAGGAGACCGCCGGCTGGCCGGAGAAGCCGTCGCTCGAGCAGGCGCCCTGGGGCCGAGTGCCCAGAGTGAATGTCTCGGTCAAGATCTCCAGCCTGTACAGCCAGCTCGACCCCATCGACTTCGACGGCAGCATCGAGGCGGTCAAAGAGCGGCTGCGCCCGCTGTTTAGAAAGGCCAAAGAGCACGGCGCGTTCATCAATATCGACATGGAGTCCTATAAGGACAAAGACCTGACGATCGCCATCTTCAAGAGCCTGCTCGAAGAGCCCGAATTCGCCGACTTCGAGCACGCCGGCATCGTCATGCAGGCCTACCTCAAAGACGCCGAGGCCGACACCAAGGCGCTGTGCAAGTGGGCCAAGCGCCGCAAGACCCCGGTGACCGTGCGCCTGGTCAAGGGCGCCTATTGGGATTACGAGACGATCCACAGCCAGCAGGAGGGCTGGGACAACCCGGTCTTCACCCAGAAGTGGCAGACCGACCAGTCCTACGAAAACTGCACCGAGATCCTGCTCGACCACCACAAATACGTCCACACAGCGATCGGCTCGCATAACGTGCGCAGCATCGCCCACGCGATGGCCTACGCCGACGCCAAAAAGCTCGACAAGAGCGCCATCGAATTCCAGATGCTCTTCGGCATGGCCGAGCCGATGAAGGCTGCGGTCAGCTCGATGGGCTATCGGCTGCGCGACTACGTGCCCATCGGCGAGATCATCCCGGGCATGGCCTATCTGGTCAGGCGGCTTTTGGAGAATACCTCCAACGAGTCGTGGCTGCGCATGTCCTTTGCGGACGGAAAGAGCGTCGATGAGCTGTTGAGCGCGCCCGAGCCGCCCGCGGGCAAAACGGCCGCCGACGGCGGCCAGGAGCGCGTGCACCAGCCGATCACCGAGCACGGCTTCCGCAATGAGCCGATGCGCGACTTCGCCCACGCCGAGAACCGCGAGGCGTTCGCCGACGCCATCGACAGCGTGCGCGCACAGCTCGGCAGCCGCTACCCGCTGGTCATCAACGACCGAGAGCTCGACACCGACCGCAGCATAGAGAGCGTCAACCCCAGCCGCACCGACCAGCTCGTCGGCACCTCGGCCTGCGCGACCATCGAGCACGCCGACGAGGCCATTCGCGCGGCCTGGGCCGCCAAAGACGCCTGGGCAGACACCTCCGCCGACGAGCGCGCCGAGTGCCTGTTCCGGCTGGCCGACCTGATGCGCCAGCGACGCGACGAGCTCTCCGCCTGGATGGTCTTCGAGGTCGGCAAGAATTGGCGCGAGGCCGACGGCGACGTCTGCGAGGCGATCGATTTTTGCGAGTATTACGCCCGCGAGATGAAGCGCCTCGACGACCCCAAGCGCCTTGGCC
>JBKGZI010000622.1:0-2563 GCA_046545675.1 Persicimonas sp.
TGTCCTCGGTGGGCCCGGTGTCTTCAACGGGTCCGGTATCTTCGTCGCTCGGCCCCGAATCCGCAGATCCGGGGTCGTCCTCGTCGGGGGAGGTGTCCTCGACCGGAGCGGCGTCGGCTTCCTGATCGTTTGCGTCATCAGTCGCGTCGCCGGAAGCGTCACCAAAATCAGAGCCCTCGTTAACCCAGCCGCCGCCGTCATTGCCCGTAGCCGCCGCGTTCTCCTCAGTGCAGCCGCCCGCCAATAGCGCAATCGCCGCGATCATCGCCAAACAGCCCATCCAGTGCCGCATATTCTCCTCCGGATCAGTGCTTATTTTGTTACTTGACCGCGACGACTGTCGCAAAAATTGAATACAAATTCAACCCCGAGTAGGGTAAGGTCCGACAATGTAGTTGCATCTGCGCCTCAGCTCGGTACTCTTTGCCGCGCATTCGCGTGCAGTCGCATATCTGTCATTCCCCGAAAAGGAAGCCGCAATGGCCAACGACGCAATCGAGTTGACGACCGCAAATTTCGAAAAAGAAGTGCTCGAGTCCGATGTGCCCGTGGTCGTCGATTTCTGGGGGGAATGGTGTGCCCCCTGCAAAGCCCTGGCTCCATTGATCGACGAATTGGCCGGTGAGTATGAAGACAAGGTCAAAGTGGGCAAGGTCGATATCGACGATAACACCAGCCTGGCCAACGACCACCGCATCGAGGCCGTCCCCACGCTCATCTTTTTCCACAAAGGCCACGTCCTCCGTCGCCTGACGGGTACGGTCTCGCGAAGCCAGCTCGAAGAGATGTTCGAGCAGCTCGTCGAGGTCGCCTCCGAAGACGACGCCTGAGCCCATAAGGCGGCTTTACTGGGTGCCGCGGCATTGTACCGGCGCGCTGTGCTCGCAGGGCGCCTCCTGATCGAAGACCTCGCCTGCCATCCGAGCGTCGACAAAGTCGAGAATCTCGGGAAGCGCGAAGAACGTCGTCTCGCCGTGGCCGGCGCCGGCGCACTCGAGAAACTCCATCGGCATCCCCTGCCCGCACAATTCGTCGAACGCCTCTCTCTCGATGGGGGTGTGGACCAACTCATCATCCTCGCCGAGCACGACCAGGATTCCGTAGGAGTCATCGGTCGGGCCGAGTCGCTCGATGGAGGTCGAGGTCAGCCCGTTCTCGGCGGTGATACATCCCCACGGGTCGACCTCGGCGAGCGCGCCGTTTGCGGCTTCGTCGATGAGCGATTGGGTGAAGATATCGGCGGTCGTCTCCGGCTCGTCGATCATATCTGAAAACTCGCACGTCGACCCCAGCGCCTCGGGCACGTCCTCGTCGAGCGGCGAGGCGAAGACCTCGTCGAGGCGGTCGCCGTAGCCATACCAGGGAGCGGCCGCGCCCAGGAAAGCCACGGTATTCCCGGTAGCGTCGACCAATTCGTCGACGGCGCGCTCCATCTGGCCGACCATGTCGGCCGGCGGCACGGTGGCCACCGAGCCGAGCAGGTCGAGCTCGCCGGCGTAATACGGAGCGAGGCGGTCGACCCACAGCGCGGCGTGGCCCCCCTGCGAGCCGCCAAAGGTGACCATCCGCGGGTTGATGCATACATCGCCGCGCTCCTCAGCCGGCAGATTCGCGGCTGCGCGCACCGCGTCGAGCGAGGCGATGGCGGTCGACTGCCCCACCAAATACGGGTGCAAAAAACCGGTCTCCTCGCCCGTTCCTTTGAGCCCGATATAGTCGGGAGCGACCACGAAATACCCGAACGAGGCCATCAACGCGGCCAGCCCCTGGTAGGCGAAGTCGTTTGACGGAGCACAGGCATCGGTGAAGCCGGTCGTCCCGTGCAGAAAAAGCAGCACGTCGAGCGGGCCATCCTGCGGGTCGTAGTCGACCGGGTGGGCGACCATCGAGCTGGCAAGGACGCTCTGGCCGCGGTCCTGGGTGGTATATTCGTATTGGACGACGCGCGCGTCGTAGCGGACCTCGCGGGGCGGCTCGACGCCCTCCGAGGACAAAAAGCCTTCGATGAGCGGGGTCGGGAAGTCCTCGGTGCTCCCGATGCTGGTCACCTCACCCAGGCTGGAATCGTCGATCCAACGATAGTCGGCCTGGCCGCAGCGCGCCGGGTCGTCGGCCAGCGCCTCGGTCTGAGTGGTGGGGGCGATTTGCGCGGACGGAAACTCGTCGCAACTCCACGAGGCATCGGCGTCGGCGTCGGCGTCGGCATCGGGATTGGCGTCGGGCTCGGTATGGCCGTCCGAGCTCACGTCGGAGGCGTCGTCCTCCGTGACTCCGGCATCGGTCGTCGCCCCACCCTGGGAATCATCCCCGCAGGCCTGAGCGCTCAGCGCTACACTCATCATCACAATCAGCCACAGCCGTGCGTACTTCATGGTATGTCCATTCATCGGTGTCTTAAAAACAGTGACAGAAATCTCGTGACTCAGGAGCAGTCCGAGACACTCGGCGCATTATTTTGATTCGCCACGGTTCTTGGTTCTTGGTTCTCGGTAAAGACGCTGCACTTAGAAGTCAGGGGCCCTCGAAGGCTTGGAGCGTCTGCAACGACTCGATGCGCTCGGGC
>JBKGZI010000623.1:0-2547 GCA_046545675.1 Persicimonas sp.
CGTCCAAGATCGTCGCGCGTTACCAGCAATTTCGGGCGGTGCAGAAGGCCGTCGAGCGGATGCAACAAGGGGAGTCGGCGCTGGACGGCGACAGCATCGACAGGCGAGGGGGAATAATTTGGCACACGCAGGGCTCGGGGAAGAGCCTGACGATGGTATTCTTGGTGCGAAAGATGCGTAAGACACCGGTGCTGCAGCGCTATAAGGTGGTCATCGTGACCGACCGCAAGGCGTTGCAGAAGCAGTTGTCGAAGACGGCGAAGTTGACGAATCAGCCCGTGGAGACGGCTGCCGATACCGCCGACCTCAAGAAGCTATTGAGCAAGCGGGGCGAGGGGCTCGTCTTTGCGATGATTCAGAAGTATCAGGAGCGCGAGGAGGTCGATGAGCAGTTTCCCTGCCTCAACGAGTCTTCTGAGATTCTCGTGATGGTGGATGAGGCGCATCGCTCGCAGACGCAGACGTTGCACGCGAATTTGCTGCGAGCGTTGCCGAATTGTGCGCGGATTGGCTTTACGGGCACGCCGATTCTGATGGGTGAGCAGAAGCGCACCCATGACATCTTTGGGCCGTATGTCGATAAGTACACCATCGAGCAATCGGTCGAGGACGGGGCGACGCTGCAGATCTACTACGAAGGCCGCTACGCCGACTGGGGGACGAAGAGCGATGCGACGCTGGATATGCATTTTGACTTCGCCTTCGACCACCTGAGCGAGCAAGAGCGCGACAATATCCGAAAGCGCTACGTCACCAAGCAAGCCGTAGCGAGCTCGGAGGACCTGATTCGCGACAAGGCGCGCGACATCCTGTGGCATTATATCGACGTGGTGCTCCCCAACGGCTTCAAGGCGCAATTGGTCGCCGATAGCCGCAAGTCGGTGGTTCGGTATCGCGACTTTTTGGAGCAGGCCAGGGCGGAGGTGCTCGAAGAGTTGGAACTGGCCGACCCGGCGCTGGCCGAGCTCTCCCAGGACGAGGTCGAAGCGCTGCCCGCCCAGACGCGTCGGCTGGCCCGAGCGCTCAAATATCGTGGCCGCGTCGAGCGGCTCGAATTTGCGGCGGTCATCTCGGGCACGAAGGAAGACCCGGATTCGTGGAAGCAGTGGTCGACCGACGGCAAGATCTCGAGCTATATCGGCCGCTTCAAAAAGCCGTTCGAGCACGAGAAGCCCTCCAAGCGCGACGGCCTGGCGTTCCTGTGCGTGAACTCGATGCTGCTGACCGGATTCGACGCACCCATCGAGCAGGCGATGTATATCGACAGGTCACTTCGACAGCACAATCTATTGCAGGCGATTGCCCGCACGAATCGTCGCTATGAGGGCAAGTCGCACGGACTGATCGTCGACTATTGCGGGCTGGCCGAAGAGCTCAATGAGGCGCTCAACGTCTATTCGCAGACCGATATCGAGGGCGCGTGGGTCTCGGTCGAAGACGAGCTCCCCACACTCTCGGACAGACACCACCGGGCGGTCAGTCTATTTACCAGCCGCGGCCTCGACCTCGCCGACACCGAGGGCTGCGTCCAGTTGCTCGAGGACGTCGCGCTTCGCGCCGACTTTTTGGTCAAATACAAGGACTTTCTGGAGAGCCTCGACATCGTCATGCCGCGGCCGCAGGCGCTCGATTACGAGAAGGACGCCGAGAAGCTCGGCCTCATCAACAGCAAGGCCGCCACGCGCTATCGCGACACCGAGCAGCAGCACTTGCGCGGCGCCCCCGAGAAGGTGCGCACCCTGCTCGACGAGTACGTGCGCTCGAAGGGCATCGAGCCGCGGGTCGAGCCGGTGTCCATCATGGACGCCGACTTCGAAGACCACCTCGAGCGTGAGGTGTCGCCGCGCGCGAAGGCCTCCGAGATGGAGCACGCCATGCGCCACCACATCGACGTCCACTACGACGAAGACCCGGTGCGCTACGAGAAGCTCAGCGAGCGCCTCGAGGAGATTCGCGCGCAGCTCGAGGGCGATTGGGAGCGCATGTTCGAGATGCTGAAAAAGCTCAAAGGGCGCATCGAAGGCGAGCCGGAGGACCCGGATGAGACGGGCCTCGATCCGCGCCGAGAGCTGCCGTTTTATCGCGTGCTCAAAGACGAGCTCGAAGCCGACGCGACCGGTGACAAGGGAGAGGACACAGATGACGACGCATTGAGCACCTATCTGGACGCGCTCGCCGAAGAGACTCACGCCCTCGTCGAGCTGATCTCCAACGAGATCAACCGAGTGGACTTCTGGGACAGCGAGCACTATCAAGCACAATTGTCCAACCGGATTGCGCGACACATCTTCGAGGAGCACGACGGCATCGAAGGCGGCGAGGCCGCGGGCATCGCCGATCGCCTCGTGCAACTCGCCCGCCGAAATAAGCACCGTCTAAGTACAAGCGCGTAAGTCTCGTGGATAATGAGAAGCTCGAGACACTCGATGCGTTACCTTGATTCGCCACGGTTTTTGGTTCTTGGTGGTTGGTTCTTGGTAAAGACGTCGCAAATGGGCGCAGCACTGCAAAGAGGGTGACTCATGCGGCCATCCGGCCTTCTTGAGG
>JBKGZI010000624.1:0-2528 GCA_046545675.1 Persicimonas sp.
CGCGTCCACACCTCGTCGCCCTTCTCGTCGTATTTGCGCACGAAGGCGTCCGTGCGAAAGCCATCCTCCTGGCCGGGCAAGGCAAAGCCGACCGAGCCGGCGACATAGACGCCGTCGAAGGCGTCGACCGCGAAGCTACGAGCGAGCTCCTGCTCGCCGAAGGTCCGTGTCCAATCGATCAGCGGCGTGACGCCATCGGTCTGGGCCGCCTGCCGCGTCGACTCGCCGCGCTCACTATCGTGATCGGCCGGCGTCGGCCCGTCGGACTCGACTCCGCCGCATGCTACGAGCAACAGTGCACAGCACAGCCATCCTTGGCGATAAGATATTCGCATCACTCCCCCCCTTGTTTTGCCCCTCGTTGACTCCAGCGAGACGCAGCTGCCTAACTCCACTGCGTCTGAACCTGAATGTAAGAGAATGTAGGAGAAGTGAATCGTTGATGCTAATTCGGAAGGCGTGGGACGCGAGATACCCAAACGTCGTCCCAACGCCACTCCCCCCACCAACTTCTATTGACCTCCGGCGAGCTTCCATAGGCGGTAGCCGCCCAGCAGGTTGCGCGCGTCGAGGCCGTTTTGGACGAGGATGCGCGTGGCCAGATAGCCGCGCAATCCCTCCTTGCACACCACGGCCAGTGGCGTGTCAGCGTCGAGCTGGTCGAGGCGCTCGCGCAGGCTGTCGAGCGGGATGTTGAGCGCGCCCGGGATCGTGCCGGCCTCGAATTCTTCGGGGCCGCGCACGTCGAGCAGCGTGAAGTAGCCGGCGGATTCGGCGAGCTCCTCCCAAGAGATCGCCGGGTGATCGCCGTCGAGGATGCCCGCGGCGACCGCTCCGAGATGGTTGACCGGATCTTTGGCCGACGAAAATGGCGGCGCGTAGGCCAGATCGAGTTCCTGGAGCTCCCAGACGCTCATGCCCGCGGCGACGGCGGTGGCCAACACGTCGATGCGCTTGTCGACGCCGTCGCGCCCGAAGCCCTGAGCCCCCAGGAGCTTACCGCTGTCCGGGTCGAAGACGGCCTTTAGCGTGATCGTCTCCGAGCCCGGATAATACGAGGCGTGCGAGGCACCGGAGACCCAGGCGACCTCGTGGGGCGTATCGAGTCGGCGCGCGTGCTTCTGAGAAAGGCCGGTGCAGGCGACCGTGGTGTCGAAGATCTTCATGATGCTGGTGCCCTGTGCGCCGGGATAGCGGACGTCTCGGCCGCTGATGACGTCGGCGACGAGCCGGCCCTGTCGGTTCGCCGGCCCGGCCAGGGGCATCATCCCGGACTCGCCGGTGATGCGATGGTTCACCTCGACGGCGTCGCCGATCGCAAAGATCTTCGGGTCGGAGGTGCGCATCTGATCGTCGACGGCGATGCCGCCGCGCTCGCCGAGCTCCAGGCCGGCGGCCTCGGCCAGCCCGGCCTCCGGACGCACGCCCACGGCCATAATGACCAGGTCGGCGCGCTTCTTGGCGCCGTCGTCGGTCTCGACCTCGAGCGCACCCTCAGCTCGAGAAATTCCGACCACACGGGTCTCAGTGCGCACCTCGACGCCGTGGCGCCTGCAGGCGTCGCCCACCGCAGCGGCGATCTCGGGGTCGAGGTTGGGCATGACTTGATGGCCCATCTCGACGACGCTGACGTCGATGCCCCGGTGGGCGAGGTTCTCGGCGACCTCCAGACCGATAAAGCCGCCGCCGACGACGGTGACATGCTCGGGGGGCTCCTCGTCGCAGGCCTCGATGATGCGGTCCATGTCGGGGATGGTCCGCAGGGCGTGAACCTCGGGCAAGTCCGCCCCGGGGATGGGCGGCTCGAACGGCGAGGCGCCCGGCGAGAGCACCAGCGCATCGTAGTGCATCGTGGAGGTGTGGCCGCTGTCGACGTCTCGGAGCAGCGCGGTATTGGCCTCTCGGTCGATGGAGATCAACTCGGTCAAAGTGCGCACGTCGACCTCGAAGCGAGCGTTGAAGCTCTCCGGGGTCTGCACGAGCAGGTCGTCTCGCTCCTCGATGACCCCGCCGATATGGTAGGGCAGGCCGCAATTGGCAAAGGAGATATACGGGCCGCGCTCGACCATGACGATCTCGGCGTCCTCGTCGAGGCGTCGCAGCCGGGCGGCGCACGACGCCCCGCCGGCGACGCCGCCGACGATGAGCACCCGCTTGGGTGTCGTGGGCTGGTCATCGGGCTCGTTGATCAGAAGCGTATTATCTTGGGTCATAGTGTCTCCTCGAATCGTTGCTCGTGATTTGGCGCGCAAAATGTGCATACCGCAACGTGGCGGCGCAAAGCCTGCGCACTTCAAATGATCAAATAATTATTTGTTTGACGTTCGGCGATAGTCAGTCGTTGAGCTGGGGCCATCCGCCCCGTTCCGGGTGATCGTGATTGCAACGACCGCGCCAAGATAGTTGCCGACGCGATCACGAACTGGAATTGATGGTAATGCCCGCAGAAAACGGGCGTATGATTTGGATCATCTAAGTGTGAGCACGGCGATCATTTGGCTTACGGACAGTTTACGCAGCGCTGGCTA
>JBKGZI010000625.1:0-2523 GCA_046545675.1 Persicimonas sp.
AAAGAGATCGTCTCCCTGAGCCGGTTTAAAACGTTCACAATCATTGTCCCGAGCTACTAGCATAATTGACGCCCGTCGAACAGACGGTCGGCGCGGTTCATTCGCAGCTCATCACAAATTTCTCAACGGTCTCGTCGCATGGTTTCTATCATCCGCCTCGCTCGCCCGTGCCCTTGCGGCAGCGGTAAACCCTATGGAGATTGCTGCGCCGGCGGCAAGAGCCGCCGCCGTAAGAAAACCAAGCGCCGCAAGCGAGAGGAAAAAGACGACTTCGCCGGCTTCGACTTCGGGCCGCCGTCGTCGCCGAGGCCGCCGGATATTAGACAGGTGATCGCGGCGTTTTCGGCCAGCTTTGCCGCGACCTTCAACAAGGCGATTAAGTACGGCGAAGCCCAATGGGGCGACGATTTCGCCGACGAGATCTTTCGCCGACTGGAAGTCAGCCCCGGCGATATCTACGACGCATCTGAATATTTTTGCGTGCAGAGCTACGCGTTGTTTCGCCACCCACAAGAAGAATCCGACCGTCGGGTGGCGATGGACGTGCGCCAGCATGTCCGATCGGAGGTCGGCGACGACGCCTACGACAAAATGAGTGACGCCCAAATGGCCGTCTGGCGGCTGCGCATCGATCGGCGCACCGGCCCGCGCGCCGAGCGCGTCGACGGCCTCGACGCCGACCCCATCCGGCTCGCCGCCGCGGTCGATTCGAGCTGGGAGCAACTGACCGAGTCGGGCACTTATGTGGGCTGGCTGGTCGAACTCCAAGAGCGGCCGGTGCTCTTCTTCGCCGCGCGCGTCGACGGCCTATTCGAGGAGCGCTTCAGTCGCGCCGCTCGGCGCCAGCCCTGGGGCAACAACGAGGGCGAGTCTTTTCGAAGCATCGACTACGAGGAAGACGCCCTGGCGATGCTGCTCGACCCCGAATGCATCGACACCGAGCGCGACCGGGGCCGCATCTTTTTGAGCCCCTGGATCGACTCCTACAGCATGAGCCCCGACAAGATCACCTGGCGAGTCTGCCAGCGCATCCATGAATACGGCCTGCCGGTAGCCGAGGACGACGAGCCCGGCGGGCTCAACGACCTCCTCGGGGAACGCTACTATTGCGCTTCCTGCGATGCCTACCACTTCGAAGGCGTCGGCGCGGTGAATTGGTCCATCGAATTGGCCACGATCCTCAGCGAAGGCCCCCCCGAGGAGGCCGCGGCAGCCGTGCTCGCTACGCTACGCGAATACCGCGACTGGGCAGTGGCGGACTTCGCTTTTTTCGGGGAAGCCTTCGGCCCCAAGACCGCCCAATACCTACTGCCCGACGAGGCTCTGGCGGGCCTCGTCCACCTGAGCCTGGACGGGCACATCGACGACCCGCGGGTGGCCGACGCGGATCGCTACCGCATCGAGGCGCTCGGCCTGGACCCGGCGCGGCTTCGCGCCGCGGGGGTCTCCCCGGACTGGACGATCGCCCAGGGCCTGGCCTGGGCGAGCCAGCACGCCGACGACGAGCTGGTCGACGACCTCGCCGAGGCCGCCCAGCGCCACCGCGTCGCCCTGGGATGGTCGGCGATCGTCGCCAAGAGCCTGGCGGCCGACAGCGACATCTACGTCACCCGCGTGGCCTACTCGGAGCTGATCGAGGGGCTCGAGATGTTGATTCCAGCCGGCCTCGACACCCCGATCTCCGAGCTCGAGGACCGCGGTCGAAACACCTGGGGGCGCCTGGAGCGCGCGCTGCGCAATGACGGCGGCGTCGACGCCCCGGTCATACGCCTGCGCCACCTGCCGCACAGCGCCATCGAATTGGAGGATTTGCACGGCGTGGGCGACTCCACCATCACCAACCTGCTAAACGGCATGACCACCTTCGTCGCCAACTGGCCCGGCTCCGCCGGCCACCGCCCCCTGGTCACCACGCCGGCCGCCCATCGCGACGAACAAGCCGCCGAGGAGCTCAGCCGCGGCCTCGACGAGCTCGACGAGCTCTTTTGAGTCGCCGGGCTCACCGGGTGTGATCATCGTCGGTAGGTTGACAAAACGCCCTCCCCGCTTTGCCGTTCAAAAGTGGGGAGGATCAAGGTGGGGCGTCTTTTTGCGCACATTGCCTTCCGAGTTCCCCTCCTTGATCCTCCCTTTATGCGGCTTGACCGTGCTTCTCTCCGCTTCTCTCCGAGAGGGGAGGGAGCCTCCGGCCTACCGACGGACGCCGACGCCGTCTGCATCTGCGTACCGACCCCGCTCAACGAAACCCGCCAGCCGGACCTGTCCTATATCCAGGCCGCCCTCGACATGCTCCAAGAGCACCTCCAGCCGCCCTGCCTGGTCGTCCTCGAATCCACCACCTTCCCCGGCACCACCGACGAGATCGTCGCCCCGCAATTATGGGCCTCCTCCACACGCGCTGTTCGTGGGGAGGATCAAGGTGGGGCCCCCTCCACACGCGCTGTTCGTGGGGAGGATCAAGGTGGGGCCCCCTCCACACGCGCTGTTCGTGGGGAGGATCAAGGTGGGGCCCCCTCCACACGC
>JBKGZI010000626.1:0-2515 GCA_046545675.1 Persicimonas sp.
CGAGCGCGCAGTGATCGTGTACTTGGTCGGTGCATTGCTCATGAGAGCCTCCTGTTGAGCGCAATCAGTGGCACAGGATCAGTCGATCAATTCACGCAGCGCCTTCGCCCCGCGCGGCTCCTCGCCGGCGTAGGGGACTACGAATATGCGCCGGGCGTGCTCGTCGACGACCTCCTTCATTTGGACGGACTCTTCGCGCGCCCGGGCTCGAAGGAGGGGATCATGCGTCGGCGTGGCCGCCAGGCTGCGATTGATGACCCAGCCGTATGGCTCGATCTCGGCGCGGCGAAGGTCCTCTTGCAGGTGAGCGGCTTCCTGGACCGGCGTGGTCTCGGCGAGCGCGACCACCAGCACTTTGGTGTGCTCGGGGTCCTGCAGGCGCATCAGCGGCGTGGCTACTTTGACGTCGGAGTCCTCGGTCTGGCGCAGCATCTCGCGGTGATACGAGCCGGTCGAGTCGAGCAACAACAATGTGTGGCCGGTCGGGGCGGTGTCCATGATGACGATCTCGCGCTTGGCCGAGAACACCACCTTCGAGAAGGCGTGGAAGACGGCGACCTCCTCGGTGCACGGTGAGCGCAGGTCCTCTTTGAGGAGCTCGAGGCCCTCGGCGTCGAGATCGTCGCGGGAGCGCTCGATGACCTTGTTGCGGTAGGCTTCGGTCTCGGCCTCCGGGTCGATGCGGCTGACCCGCAGGTTGTCGACCTCGTCTTGCAGCGCGTCCTCGATATGGGCGGCCGGGTCGGTCGTGGTCAGATGGACGGGCACGCCGCGGCCGGCGAGTTCGGCGGCCAGCGCGGCGGCGACGGTGGTCTTTCCCACGCCACCTTTGCCCATGCACATCACCAGCCCGTGGCCGGCCTCTTCGAGCTCGTCGGCGAACTCGACCAGACGCGGCAGAGTGTCGACGTCGACGGCTTCGTCGGTCGGTTTGGCATCGTTGTCCTCGACGGCTTCGACGGCCCCTGCGCCTTTGAATAAGTCTCGGAGCGCCTGCAATCCGACCAAATTATACGGCTTGAGGGGCACCTCGTAGGAGGGAAGCTCGGCCAGGCCGTCGGACATGGCGTCGAGCGCCTGTTGGCTGCGCGCTTCGAGCTTCAGCGCGACCCTGTCGTCGCGGTCGGTCGCACGGAAGACTCCGTTGACCACCAAAAACTGGTTGTCGACGCCCTGTTTTTGCAGCTCGACGCGGGTTCGCTCGGCTTCCGTAAGCGCGCCGTTTTCGGGTCGAGTCACCAGGACCAGGGTGGTGCGCTGTCCATCCGCCAGAACCTCCATCGCCTCGGCGTAGCGCTCTTGCTGGTTTTTCAGGCCCGACATCGGCCCCAGGCACGAGGCGCCGCGCTCGTTGGTCTCGATGAAGCTCGTCCAGGCCGCCGGAAGCTGCAGCAAGCGAAGCGTATGGCCGGTCGGGGCGGTGTCGAAGACGACGTGGTCGTACGTGTCCGCGTCGCTCTTGGAGCTCATCAGGCCGGTGAACTCGTCGAAGGCGGCGATCTCGACGGTGCATGCTCCGGAGAGCTGCTCCTCGATGGAGGCTACCGACTCGTCGGGCAGTACGCCTCGGTAGGGGCCGACGACGCGCTCGCGATAGGCGCGGGCGGCCTCCTCCGGGTCGATATTGAGCCCGAAGAGCCCGTCGACACCCTCGATGGGCGTGGGCTCGCCGCCCAGCGCCGTGCCGAGCACCGTGTCGAGGTTCGAGGCCGGATCGGTGCTCACCAGGAGCACCTTTTTGCCCTGCTCGGCCAGTTGAATGGCTGTCGCGCAGGCGGTCGATGTCTTTCCCACGCCGCCTTTGCCCGTAAAGAACAAAAAACGTGTGGGGTGTGTCAGGCAGTTGATCATCTCGTTACCCTGAAAGAAGGGGAGGAGCTTTGCGTGTGAGACGCATGAGTCAGAGTCGCTCAGCAGCAAGACGACTTCGACTCGGTGCTACTCGCACCGCCGCAACATCCCGCCGACTCGTCGGCTTTGCTCGTGTTGGCGCTGTCGTCTTCGACGCCGAACCACTCGGCGAGGACGTCGCGCGAGGGATACTCGCCGTGTGCTTTGACTTGGCCGTCGACCTTGAACAGCGGCAGGCCTGCTTCGCCGTCGCTCTCTAGGAGCGATTTGGCGTCGCTGTCTTCGGCGAAGGCCCCGGGCTCCTGGGAGAGGTTGAAACGCTCGACGTTGACGCCGCGCTTGCCGAGCCATTCGAGGTCGGCCGAAAAGCGCACCAGTTCCTGGTCGACGTCCGGGCCGCACACGCCGGTCGAGCAGCACATCGAAGGGTCGAATACGGTCAGTTTTTTTGCAGTCATGGTATCTCCTTGTCTCAAAGAATCAGTCGTCGTTAATGGGCTATCGATGACCATTTACTCGGGAAAATACTGTTTGGTGCCGTTTGCGATGCGCACCAGGGCGAGCATCAGGGGCACCTCGACGAGCACGCCGACGACGGTGACGAGGGCGGCGCCCGAGTGGATGCCGAAGAGGACGATGGCGGCGGCGACGGCGAGCTCGAAGA
>JBKGZI010000627.1:0-2506 GCA_046545675.1 Persicimonas sp.
TCCAGATGACCACTGGCTGCGTTGCCGTCTCTCGACGATGCTACCCGCATCGCCTTTATGCGGTTTAACCGTATGCGAGCCGTCGCCTTGCCATTGGCCATCTGGCCTCGCCGAGAGCTACTCACGCCGAAGTGACGTTGTAGTATTAATAGCGGAAGCCACGCACCTGCAGGGCCGACGCTCCCACCGGAGCGACGCCGTCCCTGGCGTCGACGCTCCCACCGGAGCGACGCCGTCCCTGGCGTCGAGGCAACCGAAGCGACGCCGTCCCTGGCGTCGCCGCCCAATACACATACTTGTCGAAGGGCACATACGTTCATATGGTCCGTGTCGAGAGCGAACTCACTAACCGCCACCCACAGGTTCGATGCATGTCTCGAGATGTCGGTAGAAACGATCCCTGCCCCTGCGGAAGCGGCCGCAAATACAAGCAATGTTGCCTGCGAAAGCAAAAGCAAGGCGGCCCAAGGTCGTCCAGTGTGGTCTCGCCCTCGGCGCCATCGAAACCATCGAAGCCGACGACCTGGCAGGGCCGCTTCGCGCAGGCCGTCACCGCCGGAGAAAAGGCCAAGCGCCGCGACCCGGAAGGGGCGCTCGGCATCTGGCTCGACGGTTGGAGCGAACTCGACGAAAACCTCCCCGCCGAGGTCGACACCATCGACGCTGCCCAGGAGGCGCTCGGCGACGACGAGCCGAGCATCCACAATTGGGTGTGGGACGTCGTCAATATCTTCCGGGGGCTGGTCAACAAAAACAAAAAGCAGGCTGCCGAGCAGGTCGCGTTCATGGACGCGCTCTTCGAGCGGTTCAGCGGCGAATCCGACCACAACTGGCGCTCGCTCGAGGCCGAACGGGCCTATTTTTTGGGCCAAGCCGGCGACTTCGAGCAGGCCGTAGATATCTGCCTGCGCCAAATCGCCGACTATCCCGAAGAGGCCCGCGGCTACTGCGTTCTGGCCGATATCTACCGCAGCGCCGAGCCTCCGCAGCCGGAGCGGGCGCTCGAGGTTCTCGAGCAGGGCACCGCCTATCCCGTCGCAGACCCCGACGACTGGGACCTGCCTCACCGCCTCGACGAGGTGCGCCGCCAGGTCGAGCAGAAGCAGATCCTCGAGCACGACGACTATATCGAATGGGATACGTTCTGGGATGAATTCGACGAGGCCGATCTCGACACACAATTCGAGATGGCTCGCGACCGCATCGACAATGCCCCTGACTTCGACGAAGAGTGGGCGTTCTCGTTGATGATAGATGGATTGCTAACTCCCACCATTCGAAGCGGCCGGGGCGAGGAGTGGCTCGAGCTGCTCGAGCGTCTGCGTGAGAAGAGGCCGGAGCAGGTCGACCAGGAGGCCAATGTGTTGGGCGCGACCGCCGTGGACTTCGCCCTGATGGAAGACGGCGAGTATCTGGACACGTCGCTGGAACTCCTTTTTGCGAACCCGAGCCAGGCGGCCGATCATATCTTCCACACGCTCGAGCGACTCGCTTATCACGGCGTTACGAGCGTGCTCGATCATCTGCTCGAGGCATGGCCGAGGTTTCGCGATGCCCATGTCATGCCGCACGCCTTCGGCGAATGGGCCGACTGGACCGTACTCGCCCAAGTCGCCGCGTGGGCCGAGGAGGATATCGACCAGCCGCGCACGATGCAGCACATAAGAGCTGCCCTCGGGGGCATGCTAGAAGAGGCCGAGTCGGGAGGTGTCGAGCCCTTCGTGACCTTCTTCTTGGGTTCGGAGCCAGCTCGCTACGACGCCGATGCCGAGAAAAGTCGCGACAAAGAGGTCGATCCCGCGCAGGCCCTTTGCCTGGCATTCGCCCGAAGCCTCGTCGACGACCACGGCTGGCCCCCCTTCAAAGCCCTGCTCGCCGGGCGATATCTGGTCAATTTCGTGCGATACGGAGCGCGTTGCAAAGACCCGTTTAGCTGCGAGTATTGCACCCCGCAAGCGACTCGCGACAAGACGTTGCGCCGCGAGCTAAAGGAGCTCCGCGAGCTGTGGCGCGAGGACTATCGATTCGCCCCGCACCCAGACCTGGCTGTGGGCTACACCAACGAAATCCGGAAGTCCGATTTTTTCGGAAGCCCCCACAAAGCAGCGACCTTCTTCGAGGCCACCGCCCGCCTGGCTCCCTGGCTCGAGGAGCGAGGATTTATCCAAAATCCCGAGCTGACCACCGCCATCCAGCATCACCTCGCGCGCCGCACCCCCGAGGTGGCCGACTCCATCAAACGCGACCTGGATCAGGACCCGCTGCTCGAACAAAACCTCGAGGAGACCGCGCAGTGGCTGAAGTCTCACGATGCGTGATGGGGGACTTGCAGCTCACAACCGGAGCGACGCCGTCCCTGGCGTCGACGCCGAACCGGAGCGACGCCGTCCCTGGCGTCGACGCCCAACCGGAGCGACGCCGTCCCTGGCGTCGACGCCGAACCGGAGCGACGCCTTTTCATCATACACATCTCGATGATTGACGCGCTGTTGCCTTTCAAGGCGCC
>JBKGZI010000628.1:0-2503 GCA_046545675.1 Persicimonas sp.
AGCAGGCCGATCTGCAGCGCGCCGTCGAGGGCGGCCGGGTCGGCGAACCAGCCCTCGGCGGGCCAGTCCATCAGGCGCGAGCCTTTGAGATTGGCGACGCCTCCGCCTTCATCGATGCCCTCGATGTCGGTGAGGACCTCGAAGTCGGGGCCGTGGAAGAGGTTGCCGGCGTCGTAGGCCTCTTCGAGCGGGATGTCGCTGGCGCTCGGGCTCATCGCGTAGCTACCGGCCAGATCATCAGCCGGGCTCGGAGCTGTGTCGCCTAACTCGACGACGGCGACGTAGTGCAGCGTGTCGTCAGCGCCGCGAAGCTCGACTTCGAGCTCCGGCTTGGCTGCGCTGCCCGCTTGGCGTGCGGTCAGCGTCAGTAGGTCACCATCTTCATCGAAGCCGGCCAGCTTGATGCCGTTTCGCACCTCCATATCGCGGCAACGCAGGACCTGAAGGTCCGGGCGGCAGCCACGAGCCATGCGCAAGAACCAGTCGAGCACGACCATGGCCGGCACGACGGGCACGCCCTTGAGGCGGTGGCTGTCGAGGTAGGGATGGGTCGAGGCGTCGATATGGAGGTCGACGCTGATGCCCTCTTCGAGATTGGTGCCGTTGATGCCCTCGGCGGAGACCGATCCACCCAGCACGACCTCGATATCGCTCGCAGGCGCGTCGAGAATCTCGGTGGCGAACATCTGGCCGCCCGCATCTTTCGGAATCAGCACGACTCCCTGCTCCTCGAAGTGCTTTTTGAGGGTGGGCGTGACCATACCGCCGTCCCACGGGCCCCAGCCGATCGACTTGACCAGGCAGGCGTCGCCGCGGCGGGTTCGCTCGACGGCGGCGACCTTGTTGAGGATCTCGTTGGCCATCGCGTAGTCGCTCTGACCGGGGTTTCCGGACCGAGCCGCGACCGACGAGAAGGTGCAGATGAGGTCGAGCGGGTCGTCGCTGGTGGCTGCGAGCAGCGCGCGAAGCCCCTCGGTTTTGGTGCCCACCACAAACTCGAACTGCTCGAGCGTTTTCTTCTCGATGAGCGCGTCGGCGAGCACGCCGGCGCCGTGGACCAGCCCCGTGATGGGGCCCCAGTCCTCGCGGACCTGTGAGAAGGCCTCGGAGAGCGCCTCCTCGTCGCGCACGTCGCCCGAGACGTAGCGCGCCTTCGAGCCGACGGCGTCGAGCCGTGCGATGGTGTCGCGAATCTCGCGGCAGGCGAGCACGTGGCGCACCTGGCTTTGCAGGTCGCGAGGCGTGAGCATTTCGCCTTTGTCCTTGGCCTCTTCGAGCAACACGCGCTTGAGCGCGGCGTCGCCTTCGACGCCCTGGCAGACGGCGGGCTCGTCGACCAGCTCGGTGCGTCCGAGCAGGACGAAGCTGGCCTGGGTGCGCTTGGCCAGCGCGATGGTGGCCGTGGCGGTTACGCCGCGGGCACCGCCGGAGACGACGATGACGGAGTCTTCGTCGATCTCGACGTCAGTCGCCGAGCCGGTCGCGTCGACCGCTTCGGGCATTCCGACGAGCGTGACGCGCTCGGCTCCCAAGCCGACCTCGACTTCGGGTCCGCCGAAGAAGATCTCGTCGGCGATGGCGTCGGCTTGGACCTGCATGGTTCGGCCATTACGAGACAGGTCGATGGCCTTGACCGCCGTGTCGGTCCACTCGACGGCGGCCGTTTTGGCGAGCGCTGCGGTGCCGGCGAGCCAGGCGCGGGGGCCGGCCGAGCCGGAGAGGCCGAAGTCGCCGCCGGTGTCCTGGACGGTCACGAAGAGCTTGGGTGACGGCTTATCGCCGCTGACTAAGGCTTTAGCTGCGTCGAACGCATGGCGGTTGACGGCCAGGGCGTCGTCGATGTCGTCGACGGAGGCCAGGCCGCCCAAAAAGATCGCCGCCTGGGCGCCTTCGGGCACGGCGTCACAGAGCTCGGCGTTCAGGCCGCGCTCCTGGAGCGTCTCGACCAAAACCGGGCCGAGGTCGCCACTGTCACCGGTTATATAGACCGTCTCGAGCTGCGACAGCCCGGGCATGCTCGTGCCGCTGGCCGGCGCGTTGACCGCGCGGACCGCGTAGCGCGCTAAGCCACTGGTGTCTGGTTCACTCTCTGTAGAGCCGCTCGCACTTGTCGCAGAGCCACTCGTCCCGGGGTCGGACTCCGAATCGTCTTCGGACTCCTCAGTGCTGCTGCTCGACGACGACTGGCTATGCGGCTCGCGGCCGCCCATCAATCCCTGCATATACTCGATAATCTCGTTGAGACGGCGCAGCTCGGCCATCTCGGCGGTGTCGACCTCGGGGAGCTGCGGGACGCGCTCTTCCATCTCGGCCAGAATCTCGACGCGCTTGATGGAGTCGACGCCCAGGTCGGCCTCGAGCTCCATCTCGGGCTGGAGCATCTCACGCGGATAGCCGGTCTTCTCGGCGACGATCTCGAGCATCAGCTCGTTGAGGTCGATGTCGGCCAAGGCGTTCCGGTTGTCGACGCCAGGGACGGCGTCGCTCCGGTTTGTTTGTGGCG
>JBKGZI010000629.1:0-2500 GCA_046545675.1 Persicimonas sp.
GTGCCAGGGCTTCCAGCCCTATCTCCAGACTTGGAAGCTCTGGCACCGGTGGCGTGCAGATCAACCCATCAGGTCGACCATCAGCTTATTCATACGCTTGACGAATGTGGCCGGGTCCTCGGGGCGGCCGCCCTCGCTGAGGATGGCCTGGTCGTAGAGGACCTGGGTCCAGTCGCTAAAGCTCTCATTGTCGACTTCGCCGCCGAGCTTCTGGATGATCGGGTGGTCGGCGTTGAGCTCGAGCACCGGGGCGAAGCCCGGGCTCAGCTCGCCGGCCTGCTTGAGGATGCGGTCGAGGTTGGCGCTGACGCCGCCCCGGCCCGCCACCAGGCATGCCGGCGAGGTCGTCAGACGCTTGGAGACGCGCACGTCCTGGACGCGCTGGCCGAGGGCCTCGCGCATCTTCTCGAGGAGGCCTTCGAGCTCCTCGGGCACTTCCGCAGCTTCCTCGGAGTCCTCGTCGGCGTCAGCGTCGTCCCCTTCAGAGTCCTTGTCGAAGTCGAGGTCGAGCTCGCCCATGGCCACCGATTGCAGCTTGTGGCCGTCGAACTCGTCGAGCTCGGAGACCACCCACTCGTCGACGCGGTCATGTAGCAACAAGACCTCGACGCCCTTGTCGCGGAAGATCTCCAGGTGCGGGCTGTTTTTGGCCGCCGCGAAGGACTCGGCGGTCACGTAGTAGATGGTGTCCTGGCCGTCCTGCATACGCTCGACGTAGTCGGCCAGCGTGTGCGTTTGCGCCTGCTGGTCGTCGTGGGTCGACGCGAAGCGAAGCAGCGCGGCGATGCGGTCTCGGTTTTTGGCGTCTTCGACGATGCCCTCTTTGAGCACCGGACCGAAGGCGTCCCAGAACTTGGTGAACTTCTCGTCGTCCTCGCCCAGCTCCTCGAGCATGTCGAGCACGCGCTTGACGGCGGTCTTTCGCATGGCGGCGACCACGCGGTTTTCCTGCAAGAATTCACGCGACACGTTCAGGTCGAGGTCGTCGCTGTCGACCACGCCGCGCACGAAGCGCAGGTAGCGCGGCATGAACATCTCGGCGTCGTCCATGATGAACACCCGGCGCACATACAGCTTGATGCCGTGGCGCTGGCCTTCGTAATTGGTGTTCATGTCGAACGGGCGTCGGCCCGGGACATAGAACAGCATATTGAACTTCAGGCGCCCCTCGACCTTGCTATGGGTCCAGGTCAGCGGGTCCTCGAAGTCGTGGGCGACGTGCTTGTAGAATTCTTTGTACTCCTCGTCGTCGATCTCCGAGCGCGGGCGCACCCACAGGGCCGAGGCCTGGTTGACGGTCTCGAATTGCTTTCCTTCTGTGCTGTCTTTCTCTTCTTCTTCGCCCTCTTCATCCTGGCCGGGCATCTGCTCGACGGGCATCTCGATGGGAAACGAGATGTGGTCGGAGTATTTCTGCGCGATGTGGCGCAGCCGCGAGCCGTCGGCGAGTTCGGCGTCTTCGTCGGTCAGATAGATGACGATCTCGGTGCCGCGGTCGGCCTTCTCGATCGGCTCGATGGAGTAGGTACCGTCGCCGCTCGACTGCCACAGCACGCCTTCGGAGGCGTCCTCGCCGGCCCGACGGGTGCGAAGCTCGACCTTGTCGGCGACCATAAACGCCGAGTAAAAGCCCACGCCGAATTGGCCGATGAGCTGCGAGCCGTCCGAGTCGCTCGCCGACAGCCGCTCGATGAACTCACGGGTGCCGCTGCGGGCGATGGTTCCGATATTCTCGGAGACTTCCTCGCGGCTCATTCCGATACCGTTGTCGCGCACCGTCACGGTATGTGCGTCGGCGTCGTAGTCGACCCGAATCTTCAGATCCGTGTCGCCCTCGAAGAGCGTCTCGTCCTCGAGCGCGTCGAAGCGCAGCCGATCGATGGCGTCGGAGGCGTTCGAGATCAACTCGCGCAAGAAGATCTCTTTATTGCTATACACCGAGTGGATCATCAGCTTGAGGAGCTGGCTGACTTCGGCTTCGAATTCTTTGACCTGCTTATTCTCGCTCATCTCTACCTCTGTAATGCTCTGTAGATTTCAGTGGTTCGTAGATAGCTCAAAATCGAATTTTGACGCGCAGAAGCATAGGAACCTGCGCGCAGATGTCCAGCGGCAGGTGAGCCCAACCGTTCTCGCGCACCTGTCGCGGTTGTTTCTTCGCGAGCGTTTTTCCCTATAATGGCCGCTGTTGATACTAAACGACTTCTTCGAGGCCCGCCGTGAATATCACCCGCATTGATTTCTGGACCGCCCTGCTCGCCCTACTCTTCAGCAGCGCCGTGCTGACCGGCTGCGATACGGAGCGATTCAACGACCCCGGCTGCGCCTCCGACCTGGAGTGCCGCGGCGAGCGCATCTGCGACGGCAACCGCTGCATCCACCCCGACCAGCTCTCAGCCGAGCCCGACGCCGGCAGCGAAGAAGATACAAGCAGCGAAGAAGATGCAGGCGGTGACGAAGACGCAGGCGGTGACGAAGACGCAGGCGGTGACGAAGACGC